>JAZDLC010000499.1:0-11664 GCA_043802345.1 Planctomycetota bacterium | reverse complement strand
AAGGTGGCCGAGATGTTCATGAACTTGAGTCCAGACCAGTTCCCGGCCAAGTACCGCAAGCTCCTGGAGCAGTACTACAAGAAGGCAAATGATTCGCAGAAGTAGGGGCCCCATTGGGGACGTGATCAGGGCTTGCTGGGTGGCGGCGCTGCTGCTTCTGCCCGGCGCGGAGTTCCTGGGGTCCGCTGCCGGTGAGTCGGCGGAAGAGCAGGCCGAACCGAGCGTCGAGGACACTCTGGTCCGCTCGGCGAGGATCGCGAGCCGCGGCCTCGAGTACCTGGCGAAGAACCAGAACGAAGACCGTTCGTTTTCGGTGGAAAGAAGCGAGGACGTCACGAGGGCGCCGCTCGCGGTCACGGCTCTCTCCGCCCTGGCCTTCATGGCGGGAGGTTCGACCATGGGGCGCGGCCCGTACCGCCAGCAGGTGCGTGACGCGATCGAGTACCTGCTCGACCACCAGGTCGACAAGCCGCCCGAGGGAGAGAGAGGCGGCGCCGATGGCGCGCTGAAGTACGGCTACTTCCTGGTCGAATCGGACTCGACGTCGAAGATGCACGGCCACGGTTTCGCGACGCTGGCGGTCTCGCAGGCGTACGGCATGCTCGGCATCGATGCCTCCTACGGTGACTCGGCGGGGCCGAAGGCCCGGGAGGACCTGCGGCGCATGCGCGTGGCGCTGGCGGGAGCGGTCCGGCTGATCGAACGCTCTCAGAGCGAGCAGGGCGGCTGGTATTACCAGCCGTACGAGAATGATCACGAGGGATCGATGACCGTGCTGATGATCCAGGCGCTCAGGGCGGCGCGCAACGTAGGCGTTGATGTGGACAAGGGCGTCATCGACCGGGCGGTGAAGTACCTCGACAAGTCGCAGCGCAGGGAGGATGGGGCGTTTCGCTATCACCTGAACAGTCCGCAGGTCAGCTTCGCGCTGACCGCGGCCGCGGTGGCCACGCTCAACGCGGCCGGCACCTACGACAGCGAGGTGATCGACCGGGGGATCGAGTACATGCGCCGGCATGATCCGCTGCTCAATCCGGATCAGTGGGCCGCGGATCAGAACTTCCCGTACTACGCCCGGCTCTACGCCGCCCAGGCGTACTACGTGTACCGCGATCAGCGCCTCTGGCGTGAGTGGCACCGCAGGATCATCCGGGATCTCGAGAACAAGCAGAACGCGATCACCGGGCACTTCGGGGGGGGACAGTACGGGAGCGTCTACGCTACGGCGATGAGCTGCCTGGTGCTGCAGATTCCGTTCCAGTACCTGCCGATCTTCCAGAAGTAGGGGTTGGATTGAGGCTGCCGCTCCGGTAGCCGGCGAGGTCGACGGTCACGTAGCGGAATCCGATTTCTTCGAGGCCGCGCTGAATGCGCTCCCGGTCCTCTCCGGCGGCGCGGACGATCTCCCCCGGCGGAAGCTCGATCCTGGCGGTTTCTCCGTGATGCCGCACCCTGCACTGGGCGTACCCGAGGCGCCGGAGGAGACTCTCCGCCGAGTCGATCTGCAGCAGGGCGGCGCGGTCGATCGGAGTGCCGAAAGGCACCCGCGAAGAGAGGCAGGCGGAGGCCGGCTTGTTCCAGACGGAAATCCCCAGATCCCGGGCCAGCTCCCGGACGTCCACCTTCGTCAGGCCGACCTCGAGCAAGGGAGCATGGACCTTGAGCTCCCGGGCCGCGAGATGGCCGGGGCGGAAGTCCGCTTCGTCATCCTTGTTGGCGCCGAATGCCAGGTCTTGAAACCCCCTCTCGAGGGCCAGGGATCGCAGGCACTCGAACAGGGTCAGCTTGCAGTGATAGCAGCGATCCGGCTCGTTCCGGCGGTAGAGGTCGTTGTCCATCTCCTGTGTCTGGACCAGATGCAGCTCCGTGCCGAATTCCCTGGCCAGACGGACGGCATCGCGTCGGTCCTGCTCCGGAAACGAGGGCGACTCGGCGGTGACCGCCAGGGCGCGGTCGCCGAGTTGTTCCACAGAGACCCGGAGCAACAGCGCGGAGTCGACTCCCCCCGAGAACGCGACCACCACGCCCTGATCGAACTGGAGGATGCGATCGTTCAGGCGGGAGAGTCTGTCATCCACCAACCCGCCCCTCCATGGGTGAGGAGGGGGAGGCGTATTGCCTCACCGGCATGCGTCCCGCCGCATACGCCAGGCGCCCTGCCTGGGTGGCCAGCTTCATGGCGGCCGCCATCTTCACCGGATCCTTTGCATGCGCGATTCCGGTGTTCAGCAAGACTCCGTCCACTCCCAACTCGAAGGCGATCGCGACATCCGATGCCGTTCCGACTCCCGCATCGACGATGACCGGTACCTTCAGCGTGTCGACGATGAGACGGATGTTGTTCTGATTCAGGATGCCCCGGCCTGAGCCGATGGCCGAGCCCAGAGGCATGACGCTCGCCGCGCCCGCCGCCTCCAGGTGCCTTGCCAGGATCGGGTCGTCCGAAGTGTACGCCATCACGGTGAAACCCTCTGCCACCAGGATCTTCGTGGCTTCCAGGGTGGCGATCGGATCGGGCAGCAACGTTTCCTGGTCGGCGATCACCTCCAGCTTGATGAGCTGTGTATCGAGCAGTTCCCGGGCCATGCGGGCCGTGCGCAGGGCGTCTTCCTGCGTGAAGCAGCCGGCGGTGTTCGGCAGCAGTGTGATCCTGGACCGATCGATGTGGTCGAGGAGGGTCTCCTTCGCGGAGAAGTCCACCCGGCGGATGGCCACCGTCACGCAGTCCGCGCCCGAAGCCTCGATCGCCTTCTCCATGATCTCGAAGTCCGCGTACTTCCCTGTGCCCACGATCAGTCTTGATTGAAGGGTGTACGGCCCCAGTTTCAGCGCCTGTTCAGTCATCGGTCGATCCGTCCTCGAAAGTACTAGCCACCGCCGACCAGAGTGACGATCTCGAGGCGATCACCCTCCGCCACGAGAGACAAGGAGTGCCGGTCGCGGGGGACGATTCGCCCATTGCATTCCACCGCGACCAGCCGGCTCTCGAGGCCGAGCTCACGGAGAATGTCGGCGACTGTCGCATTCTCGGGCAGTTCCTGATCCTTGCCGTTGATCGTCACGTTCACGTTCGGCTCCTGCCTTCGATCATACTCGTGGTGGTGGGATTGGGACGCCTTTCGTGGAGATACGAGGGGCGATTTCCCTGCCCGAACGAAAGGCCCTGTCAGCGTCCTGCTTGTTGCCGGAACCGAACTTCCACACCCCTGCGCTCCTCCGTCAGCGCATTCCAGGACAGGTGCATGTCGAACAGTTGGTCCGCCTCCTCCTGCCGGCCACACGCGGACGCCAGGCGGGACAGGTCCGCCACCAGGTCGGCGGTCCGGGGGAGGTTGTCCAGGATGCGCAGGGCGCGTTTGCTGGGTCCCTTCTCCGCTTCCGCGATGGCGTCGGCGATCAGAGCCTCATTGCTCCAGGGATCGGTCTGAATCGCCTTTCTCGCCTGGTTTCGCGCCCGGTCCGGCCGGCCCAGGAGGAGTGCATCCAATTCCGCCAGCCCGACGAGGGTCTTGGCCCTCAAGGTCCGGTAGGGTGGGCGGTACGGGGCGGCTCCTCGCGGATGGCGCCCCGATCGCTCTCTCAGGTCGTCCCGGGCAAACGCATGGTCGATCTCCTCCAGGACGCTCTCTGCCTCGAGATAGCGGCTGCGGGCCTCTTCCGGCCGCTCGGAGCGGGCATGGATCCAGCCGAGCCACAGGCTGCATTGCGCGGAGAGGTCACGGTTGTCCCAGAGGGCCGTCCCCGCAAGACCTTGAACGACCCTCTCCCCCACGGCGCGGGCCTCTTCCAGCCGGCCCGCTTCGGCGAGGGCCCGAAGGCGCCACCATGGCATCCAGGACTTGATCCGTTCGGCATCGAGGACCGCGCGATTCGAACCCGGCTCCACCCCGTCGGAAGCGCCCGGAAGCCCCAGTGCCAGACCTCCCCGATCCTCGAACAGCGCCTCCTCGGCCAGGCGGAAGAAACGGATCTGGGTCTCTGTCCGCCCGGTGCGTCTCAGCCGGTCGAGCAGGACCAGCGGGCCGAAGGTTCCCATCATGGACTGGTCGAACAGACAAACGTCCCCACTGTACGGGGCCGCGGAAACGGCCCGATCGATTTCGGCCCGGGCCAGTGCCGCTCCCGCCTGATCCCCCAGCGCGAAGATCGCCTTGACCAGGTGGATTTGCGCCAGAAGGAGCGCATCTTCCTCCATGTGCCTTGGCGGATGACCGAGAGCGCGCTCTGCCCCGGCGACGGCCAGGGATGCTTCCTCGGCCCGGTCAAGGAAGTGGAGAATCACGCCGCGCCCCAGCAGGATCCTCGCCAGGGAGCGGCTCGCGGCGCCCCATGCGGCCGGCCGCTGCCGCAGCTCGCATTGGTTGAGCAGCTCCAGGGCCTCCTCGACCCTTCCCAGGAACAGGCCGAGTGTCCGCGCCTCCAGCAGTTGCAGCTCCAGATCGTCCGGGACCCACCGCAGCCCCTCTCGAGTCAGGGTCAGCTCCTGATCGAGCATTGCCATCGAGAGCAACCTCCGGCTGACAGCGGAGAAAGCGCCTCTTGCGGCTTCGGAGACCCTGGGGGATGGGTCGGCCCGATACCTGGCCAGAACCTCTCCAGCAGTCAGGCTGCCGACCCTGCCCAGCGCCTCGAGCTGCGCCGGAAGGGCTTCTTCATGGGTTTGCGGACCCTCGATCAGCTCGAGCAGGATTCCCTCGGCGGTGGCGGGGGGGAGCCTGGCGGCAAGATCAGCCGCCAGGTCGCCCGCCGCCTGTTCGTCGCGGCGGGCCAGGGCCCGGACCGCGGGGAGGTGTTCGGTCGCGAGCATCCGGGGTATCTGCTCCACCATCCACCGGATTCCCGCCAGATCGGCCTCGGCGAAGTAATGCTCCAGGCGGGACGCGGTCTGGGGCAAGTCCGACCGGAGTAGCAAAGCCAGGGACAGCCGTCGGATGTCGCCGTCCTCATGGTCGATGAAGGCGAACAGGATGGTCGGATCATACGTGGGTACGATTTCCCGATACGCGCCCCTCAGGGCGGTCCGGAGCATCTCCACGGGTGGCGATGACTGGGAAGCCAGCCGGGTCAGATCCGCCTTTTCCGAGCGGCTTTCGGAGCCAGTATCTAGAGATTGGATCCCCATTCCCTGGGCCCATCCCGAAGAGCTGGACAGAAGCGTGAACACCACCAGTGAAACGGCCATCATTCGAGCCGCGCCGTATCCGACCGACCGCTTCCGAATCCCTTTGCAATGGCAAACTTGGGTGGCTAACATCGGGCCTGCGACGCATTGGGCCTGCACCTGGATCAAGTGGGTTTTGCCCGCTTTTTCTTTTTGGCGCCGTGTCGTTGCGAGATCGGGGTCAAGCACCGGGAGGTTCCGGTGTTTCTCCAGATGTATGTTCGTCAGCAAGTCAGGTATCCAGTTCGATGTTGAACGGCGAAGAGCTGATTCGATTGATCGATACGATCCATCGAGACAAGGATATCGGAAAAGAAGTGCTCTTCGAAGCAATCGAAGCAGCGCTTCTCACTGCCGTGCGCAAGCGGTACGGCGAGAGGGAAGAGCTGGCGATCGAGATCGAGCGCGAGACCGGCGAGATCATCGCCTGGGACGGTGACGAGGAAGCCGAGGACGTCGATCTGAACGAGCTCGGCCGGATCGCGGCCCAGACGGCCAAGCAGGTGATCATCCAGAAGATCCGCGATGCCGAGCGGGATGTCATCTACGGCGATTTCGAGCACAAGGTCAATGCGATTGTCACCGGAACCGTTCAGCGGATTGAAGGGGGCAACATCATTGTCAATCTGGGGAAGGCGGAGGGCATCATCCCCCGTCACGAGAAGGTCCGCAGCGAGAACTACAATCCGGGCGATCGCATCAAGGCGATCATCTACGACGTCAAGAAGGTCGGGCCCAAGGTCAAGATCATGCTCTCTAGAACCGACCCGGAAATCGTCAAGAAGCTGTTCGAGCTTGAGATTCCGGAAATCGCCGAGCATGTGATCGAGATCAAGAATATCGCCCGGGAGCCGGGCTTCCGCACCAAGATTGCGGTGAGCAGCGTGGATTCGCGGGTGGATTGCATCGGCGCCTGCGTCGGCATTCGGGGAACCCGGATCAAGTCGATCACGGATGAGCTGAACGGGGAGAAGATCGACATCATCCGCTGGAGCGACTCGCTGGAGGAGTTGATTCTCAACTCTCTCCGCCCCGCACAGATTTCCGACCTCGAGATCGACGAGGAGAAGAAGCATGTGAGGGTGCTCGTGCCCGAGGACCAACTGTCGTTGGCCATCGGCCGCAAGGGGCAGAACGTCCGCCTGGCATCCCGGCTCACCGGGTACGAGCTGAGTATCGTGAGTCCCAGCCAGGCTGCTGGAGAGGACGAGTCGACGGGAGAAGCGACGGCGGAGGTCAAGGCCGCCCAGGACGCCTTCATGGGCGCTGCGGCTGTTGAGAATGATGCGGCTGTCGTGACTGATGAAACTGTCGTGACTGATGAAACTGTTGTGACTGATGAAACTGTTGTGAGCGATGTGGCCGCTGAGATCGACGCGGGCGAGGCGACTGGCGCCGAGAGCGTGGGCAAGACGTCTGAGAGCGACGCGATCCAGGGAGATTCCGAGGTGCCGCCGTCCGAGTCGGCGACGTCCGAGCAAGAAGCGTCAGGCGAGAAAGAAAGTAGCGTCTAGGCCTCATGAGGGCGTCTGGACGCGAGAACGCAGGATTCAATGAGACTGCACGAGTTGGCGAAGGAGATCGGAGCCGAGAGCAAGGCTCTCTTGAAGCTCGCAAAGGAGCTCGGTCTCAAGATTCGCAACCACTCTTCGAACCTTGCCGCTGGCGAGGTGGCCATTCTGAAGGCGGCTCATCGCGAGGAGTCTAGCGAGACTGAAGCGTCAGAGGAGAGTGCTGAGGAGGAGGTTGCTGTCTCCGCCGCGCCGGCACGAAAGAAGCGACGCCGCAAGAAGACGGCTGCGACGGGGGGGGCTCAGGAGGACGAATCCGCTGACGAGGAGCTTCCCGAGCCGCAGTTCATCGAGTTCTTTCAGGAGGAGGACGAGTCTCCTGAATCGGACCAGCAGGCCGATTTCGGGGAGGATATCGAGGAGGAGGCCGCCGCGGCCGAGCCAGAGCCTGAATCGGAATCTGAACCGGAGCCTGGGGTAGAGCCCGGGGAGGAAGCCGAGCCCCTGCCTGAGCCGGAATCGGAGCCAGAGTCCAGGAAACCAGGTTCCGAGGTCGAGGCGGGGCCGGTGTCAGGGCCGGAGACAGGAAGGGCGCCTGTTCTCACGGCACTCGAAACTGAGCCGTCCGCGGAGCTTGAGCCGCTTGCTCCCGCCGCGCGGAGGGGTTCTCCCACCGAGCCGGGAGACGTGCTGCGCGAGAGCTCGAAGAAGCCGGGCCGGGGCAGGGTGCTGCAGGTCCCGACACCCCGCCGGCGCGTTCCGACCGGGGCGAAGATCGTGGGACGGATCGAGCTTCCGGAGGAGGAAATCAACAAGCCGCGAGGACCGCATCCTTCGCCGGAGTCCACCGAGACGGTCTCGCCTCACGATCCCCTCGCGAGCGAACCCGGTTACACCAGCTCCGGCAGGTACGGAAAGGCAGGAGTAGGCGCGCCGGAGCGAGACGCGGCGGAGAAACGGCGCGCGGCCAGCCGGCTCAAGGGAGACGGCGGGTCGTGGAGCCCGGATGAAGAGGACGATCCCCTGCTCCAGGGAATCCGCATCCGCAACATCCAGACGGGGCCGCACACTCGAAGACCGCCTCGCCGGGTCGGCCCGAGGCGCTCCGGGCGTCGCGTCCCCGCGCCGGTGCCGACGGGACCGGTGGATGTGCAGGTTCCGATCACGGTCCGGGATCTCTCGCAAGAGCTCGGCGTAAAGGCCAACGTCATCCTGAGGGTCCTGAAGGGCCTGGGAATCCAGGCGACCGGCAACCTGGCCCTTGACGAGGAGGGCGTGCTGGAGGTGGCGACATCTCTGAACCGGGAGATCAGGCTGACCACCGAGAAGGGAAAGGAAGATCGCTTCCTGGACGAGGTCAAGTTGTCCGACGCGGCCCATGCCGTCGAGGCGGGGGAGGATGGTGGAGAGCTCCGGGCTCCGGTCGTCGCGTTCCTCGGGCACGTCGATCATGGCAAGACCTCACTGCTGGACAGGATCCGCAGCGCGAATGTCGCCGCGGGAGAGGCGGGAGGCATTACCCAGAGCATGCGGGCCTACAGTGTGCCGTCGCCGTCCGGGGTGGGTTTGATCACCTTCCTGGACACGCCGGGGCACAAGGCTTTCACGGAGATGCGCGCCAGGGGGGCCAACACCACTGATATCGTGGTTCTGGTGGTGGCCGCGGACGACGGAGTGATGCCTCAGACAGAGGAGGCCATTCAGCACGCGAAGGCCGCGGAAGTGCCGATCGTGGTGGCGTTGAACAAGATCGACCGCCATGAGGCCGACCCGACTCGGGTGCTGCAGCAACTGGCGCAGGCCGGAGTCATGGTCGAGGGATGGGGTGGCGACGTCCAGGTCGCCAAGGTCTCCGCGGTCACGGGCGAGGGTATGGACGATCTGCTCGACAAGATCTCCCTGCAGGCGGAGATCATGGACCTGCGGGCCGATCCAACTCGAGAGGCCCAGGGCACCGTCATCGAGTCGTACAAGGACGACTGCCTCGGTGCGGTGGCGACGGTGTTGGTGCAGGAAGGAACCCTGAGAACGGGCGACATCGTTCTCTCCGGCACGGCGTATGGCCGGGTCCGGACCCTGATCAACGATCAGGGCGACAAGATCGACGAGGCCGGACCATCGATTCCGGTCAACATCGTCGGCCTGGGCGAGGCTCCGCTGGCGAGCGAGAGGTTCTACGTTGTCGAGAACCTCAGGCAGGCCCGCGATGTGGCCGAGGAGCGGGAACAGAGGGCCCGCCTGGAGCGAGTTTCTGGACCGGCGCCGTCCGGCAGCATCACTCTGGAGAATCTGTTCGCGAGTCTCGAGGCGGGCAAGGCCGAAGAGATCAAGGTTGTCCTGCGCTGTGACGTTCAGGGCTCCTTGGAAGTCCTGCGCAGGTCGCTTTCGGAGCTCGAAACCCCTGAGGTGAAGGTCAAGACCATCCGCGAGGCGCTGGGCGCCGTCACCGAAGATGACGTCTTGCTGGCTCTGGCTTCGGGTGGGATCGTTATCGGTTTCAATGTCATTGCGGACGAGAAGGCGCGCTCCCTCGCGGATTCCAAGGGCGTCGAGATCCGTTCCTACCAGGTGATCTACCAGTTGATCGACGACGTGAAGGCCGCCATGGAGGGTGTGCTTTCGCCGATCAAGACCGAAATCGTGGTCGGGCATGTCGAGATTCGAGAGGTGTTCAAGGTCTCGCGGGTCGGTTCGATCGCCGGTTGCCGGGTCATGGATGGTGTCATTCGCAGGAACTCGCTGATACGCCTCAGCCGGGACGGCCGGGTGATTCACTCCGGCAAGCTGGATTCCTTGAAGCGCTTCAAGGATGACGTGCGCGAGGTCAAAGATGGTCTGGAGTGCGGTCTCAAGCTCGCCGGGTATGACGACATCAAGAACGGCGATATTGTCGAGGTCGTCGAGGTTCAGGAGGAGAAGCGGAAGCTCGACTTCGACGAGTTCTGACCCATGCTGGTCGTCGGAGTGCTGGAGACCAGGCAACGTCTGCGCACCTCTCGCTCCCTGAAGGACAAGCGCAAGGTCGTGCGCAGCATTCTCGATCGGGTCCGGGCGCGCTTCAATGTCTCGGCGGCGGAGGTGGACGACCAGGACCTCTGGCAGTCGATTTCGCTCGGTTTCGTGGCCGCTGGCAGCGACTCCGGGCGCGTGGTTGCCGAATTGGAAAAGGTCCTGCATCTCGTGCGGACCCACCCAGAGGCCGAGTTTCTCGACCACGATCTGGAGATTATCTGAGGAGATCATGGGCTGGAGCGCGGATAGCCGATTGGCTGAGAGAATCCGGGAGAGGGTGGCGAATGTGGTCCTGTTTGAACTGCAGGATCCTCGGATCACCTTTCCCACGGTCACCCGGGTCAGGCTCGCGAAGGACCGCTCAACATGCAAGGTCTTCTTCTCCGTGCTGGGATCGGAGGCTGACCGGACCAAGACCACCAGAGCCCTCGAGGATGCCAGAGGCTTCATCCAGCGGGAGGTGGCCAAGGTGCTCCATATCCGTACGGTGCCCATACTTAGCTTCCACTATGATGAGTCCGTCGAGGGTGGCCTGCGGATGGAGGGGCTGCTGAAGAACCTCAAGAATGAGCGGGATGAGGCCGAAATCATGAAGGAAGGAGATCTGGCGCCTGACGATCCAGTTCCTGACGGAGACTGACGGTGATTGAAACCAACGACCGGATACGATCGAGAATCGAGGCCAGCATGAGGGAGCTGACCGCCCGGCTCGGGCAAGGTGGCACGGGGGAAGAACAAGCGCTTCACCGGATCGAGGCGATGGAAGCGGTCGCGGAACAGGGGATCGATCTGCTGGATCGAGTCGGCTGGTTCCACCAGGTCGATCAGATCACCGAACAGGAAGATGTTCAGGAGCGCTTCAAGAGCGTGGCGGAGCTGTTCATCGAGAACGGTGACGCACTGCTGAACGATGCCATGAAGGCCGAGCTGGAAGAGGAGTTCGAGGTCGACCTCGCTTTGCTCCGGTTCCTGTCTGAAGTCGGGGTGGACTCCTAGCGTCACACTCCGTAATTCCTGCCTTCCTTGGCGGAATATCAACACGCTGCAGACACTCACGCCAGGCGTGATCCTTCGAAGCAGCGTGCTTAGGGCCCGCGCAGGAATAGCTCCCTGTTTTGGCCGGCCCTCACCGCCCCTGGCTGTGTTGCTCCTCCTCGGAGTATCTCGAATACACGGTCGTCGTCGCGCCTTGCCAGGAACGACGATTGCTCGCCCAAAACAGGAAGTTACTTCTGCGCGGACCCTTAGATCGAACTGATCCGCCCTCCATCCACGGCCAGCGATTGACCGCGCACGAACGCCGCCGCCGGCGAGGCCAGGAACAGGAGCGCGGCGGCCAGTTCGTCTGGAGTGCCCAGGCGAGCCTCCGGAACGGTCGCCAGCCAGCCCTGCTCGACTTGCTTCTCCGAGATTCCCAAACGGGCGGAGATCGCTCCCTTCAGCTCGGTCAGTCGATCCGTGTCGGTGAATCCGGGCAGCACGTTGTTGATGGTGATTCCCGGAGGTAGCTCCTTCGCGAGCGTCTTGGCCCAGGACGCCATGGCGCCCCGGATCGTGTTGGAGACGCCGAGTCCCGGAATCGGTTCCTTCACCGACGTCGAGATGATGTTGATGATCCGTCCCCATCCCGCCTCCACCATGCCGGGCAGCAGGCGCTGAACGAGATAGTGGGACGCGAGCACGTGCCTGCGGAATGCCTTCAGGAAGTCTTCGTCGGTCGCCTCCAGCAGCGGCCCTCCGGGGGGGCCGCCACTGTTGTTGACCAGGATGTTCGCCGGCCCGCACGAGTCCAGTAGCCGGTCGACGGCCGCCTTTGTGGCGGGCCGATCCTCCAGGTCCGTGGCGAACACGCTGACGGAAGGCGCTCCCTGCCGCCCGCATTCCTCCGCCAGCCGGTCGAGCCGGTCTTGCGAGCGGGCCAGCAGCGAGAGCCGGGCGCCGTGGCGAGCGAAAGCGAGGGCGGTGGCGCGGCCGATGCCC
>JAZDLC010000498.1:0-13768 GCA_043802345.1 Planctomycetota bacterium | reverse complement strand
CCCTGCCCAGTTCCCGGCCGGACATGGAGCGGTACGTGTGAGGGAAGTGGAGCTTCCAGCGCCCGGAGCGCATCGCCTCGAGCTGGTTCTCGTGGTAGTAGAAGAAGAACGCCTCGTGAGGCGAACCGGCTCCCGGCCGCCCTGACATCAACGGCCAGATGTCCAGGCCATCGATCTGATGCAGCGGCAGGTCGGCCTCCAGCAGGCCACCGATCGTCGGCAGGATGTCGATGGTCATGGCCGGTTCGCTGCAGACGGTGCCGGCTGGAATCCGGCCCGGCCAGCGCATCACGCACGGCACCCGGACGCCACCCTCGAAGGTGGTGCCCTTCCCCTCCCGGAGCGGTCCCGTCGAGCCGGCGTGGTTGCCGTAGCTGAGCCACGGCCCGTTGTCGGAGGTGAAGATCACCAGCGTGCGGTCCGACAGCCTGTTCCGCTCGAGTGCATCCAGGACCTGTCCCACCGACCAATCGATCTCCTCGATCACATCGCCATACATGCCCTGTTCCGTGTTTCCGCGGTACTTCTCGGACACATGGAGCGGAACGTGAGGCATCGGGTGAGCCAGGTAGAGGAAGAAGGGACTGTCCCCGCACCGATCGATGAACTGGACCGCTCGCTCGGTGAACTCGGTGGTAAAGAGGCTCTGATCGGTATTGAAGCCGACCGGCTGCTCTCCATCGATCAGCGGCAGCGGCGGCCAGGCCTTCGGCGACTCCGGATGGTGCGGCCACATGTCGTTGGAGTAAGGGATTCCGAAGTACTCGTCGAAGCCGTGCCGCCCGGGCAGGAACTGCGGCAGGCTTCCCAGGTGCCACTTGCCGAACGCCGCCGTTTTGTACCCCTTCGACCTACAGAGCTCCGCCAGGGTCAACTCGTCCTCATGAATGCCGTGCTTCGCTTGTGGATTCAGCGCGCCGGCGATCCCGATGCGGTTCGGATAGCAGCCGGTGAGCAGCGCGGCGCGTGACGCTGAGCAGACCGGTTGGGCTACGTAGAAGTCGGTGAAACGGACCCCTTCACCGGCCAGCCGATCGATGTTCGGAGTGTGGAACCCCTCCGCCCCCTGGACTCCAATGTCTCCGTACCCCTGGTCATCCGTGAATACGATGACAATGTTCGGGGGAGTCGGGTCTTCTGCCGGTTCCAGTGGGGCGGACGGCGCGCAGAGGCATGCGAGCGGGACGAGGGCCGGGACGAGGAGAATCAACTGCTTCATGCCCGAGATCGTAACAGCCCAAACGCCCCGGTCGTCTGCAACGTCTCAGGGGCAAGGCACATTCCGATCAAGTGAGGCGACACACAGATGAAGCACTCCCGCAGGCAGTTCCTCGGCGCCGGCCTGGCCCTTCCCGTCCTCGGTGCGTTCGGCGCGCGCAGCCTGGCAGCGAGAAGGGGCCGGAAGGGCGGGAGCGGCAAGCGCGTGCTGGTCCTGGGCGGGACCAACTTCCTGGGCCCGGCCGTGGTGGATGCCGCCCTCGAACGGGGCTTTGAAGTCACGCTGTTCAACCGGGGGAAGTCGAACCCCCACCTCTACCCGGACCTGGAGAAGCTCGTGGGCGACCGGGACACCGGCGACCTGGACGCCCTCGCGGAGGGGGAGTGGGATCTGGTGGTGGACACTTCCTGCTACCTCCCCTCCCACGCCGAGGAGGCCGCGGCGATGGTCGGGGATCGAATCGGGCAGTACGTGATGATCTCCACCTGCTCTGTCTACGCGGACGGCGACCAGTACCTTGTCGACGAGAACGCGCCCCTGGGGGAGATCTCCGACGAGGACGTGAGCAAGGTGCAGAAGATCGGAGATGTCTACCGGGTCGGGGGCGGCCGGTTCTACGGCCCTCTCAAGGCGCTCTCCGAGCAGGCTCTGGAGGACCTCCTGCCAGGAAGGGTGACGGTCCTGCGCCCGGGCGTCATCGCCGGCCGGAACGACCCCTCCGACCGGCTGCCGTACTGGGTGGTGCGCACCACGCAGGGCGGCGAGATTCTCGTCCCGGATGCTCCCGACCTGGGGGTTCAGTTCACCGACGTCCGGGACCTGGGGCTCTTCAGCATCGAGTTCGGCGAGCAGCAGAAGAGCGGTATCTTCAACTCCATCGGTTTCGATGGCAAGGTCACGCTTCAGGAGCTGGTGCACGGGTGCAAGATCGTGCTCGGTGCCAACTGCTCCTTCACCTATGTCTCCGAGGAATTCCTGCTGGAGAATCAGGTCCAGCCGTTCACCGAACTCCCGTTCTGGTTGCCTCCTCCTCTCTCCCACCGCTTCTGCAACAAGCAAGGGCTCGCCGCCGGGATGAAGTTCCGGCCGATCGCCGAGACCATCCAGGAGACCGCCGACTGGCACTTCGAGACCCGGGGGAAGGAGTACGAGTGGAAGGTCTACGGCATGAAGCCGGCCCGCGAAGCCGATCTCCTGGCCAAGTGGCACGCCAAGGAAGCGAAGAAGGAGCCGGCGCCCCGGTAATCAGGGAATGATCGTCACGATGACCGGATTCGAGACGAATTCGTACGGTCTCCGGAGCGCATAGGCGAAGTAGACATCGACCCCGACCGCCACGGGGGGCAGGGGTCCCAGGGTGTCGAACGTGGCCGTGGCCCGTCCGGAAGCATCCAGCGTGCCGAGGAAGTCGGCGCAGATCGGCGTGTTGAGGTTCGCGAGGACGAACTGGAAGAACACATCGAAGTTCAGCGGGAGCGTGGCGAGGCCGCCCGGCAGGGGGAAGCCGGGGGACGTCACGCTGAGCGATCCGGAGACCACGTACTCCCTTCCCGCATTCGCGCTCCCGGCATCCAGCGCGAAAGTCGCCGCGCCCCCCGTGGACGCGGAGATCGTATCGCCATCGAGCCACAGGGGGAGCGGGAGCGGTAGATCGGGATCGACCCAGACGTCGTGATCGACATAGGGAGTCGCGCTGTCCTGGTGCGACCAGCCGAGAATGACCCGTCCCGGAACTCCCGAACGCAGCGGATGGGACTGGGTGTCGAAGTGGGCATCGTCGAAGGTGACCTGGGTGGGATCGGACCACGCCTGGCCGTCGAAGCTCGTGCGGGATGCCGCGTCGTTCGCGAGTCCGCGCAGGCCAGCTCTCGCGAAGAGTCGTCCGCTCGACCCGCCCCCAATGGTATGATGCGGGTCGCCGGTTCTCGTTCCAGGCCGTTCCAGCCACTTCAGGGAGACGCTCCATGCGAACACCCATGACCGGTCTCTGCTTCCTCCTGTCTCTCACCAGCGTGGCCTACTCCCAGCAGGTTCGAAGGGAAAGCGTGGTCACGCCGGATGGCGTCTTCACGGTGGAACAGACCCGATGGGCGCTGCTTTCACCCGAGCCCGTCACGCCGCCCTGGTCGAACCCAAACCCGAGCTTGCCCAGCGTGCGTTGGAGGTATCCCAACCCCCTCGCCACGCCCTGGATCACCGAGTCGGTGGGCATCGGGAACTTCGGCACCATGGACTGGCTGGGCCAGAATCTGAACGGAGAGCGGGTATCGCTCCTCGCGCCGACGGAGTTCCCCCTCTCAGCAAGCCCGATCTATGAAGATCCGGATCTGACCGGGAGTTCGATCTCCATTCAGGTCGCGGCCGCGGACAAGGCGCCGGCCTGCGCCGTCGCCTGGCGCAACACCACGACCGGCGCGAACGAGATCCGGTACTATTCCGGATACAGCGCCACTCCGCTCGTGCACCTGGGAGCGAACGTCGAGGAGATCCGGATCAGTGATGACGGCACCCGGGTTGCGGCCGGCTACACCGACGCCAGCGGAGACGCCGCCGTCGACATGTTTGACGAGAATGTGGCCTATCTGACCACACTGGTCGGCGCCGGCAGCTCTTTCCGACATCACGACATCTCGGGCGACGGCTCGACCGTTCTCATCGCGAGCGGCACCACGGACTTCGTGTACGACGTGGCCACCGGCAGCCTGCTGCACCAGGATGCTTCCACGGTCTCGACGGACGCCCACTCGATCGACAACGACGGCGACACCTGGGGCCGCGGCGGCTTCGACGTGGGGGTCTGGAAGGACAGCGGCGGCACCTACTCGAGGATCCTGACCTTCAGCGACACCTCGTTCGGCTTCGGCATCTACGACGCCTGCGACGTCTCGGCGGACGGAACGACGTTCGCTGTCGCGGGAAGAGACGCGACGACCACCGCCCACTTCCGGGTCTACTGCTGGTCTCTGTCTTCCACCAGCGCCACCTTGCTCTGGACCTTCGACTGCGCGGGCACAGGCTCGTACCAGGATGTGGGTCAGGAGGTCTCCATCTCGGATGACGGCAAGCTGATTGCCGTCGGCTCCTGGGGAGATGAGTTCGACGCACACCCGGAAGTCATGGTGTTCGACCGTGCCACCGGCAACATCGTCCACAGTGTCGACACTCGCGGCTCCTGCTACAGCGTCGACATGTCGGGCGATGGCCAGTTCGTGGTGGTCGGCGCCAAGGCAGTCCACGCGAACGTCTTCGGTGACGGTGGCGACGGGTACAGCCTCGACAACGGCGGCCAGGGGTTCTTCCTGGCCGGCACTCCGTCCATCGGCCGCACCTGTACGCTTGCCTTCAGGGGAGCGCCCAGCGATCCGGTTTGGATGAGCGCCAGCCTGGGGTTGCGGCCGACGGGCATACCGATCCATGGCTACTCCGGACTCTGGTGGCTCGATCCGACCTTGACGCTCATTCCCGTGGGATTCATCGGTTACCTCAGCTCCCCGGGGGGGACCTTGCCTGCCTTGGTGACCCTTCCGCCAAACCCGGGCCTCGTGGGCCTCACCGTGTTCGCCCAGACAGCCCGCAGCGGGCCGGTGAAGGAGATCGACAACTACCTCAGGCTCACGATCACCCAGTGAGGGCGGCGCACCGTCGGACGCGCGAGCACCCTTTCCCGCCCGCCTGGGAGAGGCGTGCCTTCAGCCTCCTTGATCTGGTATGATCCGGGGTCTTGGTTTTCGTTCTTGGCCGTTCCACTACTTTCAGGGAAGACAATCTATGCGAGCGCATCTGACAAGCATCTGCTTCCTCCTGTCTCTCACCAGCGTGGCTTACTCCCAGCAGATCCGGACGGAAAGCGTGGTGACGCCGGACGGCGTGTTCACGGTGGACCGTGCTGGACCGATTTCACCCGAGCTCGTCACGCCTCCCTTGTTCAATCCGAACCCCACCTCACCCGGCCTGCGCTGGGTCTATCCCAACCCCGGCGCCACGCCCTGGATCACCAGCTCGGCGGGCATCGGCAACTTCGGCACCATGGACTGGCTGGGCCAGACTCTGAACGGAGAGAGGCTCTCGTTCCTCGCTCCCACGGAGACCTCGCCACCCACCCCGATCTACGAGGACGTCGACCTGACCGGGAGTTCGGTTTCCATTCAGGTTGCGGCCGCGGACAAGTCGCCGGCCTGCGCCGTCGTCTGGAGCAATTCCACTTCCGGAGTAAAGGAGATCCGGTACTACACCGGCTACAGCGCCACTCCGCTCAGTCTCGTCACCACGAATGTCCAGGAGATCCGGATCAGCGATGACGGCACCCGCGTGGCGGTCGGCTACACCGACGCCGGCGGCAACGCCGCCGTCGACGTGTACGATCAGACGCTCACCTACCTGACCACTCTGGTCGGCGCTGGCAGCTCCTTCCGTCATCACGACATCTCGGGCGACGGCTCGACGGTTCTCATCGCGAGCGGCACCACAAACTTCGTGTACGACGTGGCGACCGGCACCCTGCTGCACCAGGACGGATCCACTGTTTCGCATGACGCCCACTCGATCAACAAGAATGGCGGCACCTGGGGCCGCGGCGGATTCGACGTGGGGGTCTGGAAAGACAACGGCGGCACCTACTCGAGGATTCTGACCTACAACGACACCTCGTTCGGTTTCGGCGTTTACGACGCCTGCGACGTTTCGGCGGACGGAACGACGTTTGTCTGCACCGGCCGGGACGCGACGACCTACGCCAACTTCAAGGTCTACTGCTGGTCGCTCTCGTCGACCAGCGCCACCCTGCTCTGGACCTACCACAATCTGGGCGGAGGGTCGTTCCAGGACGTGGGTCAGGAAGTCTCCCTCTCGGACGATGGCAAGCGGATCGCCGTCGGTTCGTGGGGCGCTCAGTTGAGCGCGCATCCGGAAGTCCTGGTCTTTGACCGGAACACCGGAGTCATCGTCAACAGCATCGACACTCCCGGCTCCTGCTACAGCGTCGACATGTCGGGCGATGGCCAGTTCGTGGTGGCCGGCACCAAGGCGGTCCACGCGAATACGTTCGGCAACGGGGGCGAGGGATACAGCCTCGACAATGGCGGCCAGGGATATTGGCTGAGCGGCACTCCTTCGATCAACCGGCTCAACAATCTGAACTTCAACGGAGCGGTGGGCGACCCGGTCTGGTTCGCTGTCAGCCTGGGACTGCTGCCTGCTGGCGTGACGATCGGCAGCTTCTCCGGACTGTGGTGGCTTGACAATACACTGCTGGTGATTCCGCCCACGCCCCTCGCCCCGGTTCCGGCCTCGGGAACTCTTTCCGTCCCGGTGCTCGTACCGAACAACCCGGGCATCGTGGGCCTTACTGTGTTCACCCAGGCCGCCCGCACCGGGCCGGTGAAGGAGATCGACAACTACCTCAGGCTCACGGTCACCCCGTAGAACTGACTCTGTGCCGGAACAGAAGGGCATGTCCGGCAGCATCGAGACGGAGGGTCTGACCAAGCGGTACGGCAAGCTCCTGGCTGTAGATGGAGCGAACCTGAGCTTGGGTCAGAACGAAACCCTTGGCTTCATCGGACCGAACGGGGCCGGGAAGTCGACCTTCATGAAGATGCTGCTGGGCATTGCCCGGCCCAGTTCGGGATCCGCACGAGTTCTGGGTCTCGATATCCGTAGGTATTCAGTCCCCATCCGGCGCCGGGTCGGATATCTACCAGGAGACCTTGGGTTCTACCGCAACCTGACCGGCGGTAAGTTCCTCGAGTTCTGCCTCTCCTTCTATCAACAAGCCGACCGGCAACAGGCCAAGAGGCTCTCGGACCAGTTCGACCTGCCGCTGAAGAAGAAGGTGAAGGATTACTCCACCGGGATGCGGCAGAAGCTGGGGTTGATCCAGGCCTTCTCCGTCGGTGGTGACCTGCTGATCCTGGACGAGCCGACCAAGGGGCTTGATCCGACCAGCCAGGTGCTCGTCGCCGACATGCTGGCGGAACAGAACCGGCTCGGCAGGGGCGTCCTGCTTTCCTCCCACATTCTGGAAGAGGTCGAGCGGATCTGCCACCGGATCGTCTTCATCGATCGGGGGAGGATCATCGACCCGGAGACGATCTCGCGGACGAGAGACCGCTTCCGGCACACGCTGCGGGTTTCGTTCCATGAAGGGGCCGCGCCTGATCTGACCGGGATCGAGAGCGTCACCGAGGTGCGCCGGGAGGGCCCGCAATTCGTGTTGCGGGTGGAGGGACCGGTGGAGCCGGTGCTCCACGCCCTCGCCACCCTCGGGGTGGAATCGCTCGAGTACAACCGGCCCAGCCTGGTGGACATCTATCGCTCGCTCTACCTCAAGGGTGGGTCCGGATGATCGCCCGCCGCACGGTCAAGGACGACTGGTGGAAGGTGGCGGCGTACACCGGCATTCTGGCCCTCAACATGATCGCCACGGTACTGGCCTTCCCGACCTTCGAGTCGAACTACGCCATGATCGCGAACCTGGTGCCTGACTTCCTGTCGTTCCTGAAGCGGGTGCTGGAGGAAATGGGCCAGGGGAAGTTCTCGGTCTTCGCCGGGATCAACCACTTCTTCAAGGGAGCCAACATCATCGGCCCGGCGGCCGCCATCATCCTCTCCCTCGGAACAGTGGTGCGGGAGTTGGAGACGGGCACCATCGGGCTGCTGCTCTCGAGGCCGGTCTCGAGAACCAGGATCCTGCTCGGGTTCATCGCCGTTCACCTGCTGGAACTGACCCTGCCGCTGCTGCTGGTGACGCTCTTCCTCCCCTACTGCGCGAGCGCGCTCATCGACCGGGAAATCGAGCTGACGCCCTTCATCTTCGCCGCCATCCACGGCTGCGCCTTCATCTCGATGGTCTACGGCATCTCCCTGCTCTGCGCCGTGCTGCTCAACGAGCAGATCAAGGTCGCCGCGGTGGCGGGGGGAATCTGCATCCTCTCGTTCATGCTCTACTTCATCGACGCCACGCGGCCGTTCACGATCTACAACCTCTCCTCCATGGAGATCTACCTGAAGCTGGTGCAGGGTGACCCGCTGCCGGTCAGGGAGTTCACGAGCTGCCTCGTCATCGGCGCCGGATGCCTGATCGCCGCGATCGTCGTCTTCCGCAGACGGGATTACTGAACAGGGAGGACCCGGTCGAAGAACTCACCGAGTCCCTGGGTGTACGCTTCGCCCGTCCGCTCCGGTCCGTAGTTATGCCCCCCGCGCATCTCCAGGAACCACTTCGGGTCAGGGGCTGCTTCGTACATCCTGCGGCCATGGGCATACGGCACGATCTCGTCGTCCTTCGAATGGGCCACCAGCACCTTGCAGCGCGCGGCGCGGATATGCTCGCGCGCGTCGAGCTTGTGCCGCACGAGACTGCGCAGCGTGAAGAACGGATACAGCTCCCGGGCCATGTCCGGCACCGACGTGAAGCACGATTCCACGATCAGACCGGCCGCGTTCACCCGGCCCGCCATCCAGGCGGCCACCGCGCCGCCGAGCGACCGGCCGAACAGGACGATCCGATCCTCTGGAATGCCCCGCGTCGCGGTCAGATAGTCCCACGCAATCTGGACATCCCGATACAGCTCATCCTCTCCGGGACTGCCGCTGCTTCGTCCGTACCCCTCGTAGTCGAAGATCAGCACGTCGAGTCGGTGGCGAACAAACTCCCGAATCGAATCCAGACGGTGGGAGATGTTGCCGGCATTGCCGTGGCAGAAGAGCAGCGTGCCCCGGGAGCCGGGTGCGTGCACGTACCAGCCGTGCAGGACTCCCCCACCAGGAAGAGATAGTTCCAGGTCGTCATGGACCAACCCGACACTGCCGGGCTCCATGATCAGCGCTCTTCTCGGAATGAAGAGGAGCCGGTCCTGGAACAGGTAGAACAGGGCGCAGACGCCGATCCAGCCCACCACCAAGATGATCACCAGAGTCGTCACTCGCTGCTTCCAGTGTCGCCGTTCCGTGCGCGCCATCTTCCGCAGTCTATCAGCCTGGGCCGGAGACCGCCTCGCAGCATCTGGATTGCAGGCCGTCCGTCCATTAGAATCCGGGCAGATCGGCAGAGGAAGAAAGGGAGACCGCCACATGAGCGAGGGGTTTGTGACGAGGAGGTGGTTGCCGCCGCTCTGCCTGGCGTTGCTGTGCGAGGTCCTGTTCGTGCTCGCCGTCTCCTACCTCCACGCATCGATCAACAACACCCTCACCCACAACGGCAACTGGTCCTCCACCAAGCTCGGCCTCGGCCTCAAGCTGGTCGGAGCCTACAGCTTCGCGAACTCCCGCCAGACTCTCTCCGGCGAACGCCTCAATCTGGGCCGCTGGTACGGGCACCAGGAGGTGGTGCTGAGGCGCCCCCTCGAACCCCGGAAGGTCCGGTTCGAATTCCTGCTCCAGGATCAGGCCTACCTGGCCTTCCTCTTCGGCCGCGGCGAGACCCATGACCATGGACTTCTCCTCAGCCTCCACCCCCGCTTCCCGAATGTTCAGTACGTGGCCGACCGGGCCGGGGAATTCCTGAGCACCGCACCGATCGACCCGTCCGGGCTGAAGGCAGGGGTCTGCTCCACGCTGGAGGGCTCCTTCCAGAACGGGAGCTTCGAGGCGCGCCTGGACGGAAATCTCCTCGGGTCATTCCCATGTTCCGCTCCAGAAAACCGCATCGTCGGGTTCCGCGGTTCCGAGAGGGATGTCTTCGTCGACGAGATCACGGTCGAATGCGGTCCGGGCCTCGAGCCGTTTCACGAAACGTTCTTCAACCGCACCGATTTCCTGAGGAGCGCCGGGACCCTGGGTAGCGTCCTGGCGGCGCTCGATCTGCTGCTTCTTCTCGGACTCTCGCGGCTCCAACCCTCCCGGATTCGACGGCTGACCCTGCCTGCCCTGACCCTGCTGCTGATATTGACGATCGGATCCGGCATCGCCCTTCTGGTGTACCAGACGCTGCTCGGAAACGGCTACACGGTGGCTCCCGCCAAGCGGGAGGCTGCCTGGCGAGAGCGGGAGGTGGAGTCGGTATCCCGCCAGATCAGACAGCGGGAGAGAGATTCCAGGGCGGGCGAGGTCACGAGGGTGCTCTTCATCGGGAGCTCACAGACTCATGGCGTGGGGGCAACCCGGGAAGAAGAGACCCTCGTGAAGGTGGCCGAGGATCTGCTCAACCGCCGCGCAGGAGGACAGAGAAGGTACGAATGCGTGAACACCGGGATCTCGGGACAGACCGCTCCCAGGTTGCTGGAGCTCTACCGTTCCGAGTGGGCCTTCCTGCTGCCGAGCCTGGTCGTCATCAATCTCTCGGTCAACGACCAGGACGCGCTGGCCTTCGAGCGCAGCCTCCGCGAGTTCCTGCGGCTCAACGCGACCCTGGGCATTCAGACCCTGTTTTCCCTCGAACCGACGTCCGAAGAGGTTCCACACATGGAGGGGAGGGAACGGAAGGTCATGTGCGAGGTTTCGAAGGTTGATTCGGTGCCTCTGGTAGATACGCACCAGATCCTCGACAGGTACCTCGGCACCGGCTTCCTGTGGTGGGACTTCGTGCACCCGACCTCGTACGGCCACCGCCGGATCGCGGAATGCCTGGTTCCGGAGATCGAGAGGCTGACGAGGCGGTAACGTCCGTCACCTCCTCTTCCCGTTCACGGACTCTGTCCACCCCGAAAACAGCTCCGAGAGCGCAAATCAGCATCGGCCCGAAAGTTGCTTTTGCTCTGACAGCCCGCTTCCAAAGAGGCCGACTGGTCATCCTTCAGGAATTGCCGTAGCGGGAGCGGGCTAAAGCTCCGAAGCCAGCTAGAGGGAGGGGGGCGGTCTCCGTCCCCTTGAAGGGAAACGTGATGGCGCGGGCGAGACGGTGGGGCTCCGTCTCGCTCGCGCCCCTTTTTCTGGCCGCGCAAGGGCGCCTTCCTAACGCGTCGCCAGGAAGTAGTGGTTGAGATCCCCTTCGCGGCCGTCAGCCCGGAACTCCTCCAGGACGGTCAGGCCGGCCGCTGCCATCAGCCGACGCCGCTCTTCGAGCTCCGCGAAGTGGCAGTAGCGCAAGGCCCCGGGGTCCGCCCCGAAACTCAGCAGGTCGTCTCCCGGTTCCAGATCGTTCCGGTCGATCTCGGGTCCACCCTGCGCCGCCAGGCTCTCCCAGGGCACTCTCAGGGCCGCGATCCTCTTCGCCCGGGCGTAGTCCCAGAAAGACACGGCCAGGAGACCGCTTCGCGCGAGGAGGCCACCGGCCCCGCGGAGCAGCTCTTGCCGGCACCCGAAGCCCGGGATGTGGTGCAGGATCCCGAGCAGCACGACCAGGTCGAACTCCCGTCCCGAGAGCCGGCTCTCGAGCGGTTCGGCCAGCAGGTCGAGTTCGAGGAAGGAACGGGAGCAGCGCGCGCCCGGGAGCGCCCGGGCCTGGTCGAGGAGTGGCCGGCTGAAATCAACTCCCAGGTAGTCCGCCTCCACCGGCAGCAGCTCCTGGAACCGGCCGTTGCCGCACCCCACATCCAGGACCCGCAGCGGCGCATGATCCGGACGCTCCCGCAATCGCGGCAAGCTCGCGTCGAGCAGCCTTTGCCAACCGCGCCAGACGCCGCTGCGCGTGGCATGGAACCGCTCCGCCGACTCGGTGTAGAAGCGGCGGTTGACGTCGTTCAGGGAACGGCCAGTCTCGGGTAGCATGCCGCCGGCCATCGTAGCCCGATGCAGGAGGAGCTGATAGGCTCGGCGGTCCGATGAGCAGGAACAGGACGGCGCCCTTCTTTCATGTCGGTCTGCTGGAGCGGCACGAAGAACGCCTCGTGACGCTGATCGAGGCGTTGCGGGCCACCGACCCCCTCGACCCGGCCACCTACGATCGCCTGACGCGCGCCCACGGCAGGGGAGACGGGCCCTTTCGCAAGAGCGACATCATCTACGCCTTCCGGCAGCTCGCCTCCAGGCGCGGCTGGACCGAGGCGGAGGACACGTTCATCGCCAGGATCCGGATGAAGCCGGTGCGTACCTCCAGCGGTGTGGCGCCGGTCACGGTGCTCACCAGGCCCCATCCCTGCCCGGGCCGCTGCGTCTTCTGCCCGTCCGACGTGAAGATGCCGAAGAGCTACCTCTCCATGGAGCCGGGGGCGCAAAGGGCCGCGCGGTATCGGTTCGATCCCTACCTCCAGACCTGGAACCGGATGCGCGCCCTGTTTCACAACGGCCATCGGCTCGACAAGATCGAGCTGATCATCCTGGGAGGAAGCTTCAACGCCTACAAGGAGCCGTATCAGATCTGGTTCGTCCGGCGCTGCCTCGAGGCGATGAACGAGTTCCAGACCGGCACCGACCCGCCCCATCTGGCGCCGGCCAAGGAGCTGCTGCTTCCGGAGCAGGACCGCCTTCATCGTTCCAGTTACAACGAGGTGCTGGGCGAGCACCTGCGTTCCCACCCGCCGGAGGGCGAGCTGTCGACCTGGGCCGAACTGGAAGCCGTCCAGAAGGTCAACGAGACGGCGGCCGCGCGCTGCGTGGGACTCAGCGTGGAGACCCGCCCGGACCTGATGCTGGTTCCGGCCGAGGCGGAGAGGATTCGCAGGCTCGGAGCCACCAAGGTGCAGCTCGGATACCAGAGCCTGGATGACGAGATCTTGAAGCTCTCCGAGCGCGGGCACGACGTGGCCGCCTCGCGGCAGGCCACGAGAGTGCTGCGGGAAGCAGGGTTCAAGTGCCAGGCCCACTGGATGCCGAACCTGCCGGGTGCCACCCCGCAGAGGGACATGGCGGACTTCACGCGCCTCTTCACTGATCCCGACTTCCGCCCGGACGAGTTGAAGATCTATCCATGCACCCTGATCGAGTCGAGCCCGCTGATGGCGTTGGCCGCCGACGGCCGCTGGGAGGCGTACCCGGAGGAGGAGCTGCTCGAAGTCCTGGCGGCGACCGTGGGCGGGGTCGCCCCCTACTGCCGCCTGACCCGGGTGGTCCGGGACATTCCCTCCCACGATATCCTGGCCGGGAACCGGGTCAGCAACCTCAGGGAGAGAGTGGAAGGGATGCTGAGGGAACGGGGCCGGAAGCCCCGGGACATCCGGGCGCGTCAGATCCGCCGGCCGCTGCATGATCTCGCGGACGTGGTGCTCGAACCGATGGAGTATCAGGTCAGCACCGGCCAGGAGGTCTTCCTCCAGGGCGTCACCCCCGCCGATGAGCTGGTCGGATTCCTGCGGCTTTCCCTGCCGGCTCGGCCGTCCCGCGTCGCCGAGCTGGGAGGCAGCGCCGTCATTCGCGAGGTCCATGTCTATGGAGCGGTGGCGGGTCTCGAGACCGCCGAGCGAGGCGCCTCCCAGCATCTCGGCCTGGGATCGCGTTTGATTCAGGCCGCCAGGGAGATCTGCGGCTCACGCGGCTTTGGCAGCCTGGCGGTGATTTCCGGGATTGGAACCCGGGAGTATTACCGGCGTCAGGGGTTTGTGGACGGGGTGCTGTATCAGCATGCGGATTTGTCGTAGCCCTGCCACCTGATTTCGTACTCGTACTCAGTCGCGGGGGGGGGGGGCTCGTGAAGCAAGCAGGGGCGAGGGAGAGGCGGCGGTAGGATGAGACAGGGAG
>JAZDLC010000497.1:0-41664 GCA_043802345.1 Planctomycetota bacterium | reverse complement strand
GCCCGGCTGCTTCTGGTCCCGCGGAACGATCCGGAATTCGTCCCCCCGGAGCTCCGGTTCGAGCCTCAGGACAACCGGCTTCCCATGATCTTCCTCGAGCGCCAGGAGAGCGCTCCGCTTCTCGTTCATCAGGTATTCCGCGTTCTCCTGGTTGAGGTAGACATCGATCCCCGCGTTCCTCCGGGCCAGCATCAGCTTGATCTGGCGCACCAGATTCAGCTCGAGAGTTTCCGTCGTCGCCACGTAGCCGGCCCCCCTGCAGGTCGGACAACGCTGGAAGATCGACTGGCGCAGGGACGGCCGCACCCTCTGGCGGGTCATCTCGATCACCCCGAATGGCGAGATCCGGGCCACCTTGATCCGGGCCCGGTCATCCTTGAGAGCGTTCTTGAAGGCCCGCTCCACGCCACGCCGGCGCTTCTCCGACCGCATGTCGATGAAATCGACCACGATCACACCGCCCAGGTCACGCAACCTGAGCTGCCGGGCAATGGCCGCCGCGGCTTCCAGGTTGATCTTGTAGGCCGTCTCCTCCAGGTCGTCTTCATCCCGGAAACGCCCCGAGTTGACGTCGATGGCCACGAGCGCCTCGGTCTGTTCCACCACCAGGGATCCGCCTGACGGCAACTCCACTCGATGCATGAACAGCCGGCCGATCTCCTCCTCGATGCCATAGGCGTTGAACAGGGGACGCTCGCCGTTGTAGAGCTTGACTCTCTGCACCGCCTTCGGCATGACCGTCGCCAGGAACTCCCGGGCCCTCCGAGCGACGTCGTCCTTGTCGATGATGATATCCCCCATCTCGGGTCCATACACATCACGGATCGTTCGGATCACCAGATCGCTCTCCCGATACAGCTCTTTCGGAGCCGCGCCGGATGACGCGCTCGTCTCGACCTCGTCCCAGAGCTTGGTCAGGTAGCGATAGTCCTTCTGAAGCGCTGCCTTGGTATGGCCCACCCCCGCGGTGCGGACGATGAAGCCGAGCCCCTCCCGGACATCGAGCTGGGCCAGGACTTTCTTCAGCCGGTCTCGCTCCCTGCCGTCTTCGATCTTGCGGCTGACTCCCTTGCGGTTCAGCCCCGGCATCAGCACGAGGTACCGGCCCGGAAGAGAGATGTAGGTGGTCAGGGTCGGTCCCTTGGTTCCGATCCCGTCCTTGGTGACCTGGACGATCACCTCCTGTCCCTTCCTCAGCAGATCCTGGATTTGCCGGGACTTCATGTTCTTCTTCGGAGTCTTCCCCGCGCCGGTCTCCCGGGCGGCGGAGGCTCCTGCCAGCCTGGGAGCGGCCTTGTCCGGCCGTCCGCCGGAGGAGCGCACCTTCGAAGCGCCTCTCGCCCGTGCCGCCTCCAGATCACCGGACTCATCGGAGTCGTCTGGATCGTCGGGTTCGTCAGTCATCTCCCCCCTGAGGGGATCTCCGGCAGGTCCGTCACCAGCATCCGGATCTGCGGGCTCCGCTTCCGGAAACCCATCCAGTCCGACTTCCGGATCCGCCTCTTTGTCCAAACCCGACTCCGGCCCGGCCAGCTCGTCCAGATCGGGGGAGACGGATGGTGACCTGTCCCAATCCTCCTCTGGTTCGGGGAAGTCTGGAGCGTCACCGGGATCGGGGGATACGGCCAGCGGAGGAGGCTCTGTCGGCACGAAAGCCGCCTCCGGCTCGGCAGTCTCGTCCAGCTCCGGGGGCTCGTCCGGCTCGAGAGATTCGTCCGGCTCTACGAAGTCGGCCGGCTCTGGAAGCTCGACCGGCTCTGCATCGAGGTCGACCTGGGTCTCGTCCATCACGTCAGAGACATGCAGGAAGCCGTGCCTTGAGCCGCCGATTTCCACGAAGGCCGCCCCGATGGACGGCTCCACGTTGGTCACCCGGCCCTTGTAGATATTCCCGAGGGCCGACTGAACCGACATCCTCTCAACATAGAACTCCTCGAGGATGCTGCCCTCGACAATGGCGACCCGGATTTCCTCCGGCTCGCTCGCATTGATCAACATCTTTTGAGACATGGAGACTCCCAGCGGGCCCGGGCGGACCGAGGGCGTTTCCACCTGTCTTTCGCTCGATCATCGTTGGCGGGCTCCTGCTGATTTGGGGAGCTCGCCGTCCGTGCCTCCGAAGAGATCCTGGAAGAGCCTCAGGAATCCGCCGGGCCCGAGGGCATCCGGCCGACCTGTCTGACCACTTCTCCAATCCCTCCAACAAATCCGAGGGTCATGAGCGTTTCTTCCACGCACTTCACAACTTCTCGAGTCCTGGGCGGACGGCCCTTCGCTCCCTCTCCCGATAATTCCAGAATCACGGCACCTTCGTGGGCGGTGGCGCGGGAGTAGCAACCACCGCCTCCTTCTCGAAGGGCCGTGGCCGCGGACGAAGCCGCGGCATGACCGTTCATGACTTCAATAGAGAGCCTGACCCACCGCGGTTCCCGGGATGGCGGCCCTTCCTCTACCCCCGCGATCCGAATCCCGCTGGGAACCACATCCACCAGCCGGCTCATGATGGTCCCGGGGGCAACCCCGGGATCGACCCGAATGGTGAAGTGATCCCCGCTGGACCCCACTCCGACCGGCACGGCCTGGGGCAGGGAAATCCTGACGCGAGGATGGAATCCTTCCGTGTAATCGACCTCAAGACGGCTGCGGCGGATCGCACGTTCCAGAACGCGCAGGAGATCCAGGTGGGAGAGGAAGCGGGCATCGCCCGTAGCTTCCAGATACACCCGCACCGGGCGCCCAGCCATATCAGTGACTCCCGAGACGTTAGAGGGGAGCCCGCCAACTCGCAAGCCCCCGCCCAGGGCGGTGGCCCGCTAGCCGTCCTCCGCATCTGCGTCGAACTCGCCGTCCGCCCCGCCGTCTTCCTCCAGCATTTCCGCTGGAGTCGCCGGCAGGTCCTGGCCGCTGATCAGGGACTCCCACTCCTCGCGAGTCTTGGAACTGTTCTCGCTCAGCACGCGCTCCAGATTCGCCTCGGTCTGCTCCATGCCCCGCAGGATGTTTGGAGTCAAGAAGACCAGCAGGTTGTTGTGGGTCTCGTTCTCCTGGGTCCTGCGGAAGAAGAACCCGAGGAACGGGATATCGCCAAGCCACGGAACCTTGTAGATCAGCCGGGAGGTCCGGTCGGTGATCAGACCGCCGATCACTCCTGTCTGGCCCGACTCGAGCATCATGTTGGTGACGACGGTCTGGGAGGTGATCTGCGGCAACGAGATGGTCGCGCCCTCCACGCCGAAGCGGTTGAAACCCGCCAGATCGGGATCGCTCGTGCCGGAGAGGAACCTGGCCTGCGGGATCACGGTCATCAGGATCTTGTTGGTACCCGGAACCACGTGCGGAATGATCAGGAGCTGGAACCCTGTCTCCACCGGGGAGTTTTCCGCCTCCTTGACCGAGAACGCCAGGCCGCCGGCCTGGTTGGTGGCCGCCTGGGTTTCCGCATACCGGATGATGTCGCCCACGAACACGGTCGCTTCCTGATGGTCGAGCGTGATCAGCTTCGGCGCCTGGACCACATCCACGTTGTTCTCGTTGGCGTTCAGCCTCACGGCCAGCCGCACGCCGCGGAAGTCGAGCAATCCCGTCTTCAGGACCAGGTCATCGATGAAGGACGTGCTCTCCAGGGGGCCCAGGCCCAGGCCGCCCTTCTCGATCGCCGTGGTCGGGAAGATGTTGTCGTCGAATCCGCCAGGCCCCATGTTGAACGGCACCTTCGAGGGAATCGCGGCGCCGTTGAAGGTGGCGGTCACTTGCTCCGCGCCGAAGGCCAGATCAAGCCCGTCTGATTCGCTGGTGGTGACGAACTTCACGTCGATGAAGATCACCGCCGGCTCCACGTCGAGCCGTTCGATCACCTCGGTGACCTTGTCCAGCACCGGCTTGGTGTCCTTGACGAACAAGGCGTTCTGCTTGTCGAAGTAGTCGAGTTCGCCGTTCTTCGACAGGAGCTTCCGCAGCGCCTGCAGCAGGGGGAAGTCGACGTTCGGGTCGTTGGAAGGCTCCAGCGGCTTGCCCACGGCGAAGTCGGTCTTGATCTGGGCGATGTAGGTCGACTTGGGCCGCAGGTACTTCAGCTCGATGACCCGGGTCTCCAGCTGCTCGATCAGCGAGGCTGAGGTCACGATCCGGAGGACGTCGTACTCCTCCTCCACCACGTGATAACCCAGGGTCTTGACCACGTTGTCGAGAGCGACCCGCCAGGGCCGGTCGTGGACCTCCATGGTCACCATGCCAAGGACGTCGGGCGCGACCACCACGTTTGCCCCACCCTTGGTCGCGATCGCCTGGATCACCCGGCGAATGTCCTCGTCCTCGAAGGAGAAGGTCACCCGCTCCGGCTTTTCCACCTTGAAGACCCTTCCCCGGCTCTCCACGACGATGCAGCCCGCGTTTTCAGCGACCAGCTCCAACGCCTCCTTCCACGGGACACCGGAGAAGGCGATAGTGACGTTTGCTTCCACTCCTGGCGCCAACAGGATGTTGGCCCCGGACCGGTCGCGGATCAGCTTCAACACGTCAGCAAGCGGCCGCTCTCTCACATCCAGCGAGATGGTCGCCGCCTCGTCGATCAGCCCCCTGGCCGGATCGCCCTCACCAAAAATCTGGGCATTGAGCGTGCTTGGCAGCAAGCAGACCAGAACGACTGCAAAGACAGCTCGCAATGAGCCCCAAAACGCGTGGGACCGCATCCGAAATCCTCCTTCTTGTACGTCCGTGCTGATCTTGTTCAGACACGGGCGCTGGGGTGCGTCACACCTTACCGCCGCAAGGTGCGTTGAGAGCCGCCACCGCCGTCAGCGTGCTCTCGCCAGTACAACGCCCCGAAACACAAACTCAATTCGATCCGAGGCGATGTGGTGAATCACCAACCCGTCCTCGAGAGCGTCTCCTTCTTGGAGAACATGACCATTGATCACGACCACCGAACCGGCATCGGCCACGATGGCTCCACGAATCTCAAAGTCTTTCTTAGCAAAGTCCAGCGCAACCTCGGCCTCTGTTGCAGCCTTCTTGATCAAATGCAGCAGGGATGCGCCCTCCTTGTCCAGCGCTGCCGGGTCGACCCGGTCCACGATGATCTCGTTTTTCTGAAGGACTGCCTCATATTTACCTTGATCCAGGAGGGTCACCATGTCCTCCAGGTATCGCCTCAGATCGTCCAACGTCGCCGCCGCGTTGGCGGTCTGATCTCGCTCCAGGAGCTCCTTGAGGATCGGAATGACCTCTCTCTCGACCCGCCGCTTCAGGGCGTGGTCGGTGATCGAGCGCGCCGCCAGCGTCTGGTCCAGTACCTCCTTGAGCGATTGACTCTTCTGGTCGATCTCGGTCTCCAGCTCCAGGCGCCGGATGAAGTTCGTTCCCGGCGCCTTGCCGGCCGTGGAGAGGGACTTCAGCTCGTCTGCGCGGGTGAGCATGTCCTCCACGAGGATCTTCTGCTCCGGATACGGCAGGCCGCCGTCGCCATCGTCGGTCAGCCGACGCCTCGGATCCACGAAGGGATCCCTGCGCATCGGATTCGGCACCAGGGTGTACCGTTCCACCCGGATATCGGCCCGCCTCGAGACGATTTCGTCCCGCAGCACGTTCTTCCGCTTGTCGTAGTTCAGAATGGTCGTCGACCTGGAGGGGTCGTCCCCTCCCTGGTAGGCGTAGGTTTCCAGCTCCACGGAGATGTTGTGGACCACATCCTCCCTGGACATGTCCTCGTCCCAGTCGCCGGACTTGACCTCCATCGACGTCACGCGCACGAATCGCTCCCACCCCTCGCACAGCGAGAGGAATGCCAGGAACTCCTCGACGTTGGCGGTCATCTCCAGCTTGTAGATGACCTTGTCGAAGACGTCCTTCTGCTTCTTGCCGTTGCTACGATTCTTGCTCGGCGGAGTCAGCGCGTTGATCTGAACGCTCGCTTCCATCGAGAAGTCGTTCAGTTTGTTGACGAACTCGTTGACCTCCTTCGAGGTGGGCAGGATCTTGACCAGTTCGGACAGGTTCTCCCTCAGGCAGATCACGTCGGTCTCGAGGGACGGGACGCGATTGATCTTGATGTCCGCCAGTTCCGCCTGCTTCTTCAGGTTCGCTTCCTGGTCCCGCGCTTCCTTGTACTCCTCGTAGAAGTAGTAACCAGCCGCTCCGGCGCCGGCCATGGTGCCGGCATAACCGAGAACCAGCAGTAGTGCGTGTTTTTCAAATGCCACCGCTAGACCTCCTTGTTGCTACTGCTGCTTCGGGGCGGGCTTGGCCGCGGTTTTGTTGCCGGGCTTCTGACTCAGGTCCTCGATGCCGAGCGCCGCCTCGAACTCCCAGGCGGCGGACGGCTCGAATTCCTCCTCGTTGACGACCTTTCCGGCCGGCACGGAGATGCTCGTGAACTCGTCGAAGAACGGGCTGCTCTTCAGGTCGGTGTTGAAGTAGGAGAGCTTGTTGAGGAATCCGGTCGCGGAGCTGCCCTTCAGGATCAGCCCCTGGTCACGGGTGCCTCCCATCTTCACGGTCAGGTTCTGGAGCCAGACCATGTGCCGATCCTGCTCCGGAGGGGAGTCGATGATCGAGGCCAGTTGATCCAGCTTCTTGGTCCAGAGAATGCGGCTGTCGGAGAACTCCCGGATGTGGTCCATCCGGGCCGTGTACTCCTTCTTCTCGCTTTCGAGCCGGTCGCAGTAGGCGGCCTGGGGCGCCCTGCCATCCAGGATGACCTGGGCGCTTTCCACAGAGGACTTCGCCCCCCCCACGATGCCGAACCAGGCATAGGCACCGCAGGCCAGCGTGGTGCAAAAAAGCGCCACGAGGCCCAGGCTGGCGAAGAGTACGGCGGGAGCGGTGCGCTCCGCCTTGCGGTATTCCGCGGGTAGCAGGTCAATTGAAATCATCTGGCTTCAAGTCCCTCTTCTAGGAAAGGACACGTGCCGCCAGGCCAACGGCCACGGCAAGCTGCGGTGCGTTCTCGGACAACAGGTTGGCGTCCACGGAGTCCCCGTCCACATTCAGACCGGCCACCGGACTCCAGGCAGTGGTCTTGCGCTCGAAGGCCCTCTCCAGCGATTCTTCCATGAACGGTGTGCGCGACCCTCCTCCGGACAGGTAGATGTCTTCCACCTTCTCTCCGTCCTGGCGGTCCTCGTAGTAGTCGAGCGAGAGCTGCACCTCGTTGGCCAGTTCATCGACAGGTTGGGAAAGCGCCGCGACCACCTCGTCTGTCCGTTCGCCCGGACAGCGCTTCAGATGCTCCGCCTCACCGGTTTCGATGCCGAGTCGCTTGGCCACGGCCGACGTGAAGTCCTCACCACCAAGATAGACCTCCCTGGTGAACCGGGGCTCATGCCCCTTGACCACCGTCACGGTCGATTTGGCGGCTCCCACATCAATCAGGGCGGAAACCCTGGAGCCGAGGGAAGGGTCGTTGTTCGCCCGGGCGACCAGTTCGAAGGCGTTCGCCACGGCAAACGGATCGACGTCGATCAGGGCCGGCTCCAGCCCGACCCGCCGCAACAGGTTCACTCGGGTCTCCACGATGTCGCGCTTCGACGCCACCAGCAGGACCTTCATCTCGCCCGGATTGTCACCTGCCCAGTCGAGGCGGACGCAATCGGTGACCACCTCGTCCAGTTCGAATGGAATGTACTTGTCCGCTTCGAATCGGACGGCCGACTTCAGATTGGAGTCAGGTACGTCCACCATCGGCAGGAAGCGGACGATGACCGATCTTCCCGAGATCGAGGTCGCCGCACGCTTGCTCTGGAAGCCGCATGCCTTCAGGAGGTCAGACAGGGCGTCGGCGGGATCGGTGCCTTGCGGCACCTCCACCTGACCGTACCCGGTCAGAATGAGCTCGTCGCCATGTCGGGACAGTTCCACCGCCTTGATGGAGTCCGTTCCGATATCGATGCCAAGAAGACGCTTGCGCCGTGAAATGAACGCCATGGGTGCTCCGTCCTCGGGTGCCCGGAATGTGAGCGGGAGATCGCCCGGTTGGGATTCCTTATCGGAGCGTTCGCCGTCGCGACTTTAGGTCGAGCAGCGGAAGAATCGGCCGGAGACGGCCGTCGCGAGCCCGCGCCGGAACACGCGGGCCCGTTGAACTTCTATCGAATTCCTGGATAACTCGGTTCAGGGCGCCCCTCTAGAGGCCCGAACCGATCAGCATTCTTCGCCGAAACCGGCCTCGATCAGGGCGGCGACGCGGTCCACCAGTTCCTCCGCGTCCTCCCCCTCCGCCTTCAGGAGCAATGCCGAGCCCCGGGGGGCGCAGAGCGTCATCAACTCGAGCACGGAGCGCCCATTCACCACCAGCCCCTCCATATCGATCAGGAGCCGCGATTCGTACTCGTTGGCGAGCCGCGAAATCTGTGCGATCGGGCGCGCGTGCAGGCCCTGGAGATTCGGAATCGTTACCTGGCGAGTCGCATGCTTCATGGTTGCCCGACCCGGCCGGAGCCTATTCGCTCATCTCCTTGAAAAGACTGACCGCCTCCCGACTGGTATTCGAGGCCCGCAGGAAGCGGCAGAAGTCCGTGTTGCGGACCAACTTCGAGAGCCAGCGCAGCACCTCGAGGTGCTTCTCGGCCTGGTCTTTCGGCGAAAGCATGAGAATGAACAGGTCGCACGGCTCCCCGTCCACCGCCCTGAAGTCAACCGGTGTCTGGGTGACGCAGAGCGCGGCCACGGTCTCGGAGACATCGTCCGTCTTCACATGAGGAATGGCGATGCCGACACCGATCCCGGTGCTGCCGATTTCCTCACGGGCAATGAGTGCCTTCAACACCGCGGCCCGCCTGTCCTCGGCGAGCCCCCCACCCTTGACCGCCAGGTCTGTCAGGAGCTGCAGGACCTCCGTCTGCGTGGTTGCCTTCGCGGAAATCGAGATCGTCTTCGTGGCGAACAGCTTGTGAAACGGCGGGCCATCTGGGGTCTTGCTCACTTGTTCAACTCCTCATCGATGACGTCTTCGTAGCTCACCTCGGAGTCGTCCCCTTCCCCGCTGTCCGGCGAATCGAGGGGTTCCCCTGCCATGCTGCCACCCTGGCGAGCCTGCCGACGACCCTTCACCTTCCGCAGCTGCTGCTCAAGCTTGTCGATGGCGAGATCCACTGCGGCGAAGAGCTCATCATGCTGCACGCGGCTCACAATCACCGGCCCCCGATAGCCGGAGACAATCATCTCGACCTGGTACTTGTCGCCCTCCTTTTCCAGCACGACCTGAACCCGCACATCTGTCTTGAGATACTTGGCAACCCTTGACGCCTTCTCCCGGGCGTACTCTTCGATTCCGGCAGTGACCTGGACGTGTCGGCCGGAGATTTCGACGTTCAAGAACTTGCTCCTCTGCGCAGTTACTATTGACGGAAACCGGAGCCAGGCGCCGGATCCGTGATTCGAGTCACCGTTTGTGCTCCCTGATCGGATCTCACCGCAAGGGTATCAGGGTGTCAATAATCGACCCTCCACAAAAACAGGGCGTGCGCCGGCAGCGCCGCGGGCGCCGCGGAGCGACTGCGGGCAGCCAGGATCTCTTCGACCCGGTGGATCTCCTCCCTGCCGGTTCCCACCCGGATCATCAGGCCGGCCAGGGAGCGAACCATGTGCCGTAGGAACCCGTTTCCGGTAACGAAGATACGCAGCCCGTGCGGCGTACGCAGCACACGGATCCGGTAGAGCTGCCGCACCGTGTCCTTGTCATCCGGTGCTCCTGTGACGAACGACCGGAAGTCGTGTCTTCCCGTAAGGATTTCGGCCGCGAGGCGCAGTCGCGCGAGGTCGGGCCAGCGTCTCAAATGCAGCGCCCTTCGAGAGCAGAGGGGATTCCGATTCTCGTCCACATAGAACTGGTAGAAATAAGTCTTCCGCCGGGCATGACGCCGGGCATGAAAGCCCTCCGGCATTTCGAAAATCTGACGCACCGCGATGTCCTGGGGCAGGTTGGCGTTGAGCGCTCTCAGCAGCTGCTCCGGCGGCAGCTCGCACGGAGTCACGAGGTGCGCCACCTGGCCGATGGCATGCACTCCGGCGTCGGTCCTGCCGGAAGCGTGCACCACGCCTGGCACGCCGGTGACCCTGAGTACGGCCGACTCCAGTTCCCGCTGAATGGTCGGCCGGTTGGGCTGCTGTCGTTGCCAGCCGGCGTACGCCCGACCATCGTAGCGGAGAATGAGCTTCAGAGTGCGCACGTCGCTGCCTGCTCCCTGGCGGTGCGAAGACCGGGCCAGCTCAATACTCCCGCCGCTGGCGGGAGGAAGGGATGTCCAGCATCTTCCGGTACTTGGTCACGGTGCGGCGGGCGATGTCGAGACCCAGCGTCCGCAACCGCTTGACCACCTCCTCGTCCGATAGCGGCCTCCTCTTATCCTCGCCTTCGATGATCTCCTGCACCCTCGTCCTCACCGAGTCCCGCGATTCCAGACCCGCCGCCTCACCCCCCGAGGCCGCCCCGGTGAAGAAGTGCTTCAAGGAGAAGATGCCCCGGGCAGTCTGCATCCACTTGTCGGAAATGGCCCTGCTCACAGTGGAGACGTGCAGGCCCAGGGAGTCCGCCACATCCCGCATCTTCAGTGGCAGCAGGCGGCCGTGCTCCAGGAATTCCACCTGGTGCTGGACGATTTCCTCCGCCACTCTGCGCAGCGTGTTCTTCCTCTGCTCGATCGCCTCCATCAGGAACCGGGCCCGGTCGATCTTCCCCTTCAGCTCCCTTCTTCTCTGACCGACCACTCCCCGATTCCGGTACAGATCGAGATAGGCCGAGCTGACCGAAATCTGGGGATAGAGACCGTCCTCCAGACTGACCACGTACTGTCCCTCGATCTTGGTGACTACCACATCCGGCCGCACCGGCACCACGAGATCCTCACGAAACAGCCGTCCCGGCGGCGGCATGAGCACACTTCGCAGATCCTCCATGGCCTCCTTGATCTGATCGAGATCCACACCGGCCGCCCGGGCCATCTTGGGGAGACGATTGTCCCTCCAATCATCGAGATGATTGCTGACGATCTTCTTGTGGAGCTTGTAGCGCGGATGCTCCCGATCGAGCTGCATCAGGAAGCATTCCCGCATGTCGGTCGCGCCCACCCCGACTGGATCGAGAGTCCTGAGGAAATCGAGCGCGTCCCGCGCCACCTCGATCGTGAATCCCTCGTCGTACGGGATCAGGATCTCCTCCAGGGGATCGGCAAGAAACCCGTTCTCATCGAGATGCTGAATCAGGATCTCGATGAACGCCCGAACCTCGCGCGACAGGTTGGCGAACGACACCTGGCTCAGCAGATGGTCGGCCAGGGTGCTCGGCGCAGATGGAGCGTTCTTCATCGCCTCCATCTTCGGATCCCGCTCGTCGTCCCGCCTCGCCTTGGGCCTGAGGAATTCGCTGTAGCCGGTGTACCCCTCCAGATCGGCAGAGACCTGTTCCGAGAGTTCCGGCTCGCCCCCCTCCTTCTCCTGGCCGTTCTGCGGCGGCGTCAACTCGGATCGGGCCGGCTCGACCTCCAGGATCTCGTTCTCGGAAGACTCCTGCTGGATCAGCTCAATCAGCTCCTGGGCCGGAAGCTGGAGGATCTCGATCCTCTGAATGAGCTGCGGCGAAAGCCGGAGCTGCATCTCCGGCCGCTGAGATAGCTGAAGCTCCAGCCTCATCGCTCAGCCTCCGCCTCGCGCCTGCCGGAAACCGCTTCAGCCAGGACGGCCGCGTTCGAGTACTCGATGGATGACCCTGAGGGAATCCCCCGGGCGATGCGCGTGACCATGACGCCCGCCTTGCGCAGCCTGGACGCGAGAAGGAGCGCCGTGCCGTCACCTTCAAAGTCCGGGTCCATGCCCAGAATCACCTCCTGGACCGCCCCGCCCGCGACCCGTTCGTTGAGTCTCTCAAACGTCAGATGCTCGGGGCGAATCCCCTCGATCGGATTCACGACCCCGCCCAGCACGTGATAGACCCCATGGAATCCGGCAGCCTCGAACGCCTCCAGGTCGTTGGGACGTTCCACCACCAGGATCGTGGAGCGATCACGCGCGGGGTCGGCGCAGATCGGGCAGGGATCCTCCGTAGCGACGCTGCAACAGACCGAGCAGGTCTTGACCTGCTTCTTCACGTCCCGGATCGCCAGCGCCAGGTTCAGCGCATCCTCCGGCGTGCCGCGGAGCAGGTGAAAGGCGAGCCGCTCCGCGGTACGCGGACCGACGCCGGGGAGCTTCGTGAACTCCTCGATCAACCTCTGGATTGGCTCCGGAAACGGCATGAACCTCGACCTTGGACGCCTTCCGCACAGGGGGAAACGGCCCGTCTAGCAATTACAGTACCCATCTACTATATCCGGCGCCGAGCGAGGTTGCACGGAGTCCCGCGATTGTGCTTCGATTCGCGGGCTGGCCGCTACCCGGACGGCGCCGACGGCGCCGCGACCCAGGAGTTTGCGCGCCAGAAACTGCCACGCAAACTCCTAGAACATTCCGGGCAGCGAGAGCCCTCCGGTCAGCTTGCCCAGCTCCTTCTTTCCCAGTTCCCTGGCCTTCTCCACTCCTTGCTTGACCGCCGCGAGAATCAGGTCTTCCAGCATCTCTGCCTCTTTTGGATCGATCACCTCGGGGTCGATCTTGATGGCCAGGACGTCCATGTTGCCATTGACGTGGACCGTGACCATTCCGCCGCCCGAGGAGCCCTCGACGACTCGATCTTTCAGCTCCTCCTGGACCCGGCCCATCTCCTTCTGCATCTTCTGCGCCTGCTTCAGGAGTCCCGTGAAGTCACCCAAACCGGCCATGGTCTTCCTTTCCGGCGGCCTGCCGTGCTAGAGGGCTCCCGAGGGAGCCCTCAATCGATTACCTCGCCATCAAACATCTCACGTGCCCGATCGGCGATCGTGTTCTTCCCGGCCCGTGACCGGAGATCTTCTTCCGCACATCGGGAAGCCAGCTTCAAGCTGATCGGCCGCGACAGAAACCGCGACGCCGCCAGCTCCACCGCCTTCCTGACCTTCTCGTCCTCCAGGCTGAAAAGAGCAGGGCCCCGTTCCTCCTGGGTCAATAGCAGCATCGTTCCGTCGAACGAAACGGCCTGGAATGAGCGCAGAAAGCCCGCCACCGATCCGTGGCGCTTGCCGACCTCGTTGATCACGCGCTCCAGGAGCTCGCCGGGATCCTGCGCGCCCGCGGGGTCCTCGGGATTCGCGGCGGCCGTGGGGGCGGCATCCACCCGGGGGCACTCCGCGGAACCGGGCGCGGCGCGCAGGGCAGCCAGGAGTTCCTCCAGCGGCACGCTTTCCGGAGTCCGGGCGATCCGGATCAGGGCCGCCTCCAGCGGCAGCCGAGGCTCGTCCTGTTCTCGCAGCTTGCGACGCGCCTCCAGCAGCAGGCTGGTCATGACCAGAACGCGGTCCACGTCCAGCCGACGCGAGAGCTCCAGCAAGGCATCGCTCCCAGATCCGCCTTCCAGAAACTCCGCGCTCGATCCGGAGGCGCAGGCCACCAGGAGCTCGCGAACCTCCGCGAGAAGGGCGCTCACGATCGCCTCGGGAGCGATCCCGGCCCGGCAGAGCCGGTCGACCTCTCCCAGCACCGCTTTCAGGTCGCCGTCCGCGGCCGATCGGAGCAGGCCGTGCACCGTGTCCAGGGAAAGGCAACCGGTCACCTCCAGGACTCCTTCCAGTGTCACCTTGCCGTCCCCGTGAGTGATCGCCTGGTCCAGCAGCGACTGGGAATCCCGGACACCCCCCCTGGCCGACCGGGCAATCGCCGCCAGCGCCCGTTCTTCCGCCTCGATCCCCTCGGCCTCACAGACCATCCTCAGCCGGGCGGCGATATCAGCGTCGGAGACCCGGCGGAACTCGAAGAACTGACACCTCGACCGGATCGTATCGGGGACACGCTCCGGTTCAGTGGTCGCCAGCACGAACAGCACATGCCCGGGAGGCTCCTCCAGAATCTTGAGCAGGGCATTGAACGCCTCCGAGGTGAGCTGGTGGACCTCATCGATGATGTACAGCTTCCGCTGGCCGCGCATCGGGGCGACCCTTGCCTTGTCACGCAGCGATCGAATGTCGTCGATCCCCCGGTTGGAGGCAGCATCGATCTCGACCACGTCCAGGTCGTTGCCACGCTGAATCCCCCGGCACCGCTCGCATTTGCCGCACGGTTCGGCGGTCGGGCCCTGTTCGCAGCAGAGCGCCTTGGCCAGGATACGGGCCATGGAGGTCTTGCCAACGCCCCGGGGGCCGGCGAAGAGGTACGCGTGGGCGACCCGCCCAAGGCGGATGGCGTTCCTGAGGGTGCGGGCAGTGGCCGGCTGACCGACCACCTCATCGAAGGTGCCGGGCCGGTATTTTCTGGCGAGGACGAGGTACGACATCTTCCGGTCGGGTGGCCTTTCTGGAGCATGAGAGAGACGCCCAGCATAGCAGACCCGGGAGCCAGCGCCATGGATCGGGCGAGCGCCGAACCCCGAGTTCATGGCATGATGCAGCTCTCTAAGGGCCCGCGCAGGATAACTCCCGGTTTTGGCCGGCCCTCGCCGCCCCTGGCTGTGTTGCTCCTCTTCGGAGTATCTCGAATACACGGTCGTCGTCGCGCCGTGCCAGGAACAACGATTGCTCGCCCAAAACAGGAAGTTATTTCTGCGCGGGCCCCAAGGAAGGCAGGAAGAGGATTGCTGCGGGCGGCCGCGCCTCCAAGATCTCACCGCCTCAGCCCCGCTCTTCCTGCCTTCCTCAGCGGAATCCTCGCACGGCAGCGGCGGGTTCTCCCGGGTCTCGCACAAACGTCGTGAGAAGGCTCGGGCCAGAAAGAGCCGTGCGCCGCGCGTCGAATCAGCTCACATGGGAGCGTGAACCCCTCCGGCTCAGAACGGGCACCCCCAGAGCACCCGAGGGGGGCTGCTTATGGCTGCTCCCGTCAGGGCCTGACCAGGTTCACAGTCCCTCGTTGCCTGGGACCCGCTCGTCAACACCGTCTGGGCGCACGCCGATCCAGGATCGCCGACCCTCGGCGCAGCATCACCCCCGCATTGTGGAGGATTTCGGGTGCAGGACACCTCCAGCGTCCCGGCTGCACGGCATTCAATCAAATCGGTGGGCCGGCCTTCCCCAGGGAGGGCCGACCCATGTATGGCGGAGAGGGGGGGATTTGAACCCCCGGGGCAGGATATCCACCCACACGCTTTCCAAGCGTGCTCATTCGACCGCTCTGACACCTCTCCTGTTTGTCTTTCTCTTGATCCGAACCGCAAACGGCCCGTCCCGGCGGCATCTCTAGCGAGACCTCCCGGAACAGGCGATCTGGAGTGGCGGAGAGGGAGGGATTCGAACCCTCGGACCCGTAAAACGAGTCACCGGTTTTCGAGACCGACCCATTCGACCGCTCTGGCACCTCTCCGAACACAGATCCACTTCAGCTATTTCCTCCGGCTCGCCGTCTTTGAGAGTCAAAGAACTCCCGCAGCATCAAGCCGGACCGTTCCGCACCCACGCCGGCCGTCACCTCGGGACGGTGATTCATGCGTGGGTCACGGAGGATATCGTATACCGATCCACAGGCACCCGCTTTTTGGTCCCGAGCTCCAAACACGACCCGGTCGAGTCTGCTCAGCACCAGCGCCCCGGCGCACATGGCACACGGCTCCAGGCTGACATAAAGCGTGACTGTTCCGAGCCGTTCGTTCTCCAGAGCCGCGGCGGCCTGCGTAATCGCCAGCATCTCGGCGTGCGCCGTCGGATCCCGGAGCTGCCGGACCTGGTTATGAGCCCGGGCGATCACGGAACCGGATGCGACCATCACGGCTCCCACCGGAACCTCATCCTCCTCCAGGGCCCGAGCCGCTTCTCGGAGCGCAAGCTCCATGAAGACCTCGTCTGCGTCTTCGCCGGACCTCGGAAGAAAGTGACTCATGGCGGAGCACACCCACGCCTTGCCGATGGGATCGAGTTGGTACACCCAGAAGGGCTCGAACCTTCAACCTCCGGCTTCGTAGGCCGGCGCTCTATCCAGTTGAGCTATGGGTGCTCCTCTCGTGTGACCCCACTCAGCACTCTGAATGCACCAGGCCACGCCAAACATGCCTTTTTATCGGCCCCCCGCGGGGGCGTCAAGCTCCCGATCCGACCCACCTCACCCACATGAAAGGGAAGAAAAATGTCGAATCCCTTCAAGAACCGGGCACTTACCACCGATGAGCGTTGCGAAGCGTGATCGCTCTTCGTTTTCCATTCCCTTAAGGAGACCTCACATGGCCGCAAAGAAGAAGGCAACCAAGAAGAAGGCAACCAAGAAGAAGGTCGCCAAGAAAAAGGCAACCAAGAAGAAGGTCGCCAAGAAGGCCAAGAAGGTCGCCAAGAAAAAGGCAACCAAGAAGAAGGTCGCCAAGCGCCGCTAGGCACCTGGCAGTCCAAACTTAAGAGAAGCGCCGCCTTGTGGGCGGCGTTTTTCGTGCATCCCCGCAAGCCTACGAAGAGGCATGGGGCATGGATCTCGTACTCGTACTCGGGAGCACGGGGGCTCGAGTACGAGTACGAAACGCACGTTCCGGCGGCCGAGGTGATCGAGTCGAGGGAATACTGAGGGAAGCCCGCCACAGAAGGACCAATGGCAAGCCTCCGCCGCGATTCGTACCCGTACTCAGTCCCACAGGGACGGTACTCGTACTCGTACTCGAATCGTGGAAGGCCGACCCGCATGGGAGGGCTCGAGTACGAGCACCAGGAACCGTCAGAAGACCCGCAGGAAGTAGCACTTCAGGTACCTTGACTCGGGCAGACCCAGCAGGACCGGATGATCCAGGTCCTGTCCCCCCCGTTCCAGCACGGTGATGTCCCGCCGCGCATCCGCTCCCGCCTGACGGAGCATCCCCTCGAACGTCGGCTCGTCCACCTGGTAGGAACAGGATGAACTCACCAGCAGGCCTTCCGGCTTCAGCAAGCGCAGCGCTCGCACGTTGATTTCCCGGTAGCCCCGCAGGGCGTTCTGCAGTTCCCGGCGGTTCTTGGCGAAGGCAGGCGGATCGAGAACGACCACATCAAACTGTTCGCCCTCCTCGGCGAGGCGCCGCAGAAGTTGGAAGGCGTTCTCTTTCAGCGCCGTGACGTTCCCCAGCTGATTCCTCTCGGCGTTCTTTCGCAGTTCCTCCACGGCCCGGCCGGAATCGTCCACGGCCAGAACCTCGCGCGCGCGGAGGGCCGCATGCAGCGCGAATCCACCCACGTAGCTGAACAGATCGAGCACCCGGTCGTTCAGCTCGACCCTTCGGGAAAGCCGCATGCGGTTCGCCCGCTGATCCAGAAACAGCCCGGTCTTCTGGCCCCGCATCGGGTCAACCCGGAACCTCAGATCTCCTTCACGGATGATCACCTCGGGAACCTCCTCCCCATGGAGCAGCTTGACCTCCTGCGGCAATCCCTCGAGCTTCCTCACGGCCGCGTCGTTCCGGGCAATGATCGTGGTCACACCGTCGAGTTCGAGGATCCATTCCACCAGTTCCGGCAGCAGGTACTCGGCGAACGGTGTCAGCGCCTGAACCACCACGACATGCGAGTACCGGTCAACGATCAGGCCCGGAAACCGATCAGCTTCCGAGGAAACCAGGCGCGCGGCGTCGGTGACGGCATCCAGCGGCTTTCGGCGGGCCACGGCCTCCCGGAAGGCCTTCCTCAGGCTCGAGGAGGTGGGGGCTTCCGCGCCTGGACCGAAGAGCAGAAACCGGAGCGCGATCTTCGAGCGCGGGGACCAACTGGCAAACCCCAGCTGGCGGCCATCGGGATCCAGCACCCTCACCAGGGCCCCGGCAGGGGCCTCGCCGGAAGCGACGTGATCGCGATAGACCCAGGGATGATGGAGACGGACGAGCCGCAGAGCCTTTCCGTCCAGGCGGATTTCGTGTGTCACTCTCCCTGTCCCACCGCGGCCCGGTCTTCCTTCGCCGCCGCGATTTCCTGGGTCTTGATCTCGCCCTCGTACTCCTCGCAGGAAAGCAGCGTTCTCTTGCCCTCGATGAGCGTCTCGATGTGGACCGGCCGATTCCAGATCAGGCACAGGTTCCGCAATGTCTCCCCGGCCACGTTGAGCTGCAGATCGACCCCGTTCCAGTCATGCCCGAGGTACAACTCGCCCCTGTTCCGGTAGTTCCCGTCAAGCACGTAAATGAACGGCTGCCCCCAGTTGGTGAGGCCATAGAGCAGTTGACCCTTCACCTTGCGCCAGTCCCGATCGATGATCTCGTACCGTCCGGTCCTGCGATTGATCCCGTAGGTGAATAGCTTCTGCGCCTCGCAGAACTCCTCGTTCATGAAGGTATCCAGGAAGGTCACGTCATTATGGGTCCTGCGGACCTCGAAGATCTTCTCGCGGCCAAGACCCAGTTTCTTGTTCCAGCGGTGCTTGGTCTCGAAATCCTCGCACTCGTTGTACTCCTTGCCGAACTTGCCGCAGTTCCAACGGTGCTCGATATCGCGAAACAGCTCGATGCCGAGCTTGTACGGATTCAGCCGTCCGGGAGAGGTGGCCATGGTTCCGCTGTGGTGATCGGCATAGTCGACCACCTCGGACGGTTCCAGGATGCGCTGGGTCATCATGGTCGAGTGCCAGTAGGAAGCCCAGCCCTCGTTCATGATCTTGGTCATTGCCTGCGGGGCGAAGTAGTACGCCTCGCTGCGGGCGATTTCCAGGATCTCGGCCTGCCAGCGGCGGAGCGGAGCGTGCTGCAGCAGGAACTCGAGCACGTCGCGCACCGGAGCCGATGGAAACCGGGACTCCTGCTCCACCTCCTCCTGAATCCGCTTCCGCTCCTTGCGAGTGGCTTCCCTCGGATTGATGAACGACTCCATGTACCCCTTGGACCGCAGTTTGACATCGCGATCCTCGGGACCGGAGCGCCCCTCCTTGGCCGCCGGAGGAGCGGATGCACGGCGCTTGATGAACATCGAGTGGGGATCGATCAGGTTGTCCAGGGACAGGCAGCAGTCCAGGAAGCGCTCCACTTCCTCCAGCCCGATGCGGTCAATCCAGCGTCGGATCACCGTGCCGTGATTCGCCACGTGATCCATCATCTTGCGGTCGGTCATCGAGAACCAGGCGTTGTTCTTGAAGAAGTCGCAGTGCCCGAAAACATGGGCCATGACCAGCTTCTGGTCCACGAAAGCGTTCGACCGCATCAGGTAGGCGTAGCATGGGTCGTTGTTGATGACCATCTCGTAGATCTTCGACATGCCATACGTGTACCCCTTCTCCAGCTGGTTGTACTCCATGCCGAAGCGCCAGTGGGGGTAGCGCGTGGGGAAGCCGCCGTAAGCGGCAACCTCGTTGATCTGGTCCGCGTCGAGCATCTCGAAGATCGTCTCGAAGAAGTCGAGACCGTATTCGAGGGCGTACGCCTCGATTTCCTCCCGGGCGGCCTTCAGTTCAGGTGTCAGGGAGAAACTCATCGGCCGGTCCCCAGGAACTCCCGGATCGAATCGAGGATCCCGTCCCGGTCCGGAATGTCCGACGTGATGATCCGCTCGTCGTCCGGGAACGCCCGGTCCAGGTCCTTCTTGAACTGTCCGCTGCCATAGGCCGAACGCACCTGGCCGTAACAGAAGATGTTGGAGACCGGCATCAGCGACTCGTCCAGCAGCTTGATGCACCGTTCGGTGTCCCGGCCGCTCCAGTTGTCGCCGTCAGAGAAGTGGAACGGATAGATGTTCCACGCGCTGGGCGGGAACTGGGACTCGATCATGCGCAGGCAGAGTTCGAACGCGGACGAGATCTTGGTGCCTCCGCTCTCCCGCAGGTGATAGAAGGTTTCCCGATCCACCTCGCGCGCGGCGGCATCATGCACGATGTAGCGCACCTGGAGGTTCTTGTACTGGGACCGGAGCCAGGTGTCGATCCAGAACGACTCCGTCCTGACGACCTCCTTCTGCTCCTTCCCCATCGATCCCGAGACATCCATCATGTAGATGATCACCGCGTTGAAATCAGGCGTCAGGGTCTGCTTGCGCGCGCGGTACCGCCGATCTTCCCGTACCGGGACGATGACCGGGTCGTCCGGATCGTAAAGGCCCGCCGCCAGCTGCCTCCTGAGCGCCTCCTTGTAGGTGCGCTTGAAGTGACGCAGCGACTCGGGCCCGGCCGCCCGGATTCCGGTGTACTTCCCGGAGTACATCTCGATCTGATTCTCTCCCCGGGGCTGGACGTTCGGGAGCTGCAGTTCCTCTCCGAGTATCTGCGCCAGCTCTTCGAGCGTCACCTCCACCTCGATCTGGTGACGTCCGGGCTGGTCCCCCGCCTCACCGGTGCCGTCGCCCACGTCGACCGGCGTTCCCTTCTCGCCTTCCCCTTGCCCCACGCTGCCCTTCGGATTCGGGCCGTAGCGGAAGCGCGGCAACTCGATCTGGGGCATGGGAATGGTCACGACCTTCTTTCCCTGGCGCCCCAGCATCTCGTGATGCTTGACGTACTTCTTGAGATCCTGCTTGATCTTTCCCCGGACGATCTCGTTGAACCGGTTCCGGTCCTTGTCGATCTTCCGCAGGGAACTCACGACCTCGAGCATTGCGCGTTACTCTTCTTCCTTGGTGTCGCCTCGCGCGAAGATCGAGGCGACGTAGTTCAGGACGTCCGTGGCGCAGATGTCGCAGTACCCATGGTTCTTGATCATGCGGGACTTGACCACGTCGATCTTCTCCTGCGTGTCCCGGTCGACGACCGTCGACACGATGCTGGTCAGCTTGATGGTGTCCTTCTGGTCCTCGAATAGCTTCAATTCAAGCGCCTTCTGCAGGCGCTCGTTCGACTTCCAGGTGAACGTCTTGCCGTCCAGCGCCAGGGCGCCGATGTAGTTCATGATCTCCTGGCGGAAGTCGTCCTTCCTGCCATCGGTGATTCCAATCTTCTCCTCGATGGAGCGCATCAGGCGGTCGTCCGGCTCCTCGTCGCGGCCCGTGTACTTGTTCTTGATCTTCTCCTTCTGCGTGTAGGCCTTGACGTTGTCGATGTAGTTGCCGGCCAGCCGGGCGACCGATTCCTCGTCCGCGGAGATCGCGCGTTGGACCTCGTTCTTGACGATGTCCTCGTATTCTTCCTTGATGACCGTCAGCAGGTCCCGGTACGCCTTCTTCACCTCGTCGCTGTTCAGCAGCGAGTGGTGCTGCAGGCCTTCCTCCAGTTCGTTCATCACCATGAAGGGATTGATGCATGGCTCGCCGTCCCGGACGAGCGCGTTGGAGACCTTGTCCTGGATGTAGCGAGGCGAGATCCCTTCCATTCCTTCCCGTGCCGATTCTTCTCGCAGCTCACGGATGTTGTCCTTGGTAAACCCCGGCAGGGTCTTCCCGTTGTACAGCTTCAGCTTCTGCATCAGGGTCAGACTGGCGTTCTTCGGCTCTTCCAGTCGAGTCAGAATCGCCCACATGGCCGCCACCTCGATGGTGTGGGGCGCCATGTGCTTGCTGACCGAGAGGTTGTTGAAGTCCTTCTGGTAGATGCGCACCTCATCCTCGAGCACCACGTTGTACGGCACGTCGATCTTGATGGTTCGATCCCGGAAGGCCTCCATCAGCTCGTTGTTCTGGAGCTTGCGGTATTCCGGCTCGTTGGTGTGGCCGATGATCACTTCATCGATGTAGGTCTGGGCGAACTTCTTCGGCTTGATGGAGTGCTCCTGGGAGGCTCCCAGCAGGTCGTACAGGAAGGCCACGTCCAGCTTGAGCACCTCGATGAATTCGATGATGCCCCGGTTGGCGATGTTGAACTCGCCATCGAAGTTGAACGCCCGCGGATCGGAATCCGAGCCGTAGAGCGCGATCTTCCGGTAGTTGATGTCGCCGGTGAGTTCGGTGGAATCCTGGTTCTTCTCGTCCTTCGGCTGGAAAGTCCCGATGCCGACCCGGTCCTTCTCGGAGAGGAGCAGGCGGTAGACCCGGACCTGGTCCAGCATCTTGGTCCAGTCACCCTCGTTCTGCTCCATCAGGGAGTTGTAGTGATGCCGGCAGAAGGGGCACATGTCCCCCACCAGGCCCAGCCGGTACTCCGCCTTCCGTCGCTTGTTCAGATCCTCCACGATCTTGCTGCGCACCTGCTCCGGCACCAGCAAGAGCGGTTCCTCGTGCATGGGGCAAGGCTCCGGCTCTTCTCCATCGTGCCAGGAGAAACTGTAGAGCGCGCCCTCGGGGGTTCTCGAGTAGGCCTCGATCCCCTTCTTCATCAGCCGGGCAATGGTCGATTTCGACGAGCCGACCGGCCCATGAAGCATCAGCACGCGCTTCTCCACGCCGTACCCGAAGGCCGCCGACTTGATGTTCCCCACCATCGTCGCCATCGACTTGTCCAGGCCGAAGACCGCGTCCTTGCCCGACTCCCTCGGATCATCGAAGAAGTTGTAGTGAATCGCGTCCCTGGTGCCTTCCTTCGACGTGACCACCCCGTACGAGAGAATCAGATCAAACAGCCGCTGGTAGGCGTTGCGGACGATGAGCGGATTCTCCTGAACCAGCGAGAGATAGTCTCCCAGACTCCCTTCCCAGTGAAGCTCCCGGAACTCCTGCTGATTGATGCTCTCGCGAATCAGGCTCAGGTAATCAACTTTCTCGGCGGACATGCCCACCTCCCGAACTGTCCTTGACGATGCGGCCGCCGCGGTCCCGCGGCCCGACGCCCACCACCATAGAAGTTAGTCTGGCGACTCATTCGTCGCAACGCCCGGATTTCTTGAGGTCGGACTCAAGTCTAGAGGGGTTGTTGCCCCTCCCGGCCAGGTGCAGAATCGTCCTCATCCCCCGTCCCGCGCCGCCACCGGCTCGCGACCAGAATTGATCCACAAACAAGAAGGGCCGCCAGAGCGAGCAGAACTCCCGCCCGGAATGACCACGGCCGGTACCGGAACTCCACCCTCGACACGCCGCCTGGGACCTTCACCGCACGGAAGGTCAGTTGTGACTGGTAAATATCCACCGGCTCACCGTCCACGGTCGCTTCCCAGCCAGGGAAGTAGTTGTCGGTAAGCAACAGCATGGCCGGGCCATCGGCAGTCACCCGCAGGTCGACCCGGTTCAGACCGTACTCGAGGAACCGGACGTCTCCTTGCCCCCCCAGCGGGCCCGGCGGCGGCGGACGCAGCAGGAGAGCGGTCTGCCTCGGGTCGTGGGCAAGCGCCTCCTCGAGGCTCATTCCGTCCACATTGACCGCGGCAGGAAGGACGGACGCGCGAGGCCACGCGTTCCCGTTCTCGTACACCTTCCCATGCCCTTCCTCGAACACCAGGCGGAAGCCCGGAATGTGATCCAGCCGCTCCCGCGTCACGACGTAGCGCACGTTGAGCAGCGAGAAGATCGGGCTGCCGTAGTCGAGAGTCTCGTGGTTGTAGTGGGCGAAGTCGGTCTTGCCGAGAGTCAGCAAGAGCATGTAGCGGAAGAAGAACCGGCTCTCCAGCTGGTCATAGCTGCGGGGAATCTCCAGGCCGTAGGCGAAGTTCATGTTCGCCGGCAGGATGTTGTCCTCACCCATGACTCGAAACGGTCCGCTCCCCTCCGCCAGCGCGCGCTCACGCTCCGCGGCCAGAAAATCGGTCACGCCGGTTCTCGGAAAAACGATTTCTTCCGGCACGAAGCTGTTGTACCCCACGCCGAACAGGAACAACTCGCACAGGACGGCAAGCGGCGCGAGCAGCAGCGGCCAGCGATGCCCCGTGGACATCATGAGCAGGCAGCCGAGCAGCAGGAACACGGCCAGCATGCGCGCGATCCCGGGCGTGGTAAACGAAGGGGAACGGTCGATCCGGAAGACGGCCTCGGGCCCCGCCCGGACGTTTCCTGAACGGTCCTCCAGCTCCACCCGCAGCCGGTACGGTCCTTCCTCCTCCCGCGTGGCGTGCCAGAGCGCCTCCACCTGGCCGCCCCTCGCGAAGACCTCCGCGTCCGGCGCAACCATCGCGGCGTACCCGTCGCCGATCCTGAAGTGGACCTTGGCCACGCCCGGCGGCAGCGAGACCGCGCACGGAATCTCCAGATGACCCCGTCCCCGGGCATCCACACGCGGGGAGAACCGCTGGCCGGGAGCGGGGGAATCGAGCCGCAATCCGTCGGCCTCCGCGACCGGGCCTTGCTGCTGGGGCGCGGGTTCCAGAAAGGCGTTCGACACGAGGATGCAGAGCGCCAGCACGCAAGCGGCCCCCGCCAGGCGGGTCGCTCCCCGGCGGAACGTCGCCACCTTTCCGGCTCGCAGCTCGTGGCAGGCGCAGGCCGCGAGGACGGAGGCGCCGACTCCGTAGAGCGGAAGCATGCGCGTGCCGGCCGTCAGGTCGAACGGAGGCACGACCCGCAGCAGCGAGTGGAAGGGCTCGAGCCGCCCGGGAAGGATCCAGGCGACGAGCATCATCAGGCCGCAGGCGAGCGCCAGCCGCCTGCGCTCGCCCGAGAGGAGGTAGAGCAGCGCCAGGGCCAGCGCGAACAGCCCGACATACCCGCCGTTGACGTCCGTGTACGACTCAGGACCCCGGTACCCGCTCCCCATGGCGCTCCCGTACAGGTCGGGTTCGAGACAGAGCAGCGGCTTCGGTCTCAAACCCAGGCGCTCGAGAGCGAACAGAGCTCCCGCGCCGAGGGCTCCGGACAATAGTCCGAGCAGAAGGCCGCTCCTCCCACCCAGATCGCGCCGGAGCAGGCGGCAGCTGATCAGGAGGGCAACCAGGGCGACCCCACAGAGAACGGCCCCCTCGGCCGAGAAGGGGGACAACAGATCGAGGGTGGGCGGCGTTGCGAACAGACGATTCTGCCGCCCCTGAGAGAGCAGCATGTACTCCACGAAAGGAAGTAGCTGGTAGGCGCAGAGCATCAGTGCCAGGACTCCGGCCGCCACGAAACCCAGGAGCGCCCGCACCGGAGGCAATGGAGAATCGCCCGTCTTCCGGACCAGGAGGAACCAGATCGTGACCGCCACCCCCAGCGTCAGGGAGGTCTCCGCGTGCCCGCCCAGGAACTGAAGCGCCAGCGCGAGCGAGAGGAGCACGAAGCGGCCCGGGGACGCGCGCTCGGAAAAGAGGTGCGTCAGGTAGAGACAGAGCGGCAGCAGACAGGCCACGTTCGAGAGCGCGTAGAACAGCCAGACGACCTGGTAGCCGAACAGCATCATGCCCAGGCCGCCGAGCGCCGAGGAGACCCTGTCCAGCCCAATCCGTCGCAGCAGCAGGAAGCCGAAGAAGCCGGCCAGCCACAACTTGACAATGGCGCTGAACAGCATCCCCCTGGAGATCGAAAGGACGCTCTCCGGGAGCAGGCTCAGCCAGGTCAGGGGGTAGAAGAGGGCGGACTGGAGATTCGCGACAAAAGGCAGGCCGCCGCCTGAGTAGGGAGCCCAGAGCGGCAGCTCGCCGTTCCCGACCGCTTTCTGCATGAATCGCAGCCAGGGGTAGAACTGCATCGCGGTGTCGGAGAGGTACGGATTGTGTGGCTTGAACCCTTCCGGATAGACCTGCTCGAAGGGCACCTGCCTTCCGTCCGCGTACAGCGGATCGACGGCTACTGGCGACGTCCCCGGGGGCAGACCCTTCATCAGGAAGACCAGCACCACCAGCGCGAACAGCCCCGCCGCGCCTACCCGTTCCAGCATCGACTCACGGTCTCCAGATCCGGCCAATCACCGTTGCTCATTCTCTCGGCGCCGACAGGACGATATCATCGGTGCTTTTTGGCCAGGTCCTTATTCCTAGCGAATCTCCATGATCAGCGCGGTCGTGCCCGTCTTCAACGAAGAGCCGGTCCTCAGGAACTCGTTCCTGTCTCTCTCGAGCTTCCTGGAGAGCCGCTTTGGGTCCGATTTCGAGATCGTCGCCGTGGATGACGGCAGCAGGGATCGCAGCCTGGAGATCCTGAACGAACTGGCGCCTTCGATGCCGCTCGAGATCCGGGAGAACACGATCAATCTCGGGAAAGGCTCTTCCGTGCGGCGCGGCATGCTGGAGGCCCGCGGGGAGTACGTCTTCTTCACCGACGCGGACCTCTCCACTCCCCTGGAGGAGCTGGATCGATTCCTGCCGCGCCTCGAGGACGGGGCGGACGTCGTCATCGGCACCCGCAAGCATGCGGAAGCGGTGATTCGCGCCGCTCAAAGCGGACTCAGGACCTTCATGGGGAGGGGATACACCCATGTGGTCAACAGCGTGCTGGGGACCGGTTTCTCCGACTACACCTGCGGCTTCAAGGCCTTCCAGCGAGAGGCGGCTCAGGCGATCTTCACCCGCTCGGTGGTGGACGGCTGGTCGTTCGACGCGGAGATCCTGTTCCTGGCTCACCGGCTGGGCCTCCGGGTGGACGAGGTGCCGGTCACCTGGGAGGACAGGCCGAATTCCAAGGTCCGGCTGGTGCGGGACACGAGCCGCTCTTTCGCGGAGCTGCTCGCCATCCGAGTGCGGGCGGCCCGGGGCAGGTACGGCCTGTGACGGAGGTGCCACGGTCGACGCGGAACGCCGCGCATGTGCGGAAACGGTACGTTCTGTGGGGCAGAGAGATTGCCAGCGACGGCCGGCCTGGCCGTTGCACAGGTCCTGAACGGTCTGCTAGACTCCGCCTTGTTCGCCGTGCCCCCCCCCGGCCGGACCGCTCTTCGGCGGCTCGATTCTCGTAAAGCTCTCAGGACGGCATTTTCGATGAGAGGGAATCTTTTCCTCTTTGCAGATCAGCCCCTCGTGATCCACGCATGACCCATCAGTTCACGATTCTCGGCGCTGGCCTGACCGGCCTGTCGGCTGGATACAACCTCTCGAGCAAGGGACGCAGCGTTAGTCTTCTCGAGAAAGAGGGTTACGTGGGCGGACTGGCCGCCTCCTTCCAGCGGGATGGGTACACCTTCGACCTCGGTCCGCACCGTTTCCACACCCGCAACCGCCGGGTCCAGGCCCAGGTCGAGGAGCTGCTCAGAGACAATGTGCATTGGCGCGATCGGCTCTCCCGGATTTTCATGCTGGGGAAGTTCTTCAACTACCCGCTGAACGCGACGAACGTGATCCGCTCGCTGCCTCCGTGGCTGCTGGTCCGCTCATTCACCGACTACTTCCTGATCCGCATCCAGAACAAGATCCACCCCATTCCGGACGACTGCTTCCAGAACTGGATCATGAAGCGCTTCGGCAAGACGCTGTATGAGCTGTTCTTCGGCACCTACACCGAGAAGGCCTGGGGCATTCCGTGCACCGAAATCTCCGCGGACTGGGCCTCGCAGAGAATCACGCTGCTGAACCTGATGGACACGGTCAAGCAGACCCTGTTCCGCCCGAAGAACACACCCCGCACCCTGGTCTCGAAGTTCATCTACCCCGCGCGTGGCGGCATCGGCCACCTCTCCGAGCGGTACGCCGAGGAGATCCTGAAGAGCGCCGGGAACCGGGTGCTGACCGGGGCCGGCATCAGCGCTATCCGCTGGGAGGGCAAGCGGGTCGTGTCAGTCGAGTTCGGTCGGGAAGGTTCCGCGGAGTCGGAACCGGTCGAGACCCTGATCAGCACCATTCCGATCACCACGGCCCTCGACCTGCTCGACCCGGCACCCCCGGAGGAGGTGGTCCGATCCCGGCGCCTTCTGAAGTACAAGGCGATCGTGTTCGTCATGTTGGTGCTCGACCGGGACAAGGTCACCGATGATCACTGGATCTACCTGCCGGAGAAGCATCTCCGGGTTCACAGGATCTCGGAATCCAAGAACTTCTCGGAGCACTGCACCCCGGAAGGGAAGACGCTCATCTGCGCCGAGATCACGTGCAGCGCCGACGACGAGACCTGGAACATGGAGCGGGATGATCTGGTCAACCTGGCTGTGGGCGATCTGGAGAAGGTGGGCCTGATTCGAAGCGCCGAGGTCAGGGATGCGTACATCTACAGGGAGCGGTTCTCCTACCCGCTGTACGACCTGGTCTATCGCGAGCATGTCAAGGTCTGCCTGGGGTGGATGAAGAGCTTCGAGAACTTCCACTCCACGGGCCGCCAGGGGCTCTTCCAGTACGGCAACATGGACCACTCCATCGCCATGGGAATGGTGCTCGCGGACCGGCTGCTGGGGGCGAAGGGAGAGGATCATGACAAGCTCCTGGTCGGGGAGGAGCACGTCGACTGATGCGGCGCTCCGCCGACATCGTCAGCGCCCGCCCCACCCGGGAGGTGCCGTGCTACCTGTGCGGCCGTGATGACCCGAACACGCTGTTTCACCAGGAGCCGTACCGGGTCGTCAAGTGCCGCGGCTGCAACCTGGTCTACACCCTGCCCAGGCTCGACCCGGAGCAGATCACGGCCATGTACCAGACCGCCTACTGGCACTCGGACCAGGCGCGCGAGTTCGGGTACACCGACTACCTGAACGACCGGGAACTGTATCTCTCCACGTACCGCATGCGCCGGAAGGTCATCACCAGCCGCAAGCCGGAGGGGGGAAGGGTCCTCGACGTCGGCTCGGCCGCCGGGTTCTTCCTGGCCACCATGCAGGAGATCGGTTGGGAATGCCACGGGGTCGAACTCTCCGAGTACATGTCGGAGAAGTCGAAGGAGATGTTCGGATTCGAGAAGATCGTGTGCGGCTCGATCGTCGACCTCGATCTGCCCGAGAACTCGTTCGATGCGATCACCTTCTGGGACGTGGTCGAGCACCTGGAGGATCCCGTTCCTCACCTCAGGAAGGCCGCACGCCTCCTGAAGGACGACGGCCTGCTGATCGTCGAGACGCAGAACGTGGAGTCGCGTTCCGCCAGGCTGCTGGGGCGCCGCTGGCAGCATTACAAGATGGCCGAGCATCTCTACCACTTCGGCCCGAAGACGGTCGCCGTCCTGCTCGACAAGGCCGGGTTCGCGGTCGAGGAGAACTCCGCCAGAAGAGGCGGCAAGCGGGTTTCGATGAACTTCCTGGTGGAAAGGGTGGGCAAGATCCACCCGTTGCTCTCCATCCTGGCCTCACCGCTCAGGCTGATCGGTCGCACCTCGGTCTATGTCAACCTGTTCGACGAGATGCTGATCGTGGCAAAGAAGCAGGCAGGATCGGCGTAGCCCCGTGGAGTGCGTCGCCTACGACCAGTTCCTGAACCTGGAGCGCGACCACTGGTGGTTCGTGGGCCGGCGACGCAGCTACTTCGCCATCCTGGAGCACTTCCTGCCGAACAGGGAGGGCCTTGCCATCGCGGACATCGGCTGCGGTGTGGGTGGCATGCTGCCGGGACTGAATGCGTTCGGCCGGCCTGTCGGCGTCGACTCCGACCTGCACTCGATCAAGATCTGCAGGGAGCGGGGCTTCCCGAACAGCTTCGTCGGCGGCGCCGACTTCTTGCCGCTCAAAACGGGCAGCCATGACCTGGTGACGTTCTTCGACTGCCTCGAACATCTGGACGACGACCAGGGGGCGCTGGCCGAGGTCCACCGGGTGCTCAGGCCGGGAGGCACGGCCTTCTTCTCGGTCCCGGCCTACCAGTTCCTCTTCTCGAACAACGACACGGTCGCCCACCACAAGCGCCGCTACACCCGTTCAGGATTGGTGAGGAAGGTGCGGCAGGCCGGGCTGACGGTGGAGAAGGCGACCTACGTGAACGTGACCCTCTTCCCGTTGATCCTCCCCGCGGTTTTGCTCCTGAAGCTCAAGGAACGCCTCTTCCCGAAGCCGAACGACACCCGCTCGAACCTGACCCATCGCCCAGGGAAGCTCGCCAACTCCCTCCTCGGCGCGGTTTTCGGCGGCGAAGGCCGCATCCTCCGCTACATCTCCGCGCCGCTGGGGCATTCCCTGGTGCTGGTCGCGCGGAAGCCGAAGCAGTAGCCGTTCAGCGAAAGCACCAGGTCTCCTGGCTATTGTGCCACTCGCCTGTGACTGAACTTTGCGGCAGGGGCAGATCTTCCCGTACTCGTACTCGAGCCCTCGATACAGGTCGGCCATCGACGATTCGAGTACGAGTACGAGTACGAGTACCGTCCCTGCGGGACTGAGTACGAGTACGAATCGCGTCGGTGGCTTGCCATTGGTCCCTTTGTGGGGGGCTCCGCTGAGTACGAGTTGAGGATCCATGCCTGGCGCCTCTTCATGTGAGTGTCGCTACTCCACCCTCTCGAGTTCCACCACCAACGCATCACTCCTTCCCTCCTGCGCCCCCACCGTCAGCTCCCTGGAGAGGTACCCCGGGGCGGAGACCCGCACCTTGACCTGCCCTCCGAGCGGGACCGGGACCGTCGTGGATCCGGCGTTCCCCGGGTCGAAGGGGGATTGGAGCGAGGCGAAGCGGAGCGGGACGCGGCTCCTGGCATCGAGCACCTCGAGCGGGACGTCGACCAGGGGTTCCAGGTCAACGCGCAGATGCTCCAGACCGGCCGCCGGGACACTCGTCACGATCAACCCGCCATGAAAAGGCGCCTCCGCCACCAGGTACCCCGGGCCGGGGGGCACGCCTTTCAGCAGGAACGACCCGTCCGGCTCACCCCGGGTGCTGATCCACGCGCCTCCCGTCGCCTCCCTCTCGAACGAGAGCCACGACACACGGACCGAGGCAAGAGATGATCCTCCTTCCGGCCACTCGCTCGTTCCGGCAATGGAAGCCGCGGGTCGCAGCACGAGCTCAACCACTCCTGCAAACCCGGCAGAAACCTCCATGCGGATTCGTCCCGACAGTTCGCCGTCCATGCTGGTGCCGGCGGCATCGACCACGAAACGCTCCCCGGGACGGAGCTGGGCCGAGAGGTGCAGCATTCCGTCCCTCGAGGTCGACCGGTAGCTCTCTCCCGGCATCCGGGCCAGGATCCGCCCTGTCTCGGAGATGATCTCCGTATTCGTCCAGACGGAAGCGTCCTCGAGCGGCTTGCCCGTGGCGTCGACCACCCTCAGCTCCAGCCGCGTGTCGCCGGCGCGCACCGGCTCCAGCAGCACCTCCACCTCGGAATCGCCGAACTGGCTCGCGTCCAGGGTCCCATCCCGGTAGCCATCCGCGCGGAAGGTCAGCCTGTCCCCGGCGCGGACCGCCGTGATCAGAAACCGCCCCAGCCCATCGGTCCATATCGCCTGCAAGGGCGGATCCGATGTCGGATTCTCAGCGACTATCCAGGCGATGACCGGCTGGCGCGTGGACGCATCAACAGTCCGTCCCTCCACCTCCATCAAGGGATCCCTGGCGAGTTCGAGTTCGACCCGATGCGGCTCTGTCGCCGCCGCCGGCAGGCGAATGCGTCGGCTCTGCGCCGTCCAGTCCCCGGTTCTCTCAAGAGCACCGGGGACGGACAGAACGACATCGCGGCCCGGCAGGAGACCTTCGAAGCGGCACCAGCCGACCTCGTCGCTCACCACCCTTTCCATGCGTCCATCCGCGAGGGAGTGCAGCGCCACCGGCACCTGTTGCAGTCGCCGCCCGGAACAGACGACACGAACTTCCAGCGTGACCCCGGGCAGGAGGGTGAGCTCGACCTGTTCCTGCGTCCCGGGCAGGATCTCGATCTGCGAGGTCGCGACCAGGTTCCCCGTCCGCACCGTCACCTGGAGGTCACCCGGGAGCTTCACGCGAAGCAACGCTGCCCCGTTTTCATCAAGCCGCTCCGGCACCGGTCCATCCGCCCCGGCCAGGCTGCCGAAGGCGTTGACCTCGCTCTCGAGACTGCCGAGAAACGTGTTCCGCTCGTCGCTCTTCAGACCGGCCAGCGCAAGCCGGGGAAAGGGGCGGGAGTGAAGCTCCACGATGCGTAGTTCCGCTCCCGCCGCGGGGCGATCCGGTTCGGCGACAGCCGCAACCCGCAGCCATGACGTCAGGTGGTCCGGCAGCAGTTCGAAGTCGCGCCGGCCGGGAAGCCAGGGGCCCAGGTCGGTTTGCTCCGGGAAGTTCCAGAGGAACTCCTGGTATCCCCGCGCCCGGACAATCAAGGTGCCCGCGGGTTCCGGCAGATTCAACTCGTACCGGCCTGCCTGATCAGTGACGGCCGTCGAGACGGCGAATGAGTCGACTTCGAGCGAGGCCTCTTCGACCGGCTCGCGGCTGGAGGCGTCCCGAACCGTTCCCGACAGCAGATGAAGGTGCACGAGAGCCACCGAAACGCCGGCAGCGGGCGGGCGGCCGACCACGTCGCCGGGGCCGATGGTGAACCGTTCCGGAAAGCACTTCCTGTCCGGGACCGCGGTGCGCAGGGTGAAGTCGGTTCCGCCCGAATCAAAGCGCACTCCGGAAAACGTCGCCCCCCCGTCCTTCTGGATCTCGGTCGAGTATTCCTTGCCGCCGGCGGAGAGAATCAACCTGGTGCCGGTGGGATCGATGCACTCGTCCACCTCCACCACCTGGGCAATCAACTGGCCGGCCTGCCCCGAATCCTCGGGCCGCAGATCCCATCTCAGCGCGCCCTCCGGGCCGGCGCCGCCGCCGGGCCGGCCGGCGTCCCCCTCGAGACCTGGAGCGAAGCCTACCTCCGGGGAACCACCTTCCGATGACGCTTCCTCTCCCGGTCCAGCGGAGCCCTGGCCGCGGTGAGAGAGCGCTTGGAGCGCCAGCCCGACCGCACTCGCCAGCAGAATGAGAACCAGGAGTTTCCTGACCACGGGAGAGCCTCGCTTGACTCGATCCGCGAAAATCGTACAAGTCGAGCTTCGCGCTTCCTGTATGCGAGATGATTGTACCGTGACCGAGGAACCAGCAAAGAAACCGGACCGATTCCTCTCGGGGATCCAGCCATCCGGCGAACTGCACCTGGGCAACTACTTTGGAGCGATCCAACAGCACGTCGCCTGCCAGCAGGCCGGCAGGTCGTTCTACTTCATCGCCAACTATCACGCCCTGACCACGATTCATGATGCGGCCCGCCTGCGGGAGCTGACCCAGAGCGTGGCCGCCACCTACCTGGCCTGCGGCCTCGATCCGGAGAAAAGCGTCTTCTTTCGCCACTCGGACGTTCCGGAGGTGACCGAGCTGACCTGGTTGCTGCTGACCGCCACCGCCATGGGTGACCTGCAACGGGCGGTGAGCTACAAGGACAAGATCGAGCGGGGTCTGCCTGCCTCGGCCGGCTTGTTCATCTATCCCGTGCTGATGGCGGCGGACATCCTGGCGTACGACTCAACCGTCGTCCCCGTGGGCAGGGATCAGGTCCAGCACATCGAGATGACCCGCACCATGGCGCGCAGCTTCAACGATCAGTATGGTTCTCCGGTCTTCACCCTGCCGCGGCACCAGCTCAGCAAGGGTGCCGCGGTGCCTGGCACGGACGGCGCCAAGATGTCGAAGAGCTATGGCAACACCATCCCGTTGTTCCTTTCCGGCAAGCCGCTCAAGAAGATCGTCATGTCGATCGAGACCGACTCGACACCCCTCGAGGGCCCCAAGAACCCGGACACCTGCACCGTCTTCGCCCTCTACTCGCTGTTCGCCTCGGAGGAGGAGAAGGCGGATCTGGCCGGCCGCTACCGGACAGGGAACTTCGGGTATGGCGCCGCCAAGAAGGAGCTGCTGGCGAAGATCGAGGAGCATTTCGCCGACGGGCGGCTGCGGTACGAGCAACTGATGCGGGAGCCATCGTATGTGGAGGACGTCCTGCTGGAAGGGGCCCGGAAGGCCCGCCTCGTGGCCCGCGAAGTCGTGGATCGCGCCCGGAAGGCTTGCGGCGTTGCCTGAAGCGAAAGAGGTCCGGACCGGAGGCGAATGATGGCCCGCCCGCGCCTCGAACTGCTGCTCGCCGCGCTCGCCTACGCTCTCCTCACTCTGTGCCTGTTCGGCAGCTCGTTCTCCGCCGACAAGCTGTTCGTGCCGATGCACACGGATCGCTTCGAACCGTGGCGCAGCGAGATCTCAATGGAGAGGACCGAACAGCTCACCCGAAACGAATTGCCGGGGCTGACCGACAAGCTGCTCAGCCTGCTGCCGGACGATCGCGTCACCATCGCCGCCCACCGGGACGGGCGCCTGCCGCTCTGGAATCCAAACATCGCCGGCGGCGCGCCGCATCTGGCCCAGGCGCTGTACGGCGTCTTCTACCCGCTCAACCAGGTCTTCCGTTGGGTCGATCCGGAGCGGGCCTTTGCCGCGCTCGCGGCCCTGTTGCACTTCATGGCGGCCCTGTTCACGTTCCTGTTCGTGCGGCGCATCGGCGGCGCCTTCACGGGTTCCTTCCTGGCCGGATTCGCCTTCAGCTTCTCCACCTGTCTGATCTACCGCGTCCACTACTACCCGTACATCGAGGCGTTCGCCTTCATGCCGCTGGGGTTGTACCTGGTGGAGCGATGGTTCGACCGAAGGTCTCTTTGCACCCTGGCCTTGCTCGCGCTGCTGACCGCCTGCGTCATGCTGACCGGCTGGCCCCAGGCGTCGATCTACACCATCTCCACCTGGGTCTTCCTGGCGCTGTTCCGCTCCCTGGGAGAGGACCTGGGGATCGGCCTTTCCAAGCTGGTGGGAGCCGGCCTGGTCGTGCTGGCGACAGGCACCGCCATCCACCTGTTCCTGGACGCCTCGGGACGCGTGATTCTGCTCGCGGCCGCGCCCTGGGTCGGCCTGCTGCTCTGCTTCCTGGTCTCCAAGAGCAAGCGCCCGTTCCTGGTGCGAATGGCCTGGATCGGGGGGGCGCTGCTCGCGGGCGGCCTGGTCTCCGCGATCCAGTACCTCCCGGCGGCCGAGTGGGCGGAGTTCGCCAACCGCAGCGGGTCCATCTCTCCCATCCAGCAGGCCGAACTCGGAATGCGTCCGTGGTTCCTGCTGACAGGCCTGTTCCCCGACCTGTTCGGCACGCCGGAATTCCCCTTCCAGACATCCCTCTTTCACCTGCCGCGAATGATGGCCCTCTCCCAGGGCCTGCTGGACAACAGGGAGGCTCTCCACTTCAACCTTGCCACCGGCGTGGTTTTCGGCAACCTCCTGGAGAACTCCTTCTACTTCGGCCTGCCGGCGATCCTGCTGGCGCCCCTGGGGCTGCTGCTGCGCTCTCCGAGGAGGGGCTACCTGGCCATGACCCTGGTCCTGTTCGTGGGCGTCTGCCTGGGCGTGGCTTTCATCCTCTACCCGCTGTACTACGGCGGGTTCGCGGTCGGCAAGGATTCGCGGCGCACGCTGGTGGTGATCGCCTTCGCCTGTTGCTGCCTGTTCGGCCTTGGAGTCGCGGCCGTGGGCCAGGGGAAGGGAAGGCGGCTCACCCGGTCGCTGGCATTGCTCGTCGCCGCCGGCGCGCTCGCAGCCCTGCTGGTCGGTCTTCTGGCCTCCGCGGAGGCCCTTGCCGCGCCGCTGCTCGACCGTGCCGCCCGGGTGGCGACGGCGCTGGGCGTGGAGGGCCAGGTGCCGCCCGCTGATGCGGTCGATGCGGCCGTGGCGCTGATTCGCTCCTGCCTGATCCACTTCGGCTGGCTGGGCCTCGCCACGTCGGCCGCTCTCCTGCTGCTGACCACCCGGGCGCGGCCGGTCTTCCGGTATGGCGCGCTGACGGCCGTCCTGCTCTTCGACCTCGGCTCCAGGGCCTGGCCCTTGACCCGTCCACAGCCAGCGGACGGATTTCTGGGAACACACCCCCTGATCGAACATCTTCAACAGACAACAGGCAGGGAGGGACGCATCGCCCACTTCAGCAGTGAGGCCGATCTCTCGCTGTTCTCGTGGGTGCTGCCGCCGAATCTCCCCGAGGCGTACGGTTTGATGGACGCCTGGTGCTACACGGTCTTCCCACCCCGCCGCTGGATGAAGCTGGCGGAGCGAATCGACCCGAGCTGGAACCTCGAGGGCCTGGTCTACATCAACCCCTTGACCAGCAAGGAGCAACTCGCCTCTCCCGTGCTCGACCTGATGGCGGTGCGATCGATCATCGGGAAGGGGGAGCCGCCCGCCGACCTGCCGGAGGGAATCCGCCTCGAAAGCCGCTTCGGCTCGGCCTTCGTGCTGGAAAACGAGAAAGCCCTGCCGCGAGTCTTCACCGTGGCCGCCGTGGACCTGGCCGGCGACGCTGATGAAACCACCCTCCTGAATCGGCTGCTCTCGAAGTTCTTCGATCGCCGCCACAGAGTCCTGATCGAGGGGGAGGCCCCGCCCGCGCTCGACGCTCTCGACCCGGCGAAGCTCCCGCAGGCGGAACTCGTGCGTGAGGAGCCCGAGCGGCTCACCGTCAAGCTGGAGGGAGGGTCCGGAGCGGGGGTGCTGGTGGTGCTCGACTCCTACGCCCCCGGCTGGACCGCGACCGTGAACGGGAAACCGGCGCCGGTCCTCCTCGCCGACTTCGCCTTCCGGGCGGTCCTGTTTCCGCCCGGTTCGACCGAGGTCATCCTGACCTATGAGCCGAAGAGCGTCCAATACGGCGCGGCCATCAGCCTCGCCGCCCTGGCCCTCATCCTCTTCACCCTGGGCCTCGGGATCTGCCAGATTCGGCGTGGCCGGCTTTCCCCTTCAGCGGAGCAGCCCGGAAACACGTAGAGAGGGACAGAACTCATGCCACCAGAACGATCCCAGACCGAGCTGATTCAGGCGGTCCTTGGCGGTAACTCTGCCGCCTGGGGTGAGTTCTATCGAAACGAGTACCCCCGCGTGTATCGCCTCTGTTACGGCTTTCTGGTCGATACCGCGGAGGCCGAGGACGTCGCGCAGGACGCCATGCTGCAGATCGTTGATCGTCTGAGCACCTTTGATCAGAGCCGCCGCTTCGACACCTGGCGCAACACCGTTGCGGCCAACCTGTGCCGGGACCGGCTCCGCAGGAAGGCGTCCAGGAAGCGGGCCGAGGAGGCGGCCGCCGAGGTGGAGGCTCTCAGGCCACCACCCCGTGGAAGTGATCCTTCGGAGGTGATCTCCCGGTCCGAAATCCTGGAACTGCTGAAGAGTTCGCTCTCGTCGCTGACCCCGAGGGAGCGGGAGGTGTTCGTCCTGAGAGACCTCGAGGGAGCCTCGAGCAGCGAGGCGGCCCATGTGCTCGAGGTCAGCGAGGGCACTATCCGGTCTCTGCTCTGCCTGGCCAGGCGCAGGCTGCGCACCCTCCTCGGGCCGCGCCTGCCCGAGTTCGCTGGATGCAATGGCACCAAGGAAGACAATCATGACGGATGAACGTGATCCGATCCTGGATGATCTGAAGGCCGCCTACCAGGGGATCGAACCGCCCGAGCGGAGCGACTCCCTGGAGGATGAAGATCCGCTGACGCGGGCCACGGTGGAGTGGCTCCGGTCCGCGTGGGCCGGATTGCCGATCCCGGAGGCTCGCCCTCCGTTGCGGGTTCGCAGCCGGTTGTTCCGGATCGTGACCAGGAGCCACTCGCAGGTCGCCGCGGCGATGGTCTTCCTGGGCGTGATGATCGGCACCTACCTCCTGACACAGGACACTCCGGAAGGCAGGCCAGGCCCCGGGCCGGCGACTCCCACCACGAAGGTCGCCAGCCTGGGAGGGCAAGAGAGTCGCACTCTCCCCCCCCGACCCACCACGCAGGTCGGCCTGCCGATGGCGCCGCTGGGACTTGCGCCAGGGGGGCTCCGGATACGGATTCAACTCACCGGCCTGGAGCTGGCCGGGGGGCTGAACGGGTTCGGCCAGGCGACATTGATCCCGACGGGCACGGTCACCCGGGATCCGGACAGGCTGCTGCAGATGGCCAAGGCCTGGAATCAGAGCGGCAACTGGTCGCGCGCCATGGAGGCATCCAGTCTGGTCCTGCGCATGGGGGACGCAACCCAGGAGCAGCGCTGCCAGGCCCTCTATCACCTCGCCCATGCCCAGCAAGGACTCGGCCTGACGGAACTCTCCAAGGAGAGTCTCTGCCGCCTCGAGAGCGAGCTGATGAACTAGCCCGGCCGTGCCGGCTGGCTGGATCGGGGAGCTCGGCGTTCGGCAAGACAAGAGATGACTCCCGCAGAGGCGCAGAGACCGCAGAGAGGGAATGGGAATGACGGAGGCAGCGAAGTGGCGGGGGCTGGCTGCCTGATTCGGTCTTTCCTTGGCGATCTTGGCGTCTTGGCGAGAGGAAACCCGGAACCCCTTCACCAGCCGGAGTAGACCCGGTTCGATTCACGATTCACTAACTGGTGCTCATCAGCGCCGTTGCGGCGACTTTTGGCGCGTCGTCGTGGCGTGATGCCGGATGCCGGCTATCTACACGTGCGGTCTGGTCGAACGAGAGGGACCGCATGTCACTGGATGCCTGGATCACTGTCGGCGTACTCGCGTCCACGGTCGTATTCCTGATTCGCGAGACGCTGCCTATCGGCCTGGTCGCTCTCCTGGCGCCGCTGGTCCTGGTCCTGACCGGAGTCCTGGAAGACCACGAGATGTGGAAGGGGCTCTCCAACCCGGCGGTGGTCGCGGTCGGCGCCATGATGGTCGTCTCCGAGGCGGTCTCCCGCACCGGAGCACTCGGCTTCCTGGGAGACGGCCTCGCCAGGCTCGAGAAGCATGGCCAGCGCTTCGTGCTGCTGGCGCTGGCCGCCACGGTCGCGCTCATGTCGGCCTTCACCAACAACACGACAGTGGTCCTGGTCTTCCTGCCGGTCGTGTTGTCGATGTGCAAGAAGCAGGGTCTGGCGCCGAGCCGGTTCCTAATTCCGCTTTCCTTCGCGTCGATTCTCGGCGGCATGACCACTCTCGTCGGCACCTCCACCAACGTCGTGGTGGCCGAGGTCGGCCGAAGAGAGGTGCTGAACGCCTACGGAGAGGACCTGTTCAACCCGGGGATGTGGGACTTCCTGCCGCTCGGCGCCATCTTCATGCTGGCCGGGATCGCGTATCTGGTCATTCTCGGGCCGAGACTGCTCCCGGATCGCGTGGTTCTGTCGATGTCGCTCTCCAGCGGCGTTCCGACCCAGTACTTCACCGAGGCGGACGTGCCGGATGGGTCGCCCCTGGTCGGCCAACCGCTAGCTGACGTCACGCGCAAATTCGGCGTCCGCGTGATCGAGTTGATTCGCCGCGAGGTGATCGAGATTCCGCGGCCCGAGACGCTCCTCGAGGCCGGCGACACACTGCTGCTCACGGGTTCGCCGGGCCAGATCATCGACTTCTCCGATCGCGCGGGCGCCTCGCTACTGCCAGGAATGGAGCCCAGCGACCTGAAGACGCGCGGTGTCGAATTGACCCTGGCCGAAGTGATCGTGCCTCCCAGGTCGCAGTGGATTCATCGGCGGATCAAGGAGATCGGCTTCCGCTCGCGCTTCGACGTCGACGTGATCGCGGTTCAAAGGCATGGCCATCACGTCCGTACGCAGGTCGGCGACCTCAGGGTGCAGCCGGCCGACATGCTGCTGGTCCAGGGAACTCCCGAGAGCCTGCGGAAGATCCGCCAGGAGGACAGCCTCATCCTCCTCGAAGGAGTGAGCGGTCAGATCCAGAATCGCCGCAAGGCGCCGATCGCACTGGGAGTCCTGGCCCTGTTCGTGGGGCTGGTGGCGATCCTGCGCATCGACCTGGCCGTGGCGGCTGTCGTCGCCGCGGCGGTGATGGTGCTGCTGCGCGCCGTCACCCTCCAGCAGGCGTACCAGTCATTCGACTGGAACGTGCTCTTCATGCTCGCCGGATTCCTCGGCCTGGGGACGGCGCTCGAGAAGACCGGGCTGGCCCGCGACACGGCGACCGCCATGATCACCCTGCTCGCGGACGCGCCGCTATGGATGGTGTTCGGCACCACCTATCTGCTCGCGGCCTTCCTCTCCGACATCATCACCAACGCGGCGGTCGCCGCCCTGATGGTGCCGGTCATGGTCCAGGCCTCGCGGCTGCTCGACATGAGTCCCGTGCCGTTCCTGATGACCGTCGCGTTCGCCGCGTCGGCAGCCTTCCTGACACCGATGGGGTATCAGACGAACCTGCTGGTCTACGGCCCGGGCGGCTACCGCGTCAGCGACTTCGTCAAGATCGGCCTGCCGCTCCGGCTGGGCTTCGCCGTGATCGCGGCGTTCCTCGTGCCGGTTTTCTATCCCCCGTGAGAATGCGGGTGGACTTGCCACCATGAAGAGCATGAAGAGGGCGTTCGGCAAGACAGGAGATGACTCTCGCAGAGACGCAGAGATCGCAGAGAGTGGGAGAAAGTGACAGAGGCGGGAGAGTGGTGGAGACTAGCTGCCTGGATAGGCCATTCCTTGGCGATCTTGGCGTCTTGGCGAGAAGAATTCCGGATTCGAACAGGTTCATGCACCTGTCGGCCTACGCTGTGCTTCAGCCGCGCGTGACGATGTTGATGGTCAGCCCCTTCATGCTCTTCATGTTCTTCATGGTCATCTTGTCCAGGGCCTGCACGGGTCACTACACTGGCGCCCTCGACCACCCCGACGAGAAGGAGGAGCCGTGGACTCCACGAACGCGGAACCCGAGATCCCGGACGACGCCGAGGATTCGGTCTATGTCTCGGGAGAAGGCGCCGAGGACGTTGCCTGGCAGCGGTTCATCGGGCAGTTGAAATCCCGTGGGCCTGGGCACAGCCGGTACGTGTTCCGGGGGGAGGTGGCCCAGGGCGGGATGGGCGTGATCCAGCGGGTCTACGACCAGGATGTTCGCCGGCACCTGGCGATGAAGGTGATCCTTGGAAAAGGGGGAAAGGGAGGCTCCCGAGAGGCCGGAGAGACCCCGGACGTGGACAGCCGGTCGCTCGGGCGCTTTCTGGAAGAGGCCCAGGTGACCGGGCAGCTCGACCACCCCGGTATCGTGCCGGTCCACGAGCTCGGCGTGGACGAGAGCGACCGGGTCTACTTCACGATGTTAAGCTGGTGAAGGGGGAGGACCTGCGCTCGGTCTTCGACCGTGTGCACGATCCGAACGACGACGGCTGGAATCCGACCCGCGCCCTGTCGCTGATGCTGCGCGTCTGCGAGGCGATGGCCTACGCCCACAGCAAGGGGGTCATCCACCGCGACCTGAAGCCGGCCAACATCATGGTCGGGAAGTACGGCGAGACGTACGTGATGGACTGGGGCCTGGCCAGGGTGCTGGGAAAGAAGGACCAGAAGGATCTCCGCATCCAGCCGCAGCCTTCGCAGCCGTCCACCGCCGTAGGGAGCCACCGCCGGGACGCTGCGGGCAGTACACCCGACTCGCCGCTGATCACGATGGACGGCGACGTGGTCGGCACGCCGGCGTACATGTCTCCCGAGCAGGCGGCGGGGAGGCTCGAGGACATCGGCCCGCAAAGCGACGTCTACGCCGTGGGCGCGATGCTCTATCACCTGCTGGCCGGCCACATGCCGTACCTGCCGCCGGGGATGGTGCTGAGCCAGCGGGCGATCTGGGCCTGTGTGCAGCAGGGGCCCCCATCGCCTCTCCATCAAGCCGCACCAACGGCCCCGGCGGAGCTGGTGGCGATCTGCGAGAAAGCGATGGCCCGGTCGATCGAGAACCGGTACAGGGACATGGAGGAACTCGCAGTCGATCTGCGGGCCTTCCTGGAACACCGGGTGGTGGCGGCGTACGAGTCGGGGGCGATCGCCGAGCTGAAGAAGTGGGTCAAGCGAAACCAGGGGCTCACGGCGACGGCGGCGGCGGCCGCTGTGCTTCTCTCAGCCGTTCTCTGGTGGTCTTTCTACAGGATTCAGTCAGAGCGCGACACCGCGGAAGAGAACGAGCAGACGGCGCTCACCGAGAAGGCCCGCGCCACTGCGCGCAAGGCGGAATTCGACCAGCTCGCGGGCGTGGTCCTCCTGGACGAGGCACTCGCCGCAGAGAAGGAGCTCTACCCTGCCTGGCCCGAGAAGATCGCGGCGATGGAGAACTGGTTCGCACAGCATGCGGCGAAGCTCGCTTCGCTGAAGCCGACCCTGGCGCAGACCCTCTCCGACCTGGAGGCACGCGCGCTTCCCTGGTCGCC
>JAZDLC010000496.1:0-2158 GCA_043802345.1 Planctomycetota bacterium | reverse complement strand
ACGAAGAATCGGTCAAGCGGAAAGGAGGAGTGGGATGGGAACGTCGGCCTTTACCCTCCAGGACCAGCGGCTGGGTCCCCTGCCTCTGATCAACCACTTCCTGACCCGGCTGAACCTGGACGCCTTCCTCGAGGAGTTCGTGCCCACGGCGGACCGCCGGGTGGCCCTGTCGTACGCCAAGGCCCTGGGCGTTCTGCTCCGTTCCGTGATCGTGGAGCGGGAGCCGATCTACCGGCAGGCGGAGACGGTGGAGAGCTTCGCCCCCGAAGCCTTCGGTCTCGGTCCGGAGGAGGTGGCGCTGCTCACGGATGACCGCATCGGCCGGGCCCTGGATCGTCTTTTCGACGCCGATCGCGGCTCCTTTCTCACCCGGGTGGTGGTGCATACCGTGTCCCACTTCCGCCTGGACCTCCGGGAGGTGCACAACGACTCGACCACGGTCCGCTTGACCGGCCAGTACGCCTCTGCCACAGGCCGATCGCTGCGGGGACGTCGCGCCCCCTGGATCACGCGGGGGCACTCCAAGGATCACCGGCCGGACCTGAAGCAGTTGTTGTTTATTCTCACCTCCAGCGCGGATGGAGGGATCCCGGTGCAGTTCCGGGCGGCCGACGGCCAGGCCAGCGACGCCCGCAGTCACATCGAGACCTGGGAGGTTCTGCAGCAGATCACGGGCCGGGGCGACTTCCTCTACGTGGCCGATTCCAAGCTCTGCATGGCGGAGAACCTGGACTATCTCGACCGCCACCGGGGCCGGTTTGTGACCGTGCTGCCCCGGGCCCGCCGCGAGGATCGAGAGTTCCGGGAGTGGATTCAGACCCACGAACCGGCGTGGGAGTTGGTCTGGGACCGGCCCCACCCGAAGGGTGCCGGCGGTCCCCGCGATCTCTGGTCCGTCTTCCGCTACCCCCTGCCCTCGCGGGAGGGGTGGCCGGTGATCTGGGTCTGGAGTTCGCGGCTCACCTTGCGCCAGCAGCAATCGCGCCGGGAGCGCATGGCCGGCGCGGTGCAGGAGTTGGACGCGATCCGGCGGCGACTGGAAGGCAAGCGTCCCCGGGTGCGATCCCGGGAGGATCTCCTGCGGAAGGTGGAGGGGATCCTGGAGCGCTGGAAGGTGAAGCGCTACCTCAAGGTCAAGATCCAGCACCTGCAGTCGCACCAGTACCGGCAGACGCACCGGGGCCGCCCCGGGCCGGAGACGCGCTACACGCGCCGGACCACCCGCCGGCTCTCCCTGGAGTGGAAGACGGAGGAGGAGGCCATCGCCTACGATCGCAAGACCGACGGCATGTACCCCCTGCTAACCAACGATCGCCAGCTCTCGCCCCGGGAGGTGCTGGAGGCGCACAAGCGGCAACCAACCATCGAGAAGCGCTTCCAGCAACTCAAGAGCGTGCACGACATCGCCCCCGTCTTCCTCAAGAACGAGGGCCGGATCGAGGCACTCTTCTTCGTCTACTTCCTGGGCTTGCTGGTGCAGGCGATCATGGAGAGGGAGCTGCGGAGGGCGATGCGGAGACGGAGGATCCGCGAACTACCCCTCTACCCGGAAGAACGGTTGTGCAAGGCGCCGAGCACGGAGCAGGTCCTAAAGCTCTTCAGCCTGCCGGAGCGCCACATCCTCTACCAGAACAACCGGCCGGCCGCGGTCTTCCAACCTCGGCTGACCCCGCTGCAACGGCAAGTGCTGACCTTGCTCGGCGTTCCGGAACGGGCCTACCGCGCTTGAGCTGCGGCGTAATTGCCGAGAAAAACTCGGGCAGATGTGCGGAAAGTGGGTCATGACTACTCCTGGGTTAGCTCGAGCGGAGTGCATATGACCGGGGGGACGAAGCCGGCCGCCCGGCAAATCGCCTCTATTGTACCACGCATCGTAGCGTTAGCAATATGGGCACAATTCCAGCTCAAGAGGTAGTCCATGCCGTGGACGGTGGCCACGGCGACGTGAAAGGCATCAACCTGGGCCTTCGACGGCATGGCGCGGCCGGTAAGAAGTTCACGGGCAAGGGCGGTGGCCTCGTCGGTCACATCCAAGAGGGTCGTGTCCCTCAGCACTTCCATCCGTCTCGCAGCAGCCTCGGCATCACCCGCGGCTGCCTCGTCGAGAACGAACTGCGAAACGTAGAGATCGAACGCGCCACGACCCGCCCACCAATCG
>JAZDLC010000495.1:0-10609 GCA_043802345.1 Planctomycetota bacterium | reverse complement strand
AGTCGCTCGTCCACGACCCCGATCTGCTGGTCCTGGACGAGCCGCTCACCGGCACCGATCCGGTCTGCCGGCGGGCGATCATGCGCTTGGTGACCGAACTCGGCAAGGAAGGGAAGAGCATCCTGGTTGCGTCTCACGTCCTGCATGAGGTGCAGGCGATGACCGACGAGTTCGTGATGATTGACGCGGGCAGGGTCCTCGCCTCCGGCAAGGTGCGGGAGATCCGTTCGCTGATGAACGAGTTCCCGCACCGCATCACCCTCCGCTGCGACGATCCGCGCAGGCTGGCGCAGGCTCTCGTGCGCGAGCTGCCGATCGATGGAGTCGAGATGGAGGTCGATCGCGGAGAGCTGATCGTCCTGACCCGAGATCCCGGCAGCTTCTACGCCGGCCTGCCGCGGGTCGCGCTGAAGGCGGAGATCCACGTGCGCGAGATGTCCTCCGCCGACGACAGTCTGGAAGCCGTGTTCAACTACCTGGTGTCGGTGCGCTGATGTTCGAGATCTACCGCATGCAACTGAGGCAGATCCTGGGCGGCAGGATGAAGTGGCTCGCGGTGACCGTTCTCCTGTTGCCGGTCCTGCTGACCCTGGCACTGGTCGGCGCGGGTGGTCTGGAAGAGCTGAAGAAGGAGATCAACAGAGAGAATCGCGAAGTCTCCGTCATTTTCGGCGAAATGCCGGAGGGGGTCCAGCGCGTGCCGTGGAAGGGGGAGGACATCGAATTCCTGGAGGGCGACCTGGTCCTGACGGAAGATGGCGTCTTCTACGATGGGGAGAAGGTGTCCGGCCGCACCATCCTCCTCATCAACGACGGCCGTTATGTCGTGAGGAATGGCAGGTTGTGGATCGATCGCGGCAAGCCGGAAAGGGGGGTGGCACTACCGGACGAGGAGAATCAACCTTCCCGATATCCCCCTTCCCAACATCACCGTCCGCCACAGCCGGGAGCCCTCCATCACGGTCACCACCATCTGCACCATCTATCTCTTCCTGATCTATCCCCAGGTGATCTGCCTGTTGCTGGCGCTCTTCTTTGGCACGTCGGTGCTCGGTCATGAGCTCAGCGGCAAGACCCTGACCTATCTCTTCACGCGCCCGCTGCCGCGCTGGAAGTTCGTCGTGGGGAAGTACCTCGGGATCATCTCGGCGCTGATTCTCCCCGCCAGTCTCAGCCTGCTGGCCTCCTGGCTGATCCTCGGCGCGGAAGGCGGTCTCAACGCGGCGGCCGGCCTGCTGGTCGCAACCACCGGGGCGCTCCTTGCCTACACCGCCATCTTCATCCTGGCCGGCTTCTTGATCCCGCGCCGCGCCATGATCATCGCGATCCTCTACGCGGTCGTGTTCGAACTGATCCTCTCGTTCATGCCGGCCCTCGTGAATCGGCTCACGGTCACCTACTACCTGCGCTCCCTGGTGGCCGAGATGCTCGAGATCCCGATCCCTCACGAGGTCGCCCGGATCATCGGCGGCGCCTCGCCGCAAGCCTCCCTCATCGCCCTTCTCGCCATCACCCTCTTTGCCCTGGCGATCTCCTCCCTTCTCGCGGCTCACAAGGAGTATGTGATCCACGACCAGGCGTGAGGGGACTGCCGCCGTGGCGGCGAGGACCGGCAAGAACAAGGAGTCGTTCCCGCGGGGGCCCTTATCTTGTTCTGGGGCGAACTGCCCGAACGGGCCGGCCCGTGGGTCGGTAGGATGCACCGAGTTCGATGAAGATGATCAGCGACGAGAGCCATTCTTCGAGGCGGCATGAGTCCGGCGCCGGGTGGTCAGCCGGGGCCATGCTGTTCTGCTGCCTTGCCCTGACCGTCGCCCTGTTCTCTCCGTTGCTCCTCTCGGACACTCCTTTCCTGTGCGATGACTACACGCTGGTCTCCACCAATCTGGAAGGTAGTTCGTTGAGCGCGGAGCGCATGCTGGCCCAGTTCGAAGCACCGCCCTACGGCGTCTCCCAGCGCTACTATCGGCCGCTGTTCCATCTGAGCTTCGCCTTCGACTTCCTGCTGGGGGGCGCCGAACCCCGGGTCTACTACCTGATGAACTGCCTCTACCACGGCCTGACCGGGTGGCTGCTCTTCATGTGCCTCATCTCCCTCGGGGCCGGCCGCGCCTGGTCGACACTGGCGGCGCTGGTGTTTCTCTGTCACCCCGTCCACATCGAGACCGTGACCTGGATCGCGGCAAGGAGCAGCTCTCTCGCCGCGATCTTCACCATGGGATCTCTCGTCTGTTTCGTGCGCTACCGTCGCGGGTTCGGGATCTGGTTCCTGTTCGGTTGCGGCGTGCTGTTCGGGCTCGGTCTGCTGACCCGCGAGGTCGTGGTGATCGTGCCGGCCGTTGTGCTGGCCATCGATCTGCTCCTGGGGGCGTCCCTGCGGGATCCCGAGGGAAGAGGCCGGCGCGGGGGCTGGCTTCATCTTCTCTGCCCCTACCTGACGCTCGCGATCGTCATGCTTCTCTACCTCGGCGCGCGGGAGCACGCCGTTGGAGGCGCCGCCTCCGGCTACGGCGAGATGCTGCGAAATCTCGCCGGCGGAGAACGGGTGGGGAAGATCGTGTCTTCCCTGAGCCGCCACATGGTTCCCGTCATGGCGAGCCTGAACGGCAACCCGGCCCTCTGGATGGAGCTCCTCATTGGCCTGCCGAGCGCGCTGCTCATCCTCGCCGCGCTGCGGCTTCTTTGGGTCAGGTCCTGTCGTGGGATCCTGCTCCTGGCTGTCGTGCTGTTCGTCCTCGCGACCTTGCCGAGCCTGCCCATCCTGGATGTCAGCAAGGACCTCATGAACTCCAGGCTCCTCTACCTCGCTTCGGTCGGCACGAGCATCCTGCTCGCGGCAGGTGGGCTTGTGATCGGCCGGGGGGAGGGCAGCCGGTTCTTCAAGTTGGCGACGTCCGCCTGTCTGGCCTGCGTGATCGTGGGAGGGGGAGGGCTGCTCTGGTTCAACCAACGGGGCCTCATCGGCGCGGGAAAGGTGTGTCACGCCTTCCTGAACGCGGCCCGCGAGTCCGGCGCTTCCGTCCTGGTGGTGCCGCGTCTGGAGTTTTTCCCCTACGCCGACCGGGAAGGAGAGGGTTTCAAGAACGACTCGGGCGCCTGCTTCGCGCCGGCGCCGGAACCGCGACCCGAGGAGGAGTCGTTCAAGGAGAAGCGTGATGCCCTGTCGGTGCTCATCAATCTGCCTCTCGTGGTCAACGGCGCGTATGTCTTCTGGGGCAGCGTGGATGTGGCGCTGCTGCCGCTGTTCGGGGAGCCCGGCATTGACGTGCTCTACACGGAGCTGTCGACGAAGCTGAACCGGGAGGGGTCGTTCTTCGGGCCGTTGCTGGCGGAGGGCGTGCCGGTGCTGAAGTGGAACGGCGAGCAACTGATTCCCACCGCTCTCCACGATGCCGGAGAGAGTTCAGAGGTTGGCAGAGACGCCAAAATGGCTCGCGCGGCCCCGCTCGGGATCGTGGGCCTCAAGAACGGCCCGGTTTTCGAGGCAGCCGAGTTCCGACCGATCATGGAACTCCCGGTGCCGGAGAATGACACGGGGGCGTATCGCTACCGCACGCTGACGACCTTCGGCCCGAACACCGTCGCCGCCCAACCCGCGCGGGAGGGGCAGAAACTCGTTTTCGACCCCTGGAACGAGGCTCAGTCGGCCCCCCTCTTCAGGGCGTTGAAGACGCTCAAGGCCGACGCCGCGACTCACGGCCTGCCCTTGCCGGACCTCGATCACATCGCCTGCCTGCTCTACATCGAGATGCTCGGCGATGGCAGGGTCATCGCACGCACAAAGCACCTTCTGCTGCGCGTCAACTTCGGCGAAGGGTAACGCCCGCAGCAGCAACCTCCGGTTCCTTGCCGTATGCTCGGGTCAGGTGATCTCACGACCATGGAAGGCCGCCAAGGACAGATGGACGAACGCCCCGAGGATAGCCAGGATCTCTCCGGATTCTCGGCTTCACGGCCCGACTCTGTCGAGGCGGCCGTGGAGGAGGTCATTCTGCTCCGGTTTCAGGGGAAGGAACCGGATGTGGAAGCCATCCTGAGTCAGTTGCCGGAGGAGTCGCAGCGCGCCGAGGCAAGGCGCCGGGTCGAGAAGTTCCTCGAGATCCAGGAGCAGATGGGACAGCTCTCCTCCTTGCCGGAGGAGCGGCGCTCCATCGGCGACTTCACCATTCTCCACGAGCTCGGCCGGGGCGGCATGGGCGTCGTCTATCTGGCCCGGCAGGAATCCCTGGGAAGGGAGGTGGCGCTCAAGCTGCTGCCCGGCCTCAGCGCGCTCTCCCCCACGCGGGTGCAGCGTTTCCTGCGCGAGGCTTCCGCGCTCGCCGCCCTCAGGCACCCGAATATCGTGCCGGTCATCACCGCGGGGGAAGAAGACGGGACGCTCTACTTCGCCATGGAGCGGGTGACCGGGCCCGCCCTCGAGCAGGTCCTGATCACCCTCGACCGGACTCCGGTCGCCGAGCGGACGGTGGCCGATCTGCGGGCCGCCTGCTCTTCCGGGAACGCCCGTCCGGAGGGTGACTTCGGCGGCAGTTACATCCGCTTCATCTGCCAGCTCTTCGCCCAGGTCGCGGATGCGCTGGCCCACGCTCATGGCTGCGGGATCCTGCACCGCGACATCAAGCCGGCCAACATCCTCGTCACGCATGAGGGGCAGGCCAGACTGGTCGACTTCGGCCTCTCCCAGGCGGCGTCCTCCGAGGACCTGACGAAGTCGGTCGACATCCTCGGCACTCCGCACTACCTCCCCCCGGAGGTAATCACGCGGGGGTCCGCGCTGGCGACGGTGCGCTGCGACATCTACTCCCTCGGTGTCTCCCTCTATCGCTGCCTCTCGGGAACCGTTCCGTTCGAGGGGCTCGGGTTCTCGGCGCTCATGAAGGCGATCGACGCGGGCAACCTCCCTCCGCTGCGCTCCCTCAACAAGCATGTCCCGAGGGATCTCGAGACGATCTGCCGCAAGGCGATGGATCGCGATCCGGCGCACCGGTATCCGACGGCGGTTTCTCTCGGGAACGACCTGAACGCCTTTCTGGAATACCGCCCCATCGCCGCCCGCCCTCCCGGACCGATGCGGCGGCTGGCCCTGGCGTCACGTCGCAACTCGAGAGCAACCGCGGCGATCGCCGTCGCCGTCCTGTTGCTCGTCATCCTGACGGCCGTGACCGTGGCGAAGGCCTGGCATCTCCGCGCCGAGGCGAATGCCGCCGCCCTGGATTGCCGGACCGCCCTGGCAGCCGGCGAGATCGAGGCCGGGCGGGAGGCCTGGGAACGGCTTACGAGTCTCGATCCGTATCATCCCAAACGGGAAGCGCTCCGCGACGCGATCACCTTGCGGGAAGCGGAGCGGGCGGTCAGGGAGGCGCAGAAGCTGCGCGCCGGGCGAGATGCCCTGAAGGCGAAGAACGAGAAGGTCCTCGAGGAGTGGCTGGTCTTCCGGGCCGCGGTGCAACGGGTCGAACACATCCCCGACGCAGACCGGAGGCGGTTCAAGCTTCTCGGCGACGAGTACAGCAACGGCGAGCGCAGTGTTGAGCGTCTCCTTGACGAAATCGCGAGGAAGCTCTCGAACGCCGCCACACTCGCTGACCGCGCCGGGGTGCCGGACCACCCGCCTGTGCTCAGAGCCCAGGCGGACTACTACATGATGCTGTGGCGGGAGGCTCTCGCGTCGAATGACGAGGCCCGGATGGAGTACCTGGCGGAGCGGGTTTCCGCATATGACGCGGACCAGCGCTGGACCAAGGAAATCCGAGGCCTCGGAAGCCTGCGGGTCAGCGGGCCAGAGGACGCCGCAGCGTACCTCTTTCGCTATCTCGATGCGTCGCGGTTCAACCCGGAGAACTGGCAGGAACGGCTGATTCCGGTCCCATACTCCCTGGCCGCCGCCCGGCGAGGAATTTCCCCCGGTGTACCCGCCCTCCTGGTCCTCGACACTCCCGCGCACGGCACCCCCGACGACGGACGGGTCCTGCCGGGCGATCACATTCTCGAGGTGGATGGGAGACCCTGTGATCAGAGTACCTTCGTGGTACGGGTGCGGCCTTTTAGCCCGGCGGAGGCAGAGGGGGTGCGTCCGTTCGACCGCGTCGCTCAGGTGAACGAGACGACGGTCGCGGATCGGTTCGGATTCGATCTCGAGTGCAGGCGAACTTCCGGCCCGGATCGGATCCTCGTCGAGCGTCCCGGGTCGCAGATCGAGTGCGATGGACCCTCGGCTTCATCCGGCGAATCGGGTTCCGACCTGGAGTTGGGAAGCCTCGAGGATCTGCTGGCCACCGGCACACCGGACCGCCCGATCAGCCTGAAGGTCCTGCGCAACGGAGAAACCCTCGGCCTCACCCTCGAGCCGGACCGACGCCCCGGTCTGCACGCTCAGCTCACCGCCTACCCGCTGCTCTTCTGCGAGGAAAGTTCGTTGGGGCGGCTGCCGATCGAGGAGCCTCGCAGCATCGAACCGGGCTCGTATCTCCTGGTCGTGCGCGGTCCGGGTTACCTCGACCTGCGCCTGCCGTTTCTGATGCCCCGGGGCGAGGATCTCTCCCTGGCGCCGGACCTCCTTTGCGAAGACCTGTTCCCGCCGGAAGACTGCTGCTTCGTCGCCCCGGGTTCCTTCCAGATGGGTCTGGATGAATTCGCATACCTTAGCGAACCCCGGCAGACCGCGCAAATCGACGGCTTCTGGATGCGACGCGCCGAGGTCACCGTGGGTGAATGGTCGGAGTTCCTGTGGGACCCAGAAGTCGTCATGCGGCTCGCCGGGGAGGAAGCGGAAAACCGCCTGTCCCGGGTGCCCCGGAGGTTACGAGACGGCGGCCCGAGGTGGCAGAGGACCGGCCCCGGAACCTATGAACCGGCGGCGGGTTCGTGGCTCATGCCAGTCGAGTCGATCACCGTGGAGGATGCCCTGGCGTATGTCGAGTGGCTCGATCGCAAGCTGGATGCGGAGGGGTCTCCGTGGAAGCCGAGCCTCGTCGGCCGGAGGGAGTACATCCGCGCGGCCCGTGGAGGGGACCGGCGGTTCTTTCCCTGGGGAGACAAGTTCGATCCAGGGCTGTGCAAGAACGCGCTCGCGCGTCCCGATCCGACAATCCTGTTCATGGAACCTGTCCTCCGGTTCCTCGGAGACGAATCTCCCTTCGGGGTGCGAGATCTCGCCGGTAGCGTGCGGGAATGGCACGACGAGACCACCAGCGACAGTCTCAGCCCGATCGCGTCGGGCGGCTCCTTCGCCCAGGCTGACTCGAACTCCAACCGGATCGACAGTCGCACTTCCTTCGAGCCTGGCGAGCCGAAGACAGGCATCGGTCTCCGCATCGTCTATCGAATGCGGACCAGCGAGGACCACAGATGAGCAAGGCTGACGACTCGTTCGAGCAGACCGCCCGCATCATCCGGCGGGCCCGCGACGGGGACAAGGAGGCGATGAGCGCCATGGTGCGGCGTTACCAGGCCCCTCTCATGGACCGGGTGAGAAGGGCGATGGGCCCGGTTCCCCGGGAGTTCGCCGAATCGATGGACGTGATGCAGGACCTGCTGCTCGACCTCCTGAAGGACTTCGACGGCTCCGGAGTCGAGGACGAGGACGCTTTTTTGCGCTGGGCGACGCGTATCGTCCGCAACAACATCAAGGACCAGATGAGGAAGCAGCGCCTACGTTCCATGGAGGCCCTCGCCTCCAGCATGTCGCTGCAGAGGAAGACGGGCGAGGGCGGCGACCCCCGGCCGTCCCAGGCCGCCGCGCAGCGGGACGAGGTGGACCGGCTGGAGCAGGCCCTGTCGAGCCTTCCGGAGCAGTACCGGCAGGTCATCGAGCTGCGGGATCTGCGCCAGCTCTCCTACCGGGAAATCGCCGAAATCATGAACCGACCGGGGGAAGCCGCTGTCCAGATGCTCCATGCCCGGGCCTTCGCAAAGCTGACGGAGAAGCTCACCTGAGATGGTTCCTGAAGAAACTGCACGACTCCCCGCCAGTGATGTAATCTGGCCGGAACTCGTCAACCGTCGAGAAGCCTGATCGCAACTGTTCCCGTGGAGATGAACTGATGAAGCCGAACGTGTGGGTGTCCATTGCCGCGTCAACAGCATTCCTCTGGTGCGGAGGATGCGGTGATTCCGGCGACAAGGCGGAGGCGCCCGAAAGCGTCGCTCTGGATCCCGTCGCGATCTTCGGGCCGGCGCTGCCGGACCGATTCGAGTCGGCCGAGAATCCGACCACGCCGGCGAAGGTCGATCTCGGCCGGATGCTGTACTACGACACCCGTCTGTCCCTGGCGAACGATGTCTCCTGCAACACTTGCCACCTGCTCGACCAGTACGGCGTCGACAGCTTGCCGACGTCCAAGGGACACGAGGAGCAGGTCGGAGGGCGCAACGCGCCGACGGTCTACAACGCAGCTGGCCACCTCGCACAGTTCTGGGATGGCCGGGCAAAGGACGTGGAAGAGCAGGCGAAGGGTCCGATCCTCAATCCGATCGAGATGGGCATGCCTTCCGAGGAGCACGTGCTCGGCGTGCTGAAGGGGATCGACGGCTACGTCAAGGCCTTCGCCGAGGTGTTTCCGGGAGAGGCTGATCCGGTCACCTACGACAACATGGCCCGGGCGATCGGCTGCTTCGAGCGCGGGCTCGTGACGCCTTCCGGCTTCGACCGCTTCCTCGCGGGTGATAAAAAGGCCTTGACCGAGGCGGAGCATGGCGGCCTCGAGACCTTCATGAAGGTGGGTTGCGCCACCTGCCACATCGGTCCGCTGGTGGGCGGGAAGATGTACCAGAAGGTCGGCCTGGTCAATCCATGGCCGAACCAGGAGGACGTCGGGCGATCCGCGATCACCGGAAACGAGGCCGAGAAGATGTTCTTCAAGGTGCCGAGCCTGCTCAACATCGCCAGGACCGGCCCCTACTTCCACGACGGTTCGGTCAGCCATCTCGACGAGGCGGTCCGGATGATGGGGCATCACCAACTGGGCTTGGACCTCACCGCCGAGCAGGAGGGCCAGATTCTCGCCTTCCTGAACGCGCTGACCGGCTCTCTGCCGGACGAGTACATCCGCAAGCCGGAGCTGCCCTAGGAGCCCGCTCGGGCGCCATCGATGGTAGAATGATCTTTCCACCGCTGTGAGAGGAGTCCGTCATGCGTTGCGTCGCGCTGCCCGCATTCTCCCTGGCCGTCCTGCTACTCGTCGCGCCGAGCGCGGTCGCCACCTGGTCGATCGCGGCCGTTGACCGGGCCACCGGCGAGGTGGCCGTGGCGGGCGCGACCTGCCTGAACGGAATGAACCTGGAGCGCTTCCTGCCGGTCATCCGGGTGGGCCAGGGCGTGGGAGTGGCGCAGGCCGTGGTCGACACCTCATGCGCCAACCGGCAGGTGATGTGGGAAGGGCTGGCTTCGGGGCTGTCGCCCGAGGAGATCCTGGCGGTTATCGAGCTGCAGGACGCGAGCTTCCACGATCGGCAGATCGGCATGGTCGACCTCCAGGGCCGCGCCCTGACCTTTACCGGAAACCGGTGCTACGACTGGGCCGGCGGGGTGACCGGCACGATCGGCACCATCTCCTACGCGATTCAGGGGAACGTCCTGACCGGTTCGCCGGTGGTCGCCGCCGCGGAGAGAGGCTTCACGGAAGGCAAGGTGGACCTTCCTACCCGCCTGATGAACGCCATGGAGGGGGCCCGGTCGATGGGTGGGGATGGGCGTTGCTCCTGCGACGACTCGCAGCCGACCAGCTGCGGCTCTCCCCCGGACAACTTCCTGAAATCGGCCCACGTCGGTTTCATCATCCTGGCGCGAAACGGAGACCTGGACGGGGAATGCCTGCGCACGGTCGGGTGCGCGTCCGGTGAGTACTTCATGAACCTGAACGTCAAGGGGAACAACGCCACGAAGCCTGATCCGGTCTTCCAGTTCAAGGATCTCTTCGGCGAGTGGCGGGCCGACTGGCTCGGGCGTCCGGACCACATCATGACGGAGGTGAACCCCCGCCAGCTGACCCTGAAGGAGGGGCCGCATCCTCCCGCCGATCTGAAGATCGTCTTGCGTGACTGGAATGGCGACCGTGTGCTCACTCCGATTCAGTCGATCACCGTGACCGCCGTGGATCCGGCCGGCACGGTGGCCGTGATCGGAAGCCCGGTGGCGCACGGCAACGGGGTGTATACCGTCCCCGTCCGTCCCGGGGGCACGCTGGGCCGCGTCAACCTGAAGATCGTCGTGGATGATGGCCGGGGGCCGGTCACCCTCTATCCATTCGTGGAACTGTCGGTGGCCCCGGATCAGGCCCTGATCGCGAATACGAGCCAGGTTTCGTCGTCCCAGGGGGACGACCTCGGTCTGAGCATGCGCGGCGGCCTGGGACTGGCCGACCGCTACTACGTCATCCTTTGTTCCGCCTCCGGCTCGTCCCCCGGCTTCATGACGGGTGGCGTCGAGGTGCCGCTGGCCTTTGACCCGCTGGTCTGGTTCTCGTTCCAGTACTGCGGCACCGCCGCCCTGCCGGGAACCTGCGGCATGCTGGACGGACTGGGCCGGGCCGAGGCGGCGGTCTTGCTCCAGCCGGGAGACCTGGCGCCCCTGGTCTCGAGTTCGCTGACCCTGGCCGCGGTGGTCAGCGGG
>JAZDLC010000494.1:0-5964 GCA_043802345.1 Planctomycetota bacterium | reverse complement strand
CGATCGGCAGAAGGCGACCATCGAGGTCAGGGTCTCCTTCGCGGAGCGCGACAACCGCCTCCGGCCGGAAATGGGAGTCCGGGTCGTCTTCGTGACCGAGGAGGCCGCGGCGACGGCCGGCGTTGACGCGGCCCCGCCGGCTGATAACCTGCTGCTGATTCCGGCCGACGCTGTGGTCCGAAAGGACCGCCAGACCGGCGTCTTCGTGCTGGAGCGCGACGTCGTCAGGTACCGTCCGGTCAAGCTGGGCCAGAAGAAATCGAATCAGGTCGTGGTCGAGGAAGGGCTATTAGAGGACGAGATCGTCGTCCTCTCACCCGACCCGTCCTTGAGTGACGGCGATCGGGTCCTGGAGCGACCCACCAACTGAGGATCATCATGAACGAAGCCATGGTCGTGCTGCAGCACGTCACCAGGAAGTATGTCCGGGGCGGAGAAACGCTCGTGGTGCTCGACGCCCTCGACCTGACCCTCGAGGAGAAGGGGTTCTGCGCCCTGATGGGGCCGTCCGGATCCGGCAAGTCCACTCTCCTCAACCTGGTCGGCGGGCTCGACAAGGCCGATGCGGGGATCATCCGGGTGGCCGGCTTCGAGCTGACAGACGCGTCCGATGCGGAACTGGCCGCCTGGCGAGCCGAGACGATCGGCTTCGTCTTCCAGGGCTTCAACCTGATCCCGGTCCTGACCGCGCGGGAGAACGTCGAACTGCCGTTGAAGCTGGCGCCGCTCTCGCGCTCCGAGCGGCGCCAGCACGCGGACTACGCGCTGGAACTGGTGGGGCTTTCCGACCGCGCGAAGCACCGCCCCTCGGAGCTGTCGGGCGGGCAGGAACAGCGGGTCGCCATCGCCCGGGCGCTGGTCACCGATCCGAAGCTGATCCTGGCCGACGAGCCGACCGGCGACCTTGATCGCGATTCAGCGGACCAGGTCCTCGATCTGCTCGGCCGGCTGAACAGCGAGCTGGGCAAGTCGGTCCTGATGGTGACGCACGACCATCTGGCGGCCGCGCGCGCCACCCGCATCATCCAGCTCGACAAGGGCAAGCTGGTCGCTCATAGCGAAGCTCTGACGGCCGGCGCCGGGGAGGTCTAGGAGTGCCTTTCATCCTGATCCCCCGCTATCTGCTGAAGCACCCGCTGCGCTCGCTGCTGACGGCTCTCTCCCTGATGGTGGCGCTGTTCCTCCTTTGTCTCCTGCGGTCGCTGGTGGTGACGCTTGACGCAGGCGTGCGGGAGTCACGCTCCGATCGCGTCATCGTTCAATCAGCGGTCAGCCTCTTCGTCTGGCTGCCGGAGAGCTACGCCGGCAAGATCGAAGGTGTCGAAGGAGTCGAGGAGGTCATCAGCTGGAGCTGGTTCGGCGGCTACTACCAGGACCCGTCCAACTTCTTCGCCCAGTTCGCCGTCGACCAGGAGAAGCTCCTCTCCGTCTACCCGGAGATCGAGATCATCGAGGGGAGCGAGGAGGCTTTCCTCGCCGACCGCCGCGCCTGTCTGATCGGCGACCAACTGGCGGCCGCCTACGACTTCAAGGTGGGCCAGTCGATCCCGCTGGTCGGCGTCCTCTTCCCGCGGACCGACGGCGGTACCTGGGACTTCCAGGTGGCGGGGATCTACCGGTCCAGCTCTTCAAACGTCGACCGCAAGACGCTCTTCTTCCACTACGACTACCTGGAAGAAAGCCGGACCAATGGAGGCGCCTCCGGCCCGCCGGGCGCCGGCGTGTTCATTGCGAGAGTCGCGGAAGGAGAGGCCCCGGTCGCCGTCATGGGACGGATCGACGCCCTGTTCGAGAACGGCCCGCAACGGGTGCAGAGCTGTTCGGAAGCGGTCTTCCAGGCGCAGTTCGTGTCGATGGTCGGCAACATCCCCATGTTTGTCTCCTCTCTCGGCGGCGGGGTCTTCCTGGCGATTCTCCTGGCGGTCATCAACACCATGCTGATGGCCGCGCGCGAACAGGTGAGGGACGTCGGCATCCTGAAGGCGCTCGGTTTCGGCAACGGCGCGGTGTTCTGGATGATGTTGTGCCAGGGCCTGCTGCTGTCGGTGGTTGGCGGAGGGCTAGGGGTTTGCCTCGCCCTGGGCGTCGCCCCCGCGATCTCTCAAGCGCTCGGCGCCCAGTTCCCGGGTTTTCAGATCACGACCGAGACCGTGGTCCTCGGCTTCGCGGTCTCGGTGGCCATCGGCCTGATTGCGGCCATCGCCCCAGCCCGGATGCTGAGCCGCCTCTCGGCGTCGGCAACCATGCGAGCGGGAGCTTGAGGAAATGGCACACGTCCCACTGACCTACAACTTTCGCAGCCTCCTCGTCCGGCGCTCCGCGACGTTTCTCACAATCCTCGGGATCGGCGCCGTGGTGGCGGTCATCTCCGGTGTGCTCGCGCTCCAGCAGGGATTCGAGCGCCTCTTCACCGACAGCGGCCGCGAGGGGGTCGCCATCATCATGCGCAAGGGCTCGACCGACGAGGGCTCGAGCATTCTCGGGCGCGACCAGGCACAGACGCTGGTGAAGTCGAGCACGGAGATCGCCACCGACGATCAGGGCCGCCCTCTGGCCGCGATGGAGAGCTACCTCGGCGTGCGCCGGTTCAAGATGGATGGCGGCGAGACGAACGTGCCGATCCGCGGCATTCAGCCGATGTCGATCGTGCTCGCGGGGGATGCTCTGAAACTGGTGGAAGGCCGGGCGATTGAACCCGGAACGGACGAAGTCATGGTCGGGTCTAAACTCTCCGGCCGGATCCGCGACTGCCTCCTGGACGACGTGATCGTCCTGAACACCACGCCGCTTCGCGTCGTGGGCATCTTCTCATACGATGGTCCGTTCGCCTCCGAGATCTGGGGCGACGTCGACCGCATTGGCCAGGCGCTGCAGCGGCCGGTCTACAACCGGATCGTGGCCAGGGTCAAGCCAGGGGTCGGAGTGGAGGAGTTCGCGCGCCGGGTCAGCGAGGATGCCCAGGCGTCAGCCGACGTGATGACGGAAGCCGAGTTCCTCACCAAACAGACCTCGGTGCTCTCCGCCACGCTGCTGTGGCTGGGCGGAGTCCTGGCCCTCATCATGGGAATCGCCGCGGTCTTCACCGCCACCAACACCATGCTCTCCGCCATTTCCGCCCGTACGCACGAGATCGGCATCCTGCTCGCGCTCGGCTTCAGGCCTCTGGCGATCTTCAACTCGATTCTGTTCGAGGCCGTGGTCCTCTGCCTGCTGGGAGGAGGAGTCGGCTGTCTGATCGCCCTGCCCCTGAACGGCATCGAGACCGGCACCACCAATTTCAACACCTTCACCGAGGTCGCCTTCGCCTTCCGGATCACACCGCAGGTCCTGATGGCGGCGGTCGGCTTCTCGCTAATCCTCGGCATCCTCGGCGGCGCCTGGCCGGCCTGGCGGGCCGCGCACATGGAACCGACGCAGGCGATGCGGCGGCGATAGCGGAGGGGACGCTTCTCTTCTCTTCCTGCCTTCCTGCCTGCCTCAGCGGAACCCTCGCGCAGGGGTCGCGGTCTCCCCCGGGACTCGCTCTACGGTCACGAGACTTCGGGCTTCTAGCGGATGTGAAAGCGCAGGCGGTCGAGCTTGGCGTCGACGAGATCGTGGAAGCAGGTGCCCTGGGCCATCGCCAGCAGGTCTTCCTCGGAGATGACCAGGATCGAGATGCCGTCCCGCTCGTGGGCCGTGCGGATCTTCTTCTGGGCATCCAGGCCGGGGTAAGCCCCGGTGACCCCGTTCCGGCTGAACAAGATCCCCAGCCTGGTCCGCGTCCGCTGGAGCTTGGCCTGGAACTGCAGGACCGACTTCCCGTCGAGAGGCCGCGCCCAGTAGCTGCACTCCAACAGCGTGTATCTTCCTGTATCGTCGAACAGAGTGCGGTGGCCGAGCGGCCGGTACTCAAGCACCACGTCGAGGTCGCAGGTCACCGCCAGGAGGTTGGAGTACTTGCAATGCAGGAAGGGAACGCCCTCGAGCACCCTCTTGACGAACAGGTCGAGCGCTTTGGTCCTCTCTATCTCGCTCGGCGCGGTGAGGATCCGGACGAGGAGGTTTCCGAAGCGAGTGAGCTGTTCCCGCGTCTCGACCTCATCCTCCGAGGCGATCGCCACCAGGGAGTCGTCGCTTTCCCAGCCCGGTTCGTCGGGAGGAGGGCCGATCCAGGGCGTCTTCAGGTGCTCGGCCATCTCGGCCGCCTGCTCCGTACTCAGCTCGGAGAAGGAACTCAGGAACTTCTTCCGGCCCGTGTCGAAACCGATACTCATCGGCGTAATCGCCGCGGCGACGTTGCCGTTGGTCGCATCGCGACAGATGCACGCCTTTTCCAGCGCGGCCTTCAGCGCGGTTTCGTGATCCCGTCTCGGAGTCCGCACTTCCATCAGCATGTGCGGCCTCGAGGTGCGCGTTTCCGCGATGAACAGATCCGGCCGGTGAGGCGTGCCGGCAATGGTATAGTCCAGAAAGACGTGCTCCTGGGTGTACCCCAGCCGCATCAGCATCGGGATCAGGAACTGCTCGGTCAGCTCATGATCGTACTCGAACACCGGCAGATCGTTCCGGCGCAGATAGCTGCTCAGGGACTCGGCGGTACTCATTCCAGGCTCGTCTCCTTTGACCCATTCTCCCAGAAAACGGCCCGTTTGGGGATGGGAAACTCGCCGCTCCTTCCGCTCTGGTACGCCATCCCGCGTTCCGGCCGGCATCGAAGTCGTGATCGCGATGACGGGCCGGGTTCCGCCCCGCGCCCACGGACTGGACGCAGGAGCCTGCGCCACTGATCGGGTAGCACCCACCCTGGAAGTCAGGGAAAGATAGACCGCTCAGAAAACCAGGAACCCAGGAACCCAGGAAGTGGATTGCTGCCGGTGCCTGGGGAACTCCAACATCCCAGCGCGTCATCTTCGCTCTTCCTGGCTTCCTGGCTTCCTTGGCAAAATCCTTGTGCAGCGGCATGCGCTGTCGAGAACTCCACTGAGTCGTACTGCGGCGGAGACGTCACTTCTTCTGCTTCGGTACCTCGATCCGGATCGCCTTGTCCGTCTCCGTTGAGCTCCCGAAGTAGAAGATGCCCCGGGTCATCGATCCGAGGCCCTCTCGCACGAAGGTCGTCTCCACTGTGATCTGCTGTCCCTTGCGATCGACGAGGAACTCGGCCGGCTCGCCTTGTACTTCGTCGATACAGAATACGCCGCGCTCCGTTTGACTGAATCGGACGCCGTTGACCCCCACGATCAGGTCTCCGTCCTGGAACCCAGGCTTCGAGTCCAGCGCTTCCGGGTCAATCACTCGTACCCCCACCGCATTGAGTGGCGGAGGCGTGAAACGGACCCGTCCCTCGACCGGGACACGCAGCGGGGCGCTGCACGGACCGGTGTCCGATCCCAGCTCGTATTCACCCTCGGGCAAGAACGGAAAGACCGCCACGCCGTCCACGATCTCCGCCGAGACATCTCCAATGCGATGATTCCAGAGGTTGACTGTCGTCGCCGGAGCCTCGACCTGAACCTCCAGCCTGTGGAGCTCGAGCGGTTTGAAACGCACGTCAACGACGCCCGGCCTGAGATCCAGCGACTGAACGGCTACGGGATAGCTCGGCTCGTCTCCATCCAATGCCCAGAGCACCAGGTCGATCGGGACAGCCGGGATCGGGCCAAGGACAGCCCTGCCATCAACCAAGTCCGCCTGGAAGCTCTCGGGAAGCCGCGCCGGCCACTGTTGTGTGGACCCACAGGGAAGCACGCCCGCCCTCAGAACCAACCCGGCTGGAAGCGGATCCTCAACCTGCACTCTCAGTTGACTGAGTCCCTCGAGATTGATCAGGATTCGCTCTCCGGACTTCTGCAGAGGCGCCCCGAAACACATGATCCCATGCCTGCCCGGAATCGACACGACGACATTCGCGGCCGCTCCCGCCTCCCCATCCGCGATCGCTGACAGGAGTCGTCTTCCGCCGGCATCGGGTATCAGGACCGT
>JAZDLC010000493.1:0-7312 GCA_043802345.1 Planctomycetota bacterium | reverse complement strand
TACTCGTACTCAGCCGCGCAGCGGCGGTACTCGTACTCGAATCGTGAGCTGTCTGATCTTGCCGGTTTCGTGGACATGAGGTTGGCAAGTTCCAGTTCGAAGTACGAGTACGGGACCCATGCCCGGCGCCCCTCTCCTAAGGACCCGCCGCGTTGTGCCCTCTGTGCCCTCTGTGGTAGAAAGGAGCCTGGACTCGAATGAGGTCTTCCCGCTCACCGTCCGAGGTACTGGTCCGCGCCGGTCAGGAACATCTGGATCGAGATGGCGACGAGAATCATGCCCATGAGGCGCTCGACGGCGAGCAGGCCGCGGGTGCCGAGGCGGGCGGCCACCTGACTGCCGAGCAGCACGATGATGGCGGTCGCGACCCAGGTCACCGAGATCGCCAGCAGCCATGTGGGCCAGCGAGCCGGCTCACGGCTCATCAACAGAAGCTCGACCGCGAGCAGGGACGGGCCCGCGATGTACGGGATCGCGAGGGGCACGATGAACGGCTCGTCAGGCACTTCCTCCTGCAGGGACCGGCCGGCGGGCGGGAACACCATCTTGAGCGCGATGAGAAAGAGGAGTACGCCGCCTGCAATACTCAGGGCCGGTTCCGAGATGCCGAGAACTCCCAGGAGGGGACGGCCCGCGAAGAGAAACACGACCATCACCGCGTAGGCGAAGAGCAGCTCGCGAACAACCACGCGCCTGCGCCGTGAAGGCTCGACGCCCTTCAGAGCGGCGATGAAGAAGGGGACATTGCCGAACGGATCGATGACGAGAAAGAGCAGCACGATGGCGGCAGCAAGTGTCATGGGCTCTCCTCCATACCCCCACGCCCCCGGCTACTTCCGCCGAGACACCTCGGGATCGACGCGCAGGCGCATGTCGACCGCGACGGCTCCGTCGGGGAAGCAGAGCACCGGGTTGATCTCCATCTCGGCAATCTCGGGCAGGTCGATGGCCATCTGGGAGATGCGCTGGATCATCTCGACCAGCGCGTCCTCGTCGATGGCGGCACGGCCGCGGATCCCGCGCAGGATGGGGTGCCCCTTGATGTCGCGAATCATCTCCCGCGCTCGGGAGGCGGTCACCGGGCAGAGGGCGAACGAGACATCCTTCAGCACCTCGACATAGATACCCCCCAGACCGAACATCAGGATCGGCCCGTAGGAGGCGTGGGAGGTGAAGCCGATCACCACTTCCCGTCCGCCCTTGAGCATCTTCTGCACGTTGACGCCCTCGGCGTCCTTGATCATCAGCTTGCTGAACGCCTTCCAGACCGAGGGAGCGTCCTTGACGTCGAGCATCACGCCGCCCACGTCCGTCTTGTGCGGCATGTCCGTGACGGACATCTTCATCACCACCGGATACCCCACCCGGTCGGCAATCTCCACTGCCTCCTGGGGGCTCCTGGCCAGGCCTCCAGGCACGGCGTTGATGCGGTAGATGCGGGTCAGCTCGCGGCGGCCGTTCACGCCCTGCCAGCCCGGAACCAGGACCTTGCGGGCCTTCTCGACATCGACCGGGAAGCGGTGGAACGTCTCCTCGGGACGCTCCAGGATCCGGCGCCGCTCATCCAGCGCCGCCAGGGCCCGGACCGCGGACTCCGGATACAGGTAGACAGGGACCCAGTCCTGGGGACTCTGCGCGGCGATGTCCGCCAGCACCTCGTCCCGCGACATGAAGCAGCCGACCACCGGCTTCTTTGATCCCTTGACGGTGTGGACGACCTTGCGCGCCACCCCCACCGGGTCGAGAGTGATCGGCGGCACGAAGATCACCATCACCATGTCCACGGTGGGATCCTTGAGCAGCAGTTTCAGCGAGGACGCGTAGTTGTCGGCGTTGGCGCCGGCCACCATATCGATCGGATTCCGGACCGAAGCCTCCGGCACGAGACGCTTTTTCAGGGCGTTCCGGGTCCGCTCCGTGAGCGGCGCCATCTCGAGGCCCGAGGCGACGAGCGCGTCGGTTGCGAGGATGGCCGGTCCGCCGGCGTTGGTCAGCACCGCCACTCTCCGGCCCTTCGGCAGCGGCAGCTTCGACAGGGCCAGGGCAACGTCGAAGAACTCCTCCACCGAATTGACCCGCTGCACCCCGCAGTCCTTGAGCAGCGCGTCCGCCGCCACATCCGCGCCCGCCAGGGAACCGGTGTGGCTCGACGCGGCCAGGGCCCCCGCCATGGAGCGGCCCGACTTGACGGTCACGATCGCCTTGGTCCGGCTGACCCGCCGCGCGATCGGCACGAAATGCCGCGGATTGCCGAACGACTCCAGGTAGAGCAGAACGCACCGGATGCCGTCATCCTGGGCCCAGTAGTCCAGGAGGTCACCGGCGCTGACGTCCGCCCGGTTCCCCATGGAAACGAACATGGAGACGCCGAGCTGGATCCTGTCCGCGTGGGCCAGGATCGCCTCGCCCATGGCGCCGGACTGGGACACGAACGCCACCGGCCCCTGCACCGGGAAGCTCCTGGAGAACGAGGCGTTCAGCCGCACATCCGCCGCCGCGTTCTGGATCCCCATGCAGTTGGGGCCGACCAGGCGCATGCCGTGGCTCCTCGCGACTTCCAGGACCTCCTGTTCCAGCTTCTCGCCGGCAGGCCCGGTCTCACGGAAGCCGGCGGTGATGATGACCACCGCTCCAACCTGCTTCTTCGCGCACTCCTTCATGATCTTCAGCACGAGCGCCTTCGGCACCGTGATCACCGCCAGATCGACCGGATCCGGGATGGCGCCCACCGTCGGGTGGCACTTGATGGAATGCAGCACCGTCGCCGTCGGATTGACCGGGAAGACCTTCCCCTCGAAACCTCCCATGATCAGGTTGTGGAGCACCTGGTGCCCGATCGAGCCGGGCCTCTTCGAGGCGCCGATCACCGCCACGGAGCGGGGCCGGAAGACGAAGTCCAAACCCTCCTTGCCCGCCTTCGCCCTGGCGGGCTTCGACGTGGCGAGCCCTGACTTCTTCATTGCAGGCTTCTTCGTCGCTTTGGTCTTCGGTTTCGCGGAAGGTCTACCGGCTGCTCGTGCCACGGTTTCTCTCACCTGTTCTTCGTCACTGATCTCAAAAAGAAAACGGGCCGCCGTCCGGTCACATCCGTTCGGCGGTCCTGATACCGAGTAGTTCTAGCCCCTTCCCGATGACCCGTCCGACAGAATCCACCAGCGCGGCCCGGGCCGAGCGGAGCGCCTCTGACTCCGCGTGCTTTACCGAGCAGTCGTGATAGAAGCGGCTGAACTCCTTGCAGAGAGCGTACAGGTAGATGCAGACGAGCTGCGGCTGGTAGCTCCTGGCCGCTTCCTGCGCCACTTCGGGGAAGCGGGAGAGAGACCGCACCACTTCCGCCTCCCGCTCATGGGTCAGGACCGACCAGTCGACCTGATCCAGTTCGTATCCGCCGATCTCCCGCAGGATCGACCGGGTGCGAGTGTAGGCCATCATCAGGTAGGGACCGGTGTTCCCCTGCATGTCGGTCCACTCTTCCAGGTCGAACACGATGTTCTTCCGCTGGTCCTGGTTCAGCATCCCGTACTTGATCGTGGCGATCGCGACCTTGCGGGCCACCTCCTCGATCTCATCCTCCGTCCATTCCCCCGCCAGCACGTTCAGATGCTTCTCCCGGATGCGCTGGAGCAGACTCTGCCGCAGCTCCGAGAAAGCGATCACGTTCCCCGTGCGGGAGCTCATCTTCCCATCCGGCAGGACCACCATGCCGTACGCCAGGTGATAGCAGCGCTGCGCCTCCTCGTACCCGAACAGCTCGAGGGTCCGGAACACCTGCTTGAAGTGCAGTTCCTGGGAGACATCCACGACGTAGACCGAACGCTGGATGCCGAACTTCTCGAACTTCTCCCTGGCGAGCGCCAGGTCCTTCGTCGAGTAGAGGCCGGTGCCGTCCGTTTTCAGCAATAGGAAGAACGGCAGATCGAAGGCGGAAAGGTCGGAACCGATCGCTCCGTCCGACTTCGTGAGAAGCCCCTTCTCGAACTCCTCCAGAACGATCCGCTTCCCCTCGTCCCCGACCTCGGACTCGAAGAAGACATGATCGAAGGGCGCTTCGAGCCATTCGTAGATCGCGTCGAACTCATCCAGGGACCACTGACGCGTCTCCCGCCAGAGCGCGGTGATCTCCGGCTCCCCCTGCTCCAGCGCCACCAGCACCTCGCGCACTCCCGCCTGGCGTTCCTCGTACTCCTCCGAGACGGTCCGATCCGCCGGCAGCGCTCCCGGCCGGCGAAACAGATCAATGATCGGCACCCCCGGAGCGACCGTGCGCTCGAACCGGTAGATGCGGCTCCGGTCCTCTCCCTGCGAAATCTCCGCCTCGGAGCAGATCATCCCCTCGCTGGCAACGCCGCCCTTCTCGATCCGATCGACCCGCCGCTTGCCGATCTTGGCGCCGACGCGGGCGTACGCCACCAGATCGCCGACCTCGAAGCCGGTCCCGCCGCAGACGACCGTCTGCTCCCCGTCGGCACCGGCGTCAACTCGCACCACCCGCAGCTTGCCGTCACAAGGATGCGGCTCCAGCGAGAGCACCTTCGCGGTGAGGACGTTCGGATGCGGTGCGGAGGTCAGGGTCGAGAGATGGAGCAGCCGGTCCGCCTCGGAGTACATCCTTCCCAGGAACTCGCCCCGATTCGACGCAGGAACCTCGCCTGAGTACCGGGTGCGGAAGTACCAGAGGCACTTCGCGATGTGCGTGCCGACATCCCCGATGTAGTTGGCCGCCACCACCTCGTCCCCGGCCCAGCGGGAAAGCCGGATCAGGGCGTCGCCGAGGGCCACGTTGCGAGTGTGTCCCACATGAAACACCTTGTGGGTGTTCGGCTGTGAGTACTCGATCATCACCCGCTCGGAGGTGGCCGGCCGCGGAGCCAGAAAAGTCCCGTCGAGAATCGCCGGCACCAACGCCGCGATCTGGAAGGTCCGGTCGATGCGGAAGTTCAGGTAGGGGCCGGCAGCCTCCGCGGCCGCCAGGAACTCGTGTCCGTCCAGGCGACCACGAATCGCCTCCGCCAGATCCTCGGCGATCTTCCTTGGCGCCTTCTTCAGCTCCTGCGCGAGGGAGAAGCAGGGAAAGGCGAGGTCTCCCATCTGCGGGTCCTTCGGGACCTCGAACTGGGAGGCAACCTCCTGCTCTGTCCTGGAAACGCCGATCGGCTCCTTGCCGAGGGCTTCCGCAAGCAGGATGGCGACGGCTCTCTTGTAGTCCACGACAACACCTTTTCAGACCCGGAAACGAAGCCCGGGAGTCTACAGAAAAGTGCCATCGCGGCCGCCCAGTTCTCCCGGTTTCTTGGCTCCCCCTTCACGAAGAGGGGCTATTCAAGGGGGCTGGAAACGAATTCATGACTCCTTCCGGAGAATAGATATGAACCCATTCGAAGACATGCCCAACTACGACGAGGAGTCGGTCCAGCCGATGCGAGGGGAGCTGACCCGGGTCGGCTTCGCCGAACTCATCACCGAGAAGGACGTGGACGAGTTCTTCTCCCACAAGTCCGGTACCGCCCTGATCGTGATCAACTCGATCTGCGGTTGCGCCGCGGGCGGAGCACGCCCGGGCGTTTCGGCGGCTCTCCAGAACAGCGTGATTCCCGACCGTCTGGGAACCGTCTTTGCCGGCCAGGAGAAGGCCGCGGTCAGGAAGGTGCGTGAGACTCTTGGCGGCCACCCCCCGTCATCCCCGTTCTTCGCCCTGTACAAGGACGGCGAGCTGGTGCACGCCATGGGACGGAACGACATCTCCGACAAGGGGCCGGCCGAGATCGGCGAGCTGCTGGTCGATGCGTTCAACGAGCACTGCAGCGGACAGGGGCCGTCGGTGGACGCTGAGGAGTATGCGGCCTTCAGCACCCTCAAGGTCTGCGGCTCGACCATCCCGAGGACCGAAGGGGCGCCCGACGCCAGGATCAAGCCGGTCTGCTAGTCGTGGCGCGGGAGGCCGGAAGTCACTAACGTGATTTCCCATGGCCTCTCCCCTGCGCCAGATCTCCGCGCTGTTCGGCCGGGCCCGGCCCAGGCTGTCGCTGGTGGTGATCCTCCATGACATGCCGGACCAGGCCCAGCGGACGCTCTTCTCGCTGAGCCCTCGCTACCAGCGGGACGTCTCCCGGAGGGACTACGAAGTGATCGTGGTCGAAAACGCTTCAGAGCGGACGCTGGGTCGGGAAAAGGTGCTCCAGCATGGCGACAACTTCAGCTACTTCTTGAGGGAGCAGCCAGCCCCGTCCCCCGTCTTTGCGATCAACTTCGGCGCCGCGCAGGCCCGGGGCGACATGATCGGGATCATGGTCGACGGGGCCCGCATGCTGACTCCGGGAGCGGTGAAGTACATCCTGATGGCAGGGCGCCTCTCCCCCTTCGCCGTGGCCGCCATCCCGGGGTATCACCTGGGACGGCAGCTTCAGCAGGATGCCGCGCTCTCTGGACATGACGCACAGGAGGACCTGCGGCTGCTGGCGCAGATCGGCTGGCCGGAAGATGGCTACCGGCTATTCGAGATCGCCTGCTTCAGCGCCACCAGCCGTCCCGGGTTCTTCCGCTATCCTGGGGAGAGCAACTGCCTCTCGGTGCCCCGCTCGATCTGGGAGGAGATCGGCGGGTGCGACGAGCGGTTCGATCTTCCCGGCGGAGGGCTGGTCAATCTGGACCTGTACAAGCGCGTGGCGGAGCACAGGCGAACCGTGCTGGTCAACCTGATCGGCGAGGGATGCTGCCATCAATTCCACGGGGGCGTCACCACCAGCACGAGGTCCGAAGCCCGGGAGCAGCTGGTGGCGGACCAGGTCGCCCAGTACGTGGCGCTGCGCGGCCGGAAGTATCGCAATCCGAGGGTCCGCTCGATCAGCCTGGGATTGGTTCCGGATGCCGCCCTGGAGTTCGTCCGGCGGTCGGTGGAGCGGGCACAGCAGGACCTGCTCGAGGAAGAGGAGGGCCGCTCATGACCGGGGGACGGACCGACTCGATGGAACTGATTCGCCGGGCGCAGGAGAGCGACCAGGCGGCGCTCGGCGAGCTCCTGGAACGGTACGGCGACAGGCTGCTGGGCAGGATCCGGCTCATGATGGGCGACCGGGCCCGGCGCGTGGCGGATTCGATGGACTTCCTGAACGGCATGTTCGTGCAGGTGATCCAGGGCCTCGATCGGTTCGAGATCCGGGACGAACAGGCATTTTTGCGCTGGGCCACGCAGATCGCCCGCAACAACATCCGGGACGGCGTGCGCAAGAAGCGCGAAACGGCCTTCCTGACCTTCTCCGTGAGCAGCCCGGGGGAGCCTCCGGGCGAGGTCGACCAGCGATCTCCGGGATCGGAC
>JAZDLC010000492.1:0-5317 GCA_043802345.1 Planctomycetota bacterium | reverse complement strand
CGACCTGGGCCTGGACGCCGGCCGACAAGGTGGCGACAAACAACAACATCGTGACGTATTGAATGGAAACGCGTCTGCTCGACCCGCGCATGTGGAATCCTCCAGAGAAGAAAGCCTGCCCCCTCTCGCCGGGTGTGTTCTGACAGGCCGGCAACTGGAAGCTTTCCCGTGGCCTCGCGCCTGAAGGGCGGCTCAAATGAACGTTAAATCTCTCTAAAACCAGGTTGGAGAGCGACTTGGACAATGCCAATGACCTTCTTCCGACCGACCCTCAGGCGGTGCCGCCGTTTCGCGTGGGCGCATGGCTGGTTCGCACCGACCTGAACCGCCTGGTCCAGGAGGACCGTTCGATCCAGGTTCGCCCCCGGGTCATGCACGTGCTCGTCTGTCTGGCCCATCAGCCCGGCCAGGTGATCTCGCGCGGGACCCTCTTGAACACGATCTGGGGCGATGTCGAGATCGCCGAGGAAGGGTTGACCGTCGCCATTTCCGAGCTGCGGCGGCTGCTGGGCGACGATGCCCGGTCGTCGCACTCCATCGAGACGATTCGCAAGGTCGGGTACCGGCTGGTGGCGCCCGTTTCCGCGCTGGGTGACGGAGAACTGGCCGGCAAGAACGGGAACGGCGGAATCGACAGCGAGGGCAGGGGGCGCGACCCGCAACCGACCGGGCCGGCCCGGCGGAGTTCCTGGCCGGTCCCGTATCTCCTGGGGACTCTGCTCGCCGCTGCCCTGCTCGTCGGCGGGCTCTAGGACGTGGTCGCTCTTCGCTCGGACGACGGCGGCCCCGGCGACCTGCCGAGCTCCGTGATTCTGCGGGGGGTCCCCTTCACGACCTATCCGTCGAGCGAGGTCTACCCGGCCTTCTCACCCGACGGGACCAAAGTTGCATTCGCCTGGACCGACCCCGACCACGGATCGCTCGACATCTACGTCAAGCAGATCGGCCGCGAGCCGCCTTTACGCGTCACCAGCGACCCCGCGGCCGAGATCAGTCCGAGCTGGTCGCCAGACGGGAAGTTCCTGGCCTTCGTCAGAATCGAAGAAGATCACGCCGGCAGCACGATCTGCAGGATCTCCAGCCTCGGCGGCGAGGTCCAGAACCTCTGTGCGGTCGCCACCACCGTACAGAACCTCGACTGGTCTCCCGATGCGAGCTGGCTCGCCTTCGCCACCCCAGAGGTCACCGGGTTGGCGGCGGAGATCCGGCGGCTGGACCTGGAATCGCTGGAGGTCACTGTCGTCGAGATGACCGGGGAGGGGCATGCCTCGGTGAATGAACCGCGCGTCTCACCCGATGGCGAGTGGATTGCATATGTCGGGGCGGATCGGGCCGGTCTCCAGGACATCTTCCTGCTGCCATCCGGCGGCGGCCCGTCGCGCAGGCTCACGTCCGCGCAACGGCTGATCAATGGGTTGGACTGGATGCCTGACGGTCGCGAGATCATCTTCGCATCGATCCCGGTCACCACGCCCGGCCTGCGGCGGGTCATGGTGGCGGACGGCACCCTGAGCTGGCTCCCGAACGAGGGGATCCCGGCGCGGCACCCCTCGCTGGCCGGCACCGGCAACCGGTTGGTGTACGAGGCGCAGGCGGTCGACTTCAACATCTGGCGAATCCGGCAGCCGGGCAGCGGCACACCACAGCTCGACACCGCTCCCCTGGTCAACTCGACCAGGAATGACACCCAGTCCACCTTCTCGCCAGACGGTGAGAAGATCGCGTTCATCTCGAATCGCTCCGGCACTCCCGAGATCTGGATGTCGAACGCGGACGGCAGCCGCGAGCGCCGGCTGACCTCCCTGAACGGCGTCTACATCTGGCAGCCGAGCTGGTCGGCGGATGGAGAGGAGATCGTCTTCTCCGGCCTCGTCGACGGTCATGCTCAGCTCCATCTCCTGAGCGTCGCCTCCGGCCAGGCCCGCCGGCTGCGGAACAGCGGGCGGCACGAGATCGCCTCGGCCTGGTCCCGGGACGGTCACTGGATCTACTTCATGGCCGACTCCCCCGAGGGTTGGCGAATGTGGCAGGTTCGTCCGGACGGCCGGGACGCCTCGCAGTTCCCGCTCGACGCGCAAGTGCTTCTTCACGAGGCGCGAGATGGCAGCTCTCTCACCTTGCTCAGAGCCGATCTGGCCGGCATCTGGAAGTGGGATCGAGCCGGCTCCGCAACCTGCCTCGTCGAGGGGAGCGTCACGGCCGGATGGCTCGCTTATGTTGCCGCGGAGAACGGCGTCTATCTCGTCAAGTCCGCCAGCGCGACGACCCGGGAGATGTACCTCCTCGACTACGCCACCCAGGAGGCGAGGAAGATCGCCGTCCTCCCCGGCTTCGGCTGTTCCAACCTGGCCCTCTCCCCGGACGGGGAGACTCTGCTCTACGACCGCTCCGAGGAGTTCCGCTGCGATCTCACCCTCGTCAACGACTTCCGGTAGTTCTCCCCTCCCTTCGGCCCCTTCGTGTCCTTCGTGGTCAGGTAGGTCTGGGGTCGAGTACTTGACCACGAGGAACACGAAGAGCACGGCGCGGCCGTTGGCCGCGACCAGAGACTTCACCCCGCGTTCAGAACTCGAGGCGAAGCGTCTCCCCCGCCCCCTCGGGATTCGCCAGGACGTGCTCGATCGCCTTCTGGCGGAGGTAGTCGGTGGGGATGTACTCACGGTTCTGGTGGTTCCGGACGTTCACCACCACGGTCGTCGGCTGCGGCCTGGAGAGCATGCGGTGGAGGTTCTCCTGGAACAATCGGCAGTTCTCCAGAAACCTTCGCACCTCAGTGGCATGCGCATCGAACCTGTTCTTCTCATCCACGAGATCGATCCAGGTCTCGTAATGCTGGCGGCTGGCCTGCCGGAAAGGGGCCAACCGACTCAGGCGTTGCGAAAGACCGAAGACCACATCCTCGGCCCTTCTCAGTTCCAGAGCCGCTTCTCGCTCGTCTGCGAGAAGACCGTCCAGCATGCGGTTCTCCGCCCGCAACAGATCGTCATGGCTGAGCACGATCTTGACCACGCGCGGGCCGTTCGGGCCATTCGGGTACTCATTCCACTGGTAGTTTGGAAGCGGCTGAGTCGCCCTGGGCCGCTCCACCGGCGGCTTGTCGAAGGAAGCCCGGCCATGGTACGGGTTCACGGGATACCAGACGTCGTTCCCCGCCATCGCGGGCGCGGAGAACAGGAGGGCGAACAGCGGCACGAGCCGCAGGGAAAGAGGAGAGTTGCTACTGGTTGCTGACATGATCGGCTCCTTGTTCGGGAATTGAAGGACTTCAGGTCAGCAGGGGGATTGCCGGCCCCGATCCAGCCGGACATGGAATCGCGAAAGAATCAGGAATTCGTGCGCAGGAACTCGACGAGATCGTCCCATTCCGCGTCATCCTCCGGCTCACACTCGTTCCCCTGTTCGATCGCGAGATCGAGGGCGGTGCGCCCCTTCGAGTCACGGAGTGACGGATCCGCTCCCCTTCGGAGCAATACGCGGACCGTCTCCAGTTGGCACCCCTCCGCGGCCTGCATCAGGGGCGTGAAGCCATCCTGGTTCGCCTGATCCGGGTCGAGCCCATCGTCCAGGAGAGCCTGGACCAGTTCGGCATTCCCGTTGAGCGCCGCGATGGCGAGAGCGGTGAAGCCCTCTTCATCCACCGCCCGCAGATCGGCGCCGTACTGCTTGAGCACCTGATAGACCCTCGGCTTCTCCCAGTCGACCGCGAGCAGGAGCGGCGTGTTCCCCTGCTCGTTGCGCGCCTCCAGACCCGCCCCGCCCAGGAGAAGCATCTCGGCGAGGATCTCGAGACCGTTGGCGCAGGCGAAATGGAGCGGCGTCCAACTGCTGGCCGTCAGGTTCGGATCGGCGCCGGCATCGAGCAGCATGGCGGTCGCCACGTAGTTCTCCTGACACACGGCGATGGCCAACATGCTCGATTGGTCCTCGTGCCAGGAGCTGATGTGATGGTGGAACAGTTGCATCTCGCCCCAATCAGGCTCCTGCCACTCACAAACGAAGAGCTGGTTCGGGTCGGCTCCCGCTTCCAGCAGGAGCCGGACGACCTCGGTGCGATCGGACGCAACAGCCATCGCGAGCGGGGTCCGGCCATGGCGATCCGGCTGGTCGACAGCCTGCTCTCCCTTCGCGAGCAGGCTCTTCACGGCGTGCGTCAGCCCCGCCGAGGATGCCAGGGGAAGATCGGCCTCCAGCCGCGACGGATCACATCCCTTGGCGAGCAGGTAGTCGAAGTGGAGCGGACGGTTGTACTCGGCGGCCAGTTCGAGCAGCGTCACATCCGGCAGGTACCGCCTGCCGATGTCCGCCCCCGCCTCGATGACCAGCCGGAGCGGCACGATTCCGCTGAAAGTGAAGGCGTCCCAGGTAGTCCTCCCCTTGTTCGGATCGGCTCCCTTCCCGACCAGCCACCTGGCGACCGCCCCGCGCGATCGGTAGAGGGCCGCTCCCAGCGGCGTGTAGCCGGAGAGGCCGCCGTCATTGACATCCGCCCCCAGCTCCAGCGCGGCATCGAGGATCTCGATCGGAGCGGAATCGTGAACCAGCTCGGCGAGGATCGAGTGGCCGTTGCCCGGCTCGGTGGCGTCCATGCTGGCTCCCGCATCGACGAGCAGCCGCGCAACCCCATGCATGCCGCAAAGGAGGGCGAAGTAGAGCGGCGGCGCCGCCGCGGAGAGACCCACGATCTCGGCCGGTTTGTCCGGGTCCACTCCCAGCGACAGCAATTCGCGGACGATCTCCGCATGACCCACCGCGGCCGCGCCTGTCAGGGAGCGTGCCTTCTCGTCATCAGAACAGTCGTGGAAGATCTGCCGGAGGCGGTCGAGGTTGCCCTCCAGGGCCGCCCGCACCAGCGGCTCGGTCGAAGAGAAGTCGTCGTATTGCGCCATCGGTTTGACTCCTGCCGGGGGGTCGAGAGGTTCGGTGTCTGGTTCTTCCTGATGCAAACCACTCTATGCCAGTTGCCTGCGAATTCTACGCGACACGCGGAGATCTTCCCGCACACGTACGTGTACGGGATTCGGATCAGTCCGTGCACGGCGACGCGAACCGGAGGTGCGTCGCCAGTTGCCGGCTCGTGCCGTCCCGGAACAGGACCGTGGCTGTCAAGGGGAAGGTCCCCCAACCACGCGCGGTGTGGGAGAATCGCAGGTCCGGCGTGCAGTGAACCACGCGATCCGGACTCGGGAAGGTCGGATGAAGGTGGTACGTCACCTGGGCGATCTCCGCCCTGAGAGCGGGGTCGCCGCCGAGGACCACCGTCCATTCCCAGGTCCGGCGCCCTCCCTGGCGTCCAAAGTACCGATCGGTCTGATCCAGG
>JAZDLC010000491.1:0-2560 GCA_043802345.1 Planctomycetota bacterium | reverse complement strand
GGACCCTCCAGAGCATCTGTTCGCCTTCTTCTTCCAGCTCAACCGGGCCTTCGTCAACATCTACCACTGCATCATCGGCGGCTCGGCAGCGGCGGCCGCCCTGCGCAGCACGATCTGGCAGTCGATCTTCACCCATGACCTTCGCCGATACCGCCGCTCGCTCTACCTGCGGATGGGCGACATATCGACCCTGATCACGGGGCCGTCCGGAACCGGCAAGGAGCTGGTCGCCCGGGCGGTCGGGCTGTCCCGGTACATTCCGTTCGATGTCAAGACCCGGGTGTTCCAGGAGGACTTCATCAGCTCCTTCCATGCGCTCAATCTCTCGGCGCTTTCCCCGACGCTGATCGAGTCGGAGCTGTTCGGGCACCGGCGTGGCGCGTTCACCGGGGCGCTCGAGGATCGGTCCGGATGGTTCGAGGAGTGTGGCCCGATGGGCTCGGTCTTCCTGGACGAAATCGGCGATCTCGATTCCGCGATCCAGGTCAAGCTGTTGCGGGTGCTGCAAACCCGGGAGTACCAGCGTCTCGGAGAGACAGCGATCCGTCGGTTTCATGGGAAGCTGATTGCGGCCACCAATCGGGACATGAACCAGGCGATGAAGGACGGCTCGTTCCGCGAGGATCTCTACTACCGGATCTGCGCCGACATGATCACCACGCCGTCGCTGGAGGATCAGCTGGGCGACCGGCCGGAGGAACTCGAGAACCTCATCCGGTACATCGCCACCCAGATGGCGGGCGAGGAGGCGGACGACCTCACGCAGGAGGTGATCGAGTGCGTGGAGCGGCGGCTGGGGCTGGACTACACCTGGCCGGGGAATTTCCGGGAACTGGAACAGTGCGTCCGCAACGTCCTGATCCGCAAGGAGTACTACCCCGCATCCCAGGCGGGGCGGGCCGATTCCAGAGACGCGCCGCCGTTTTTGGAAGCAACCCGCCGGGGACATCTGACCGCGGATCAGCTATTAACCGAGTATTGCCGGCACATCTATGGAAAGACCGGGAACTACGCCGAGGCGGCGCGGAGGCTCGGTCTGGACCGCCGCACGGTCAAGGCCCGCGTAAGCGACGGATGCGGCTGATTTTCTGAACAGCGGGCTCCCGGCCAGGACCGTACGATGCATGTCTCCACTGATCCAGTTTGATCGAGAGGACGAGTCAATGAGTGACACGCAGGGGTTCTCGCGCCGCAAGTTCCTGAAGGGCGTGGGGGCCGGAGCCCTGGCGACCGGGGCGATCTCCGGGCTGGCTCCAAAGGGCCGGACTCAGGAAGATCAGGCAAAGGCAGGGGCCCAGATCGTCGGCCCCGGGTTGGTGGAGATTGAACTCGACGTCAACGGAACCGTGCACACCCTCCAGGTGGAGCCGCGGGTCACGCTGGTCGATGCACTCCGCAATCACCTCCAGATCACGGGCGCCAAGAAGGTCTGTGATCGGGGGGCTTGCGGTGCCTGCAGCGTCCTCCTCGACGGCCGGGCGGTCTATGCCTGCTCGATCCTCGCGGTCACGGCCCAGGGCCGGAAGATCGAAACCGTGGAAGGATTGACCAAGGATGGAGAGCTGTCGGTTCTCCAGCAGGCGTTTGTCCGGCATGACGCCGTGCAGTGTGGCTTCTGCACCCCCGGATTCGTGGTGGCGGCCGAGGCCCTTCTGCGGTCGAAGGCGTCGCTCACCGAGCAGGATGTGCTGGACGGACTGAGTGGGAACCTCTGCCGCTGCGGCACTTACAAGGGTGTCACGAAGGCCACGCTGGACGCGGCCGGGAAGGGACGCTGATGCGAAGAGAGGTCAAGAAGGCATGGCCCGCCCTGGCCGACACGAAGCATCTGGGCAAGCGGACGGAACGTATCGACGGACCGGCGAAGGTCTCCGGCAAGGCGATCTACACCGCCGACATCCAGCGCCCCGGGATGCTGCACCTCAAGTTCACGCTCTGTCCCCATGGAAGAGCCGAGATCGTTGCAGTGGATGTTGCTCCCGCCGCCGAGCTTCCGGGTGTCGTGGTGGCGCGGGCGCTCATGCAGCCGGGCGACGAGACGCACTACGCCGGCTACGAAGTGGCGGTGGTGGCGGCGGAGACCGAGGAGATCGCCCGCGAGGCGGCCCGGTTGGTGGCCGTGCAGTACAAGCTGCTCGAGCACAACGTGATCGACGACGATCCTGAAGTCAAGGAAGAGTGGCGAAGCACCGGCCCGCCCAGGGCCAAGGGGGATGTGGAGCAGGCGCTCGAGAGTTCGGATCTGGTCGTGGAAGGCCGGTACGGCGTGCCGGTCGTGACCCATTGCTGCTTCGAGCCGCACGGCAGCGTGATCGAGTTCAAAGGTGAAGAGCGGATCGACGCCTGGTTCTCCACCCAACGGATCTCCAGCATCGTCCGCGATCTGTCCGAGGAAACCGGTGTTGACGCCGGCAATATCCATGGCATCTGTCACCACCTCGGATCGGGGTATGGCGCCAAGTTCCAGTTCGACATGTGGGACCGGGAGTGTGCCCGCCTCGCGAAGGAGACGGGCCGGCCGGTCAAGGCGACGCTCGATCGGGATCACGAGCTGATGGTT
>JAZDLC010000490.1:0-18934 GCA_043802345.1 Planctomycetota bacterium | reverse complement strand
ATCCAGCAGCACCTCACCCCTGTCCAGACGCACCAGCCACCCCTCCCGGTCGGTGTTTCGATAGCGCCGGGCCAGCACGGCGATCACGGTCGATCCCGCATCCTCCGGCCGTATGCAATCCCGGTATTCGTAGCCGCGGTTCACCAGGATGCCCGGCTCGGGTCCGTCGGCCCGGTGGGAGGCTTCGGTTGAAAACACTGGCAGGGGGCTCCCGATTCCGCGAGAACGACGAGCGACGGCAGGCGGCGTCCCTTGAAACCGTACGCCCTGCACCCTCGCGGGTGGACCGGTTCCCAGGTGACATAGAAGAAGACGCACTTCATGCAATCGGGATGGGAGCTGGAGCCGTTCATCATCGCTGCTTCCAGCGGGAGAGTGTAGCGTTGTCGCACCGCTTCTAAAGCCCGTTGACAGCGGCGGCGGCCGTTCTCATCGTGTCAACTGTATGCCCGTCTCAAGCGCTTTCTCCGAGAGATTCTCCGCCCTGCGCGCCGCCATCGCCGAAGTGTCGCGGCTGGTCGACTCGCCGGCGGATCCCGTTGCCCTCACGGATCGGTACCGGGAGGCGATTCGGATCGCCCTTGAAATCTGCGTGCGGAGCGAGGGGGAGGTAGCGACGGACCTGACCGAAGAGGTGTCCGAGAGCCTGGGCGCGCTGGAGGAGGGAGCCAGGGATTTCCTGCGGGACACCAGCATGGAACCGGACAGGGTGGTGACCGGCCTGGCCCTGCTCAAGGGGTATGCGAGTCTGCTGCGCCGGATCACGGGCCGCGTCGAGGGCGCGGTTTCTCAGGCCGGCACGCCCTCCCTGATGGTGGAACTGGAGGAGGTCGAGAACAGCCTGCGGACGTTCGATGCCGGGGAGGAAGCCGCGTCGGATCCTGGCCGGGAAGCGCGAGAACGAGTCCGGGATCTTCGTCTGCGGGTCCTCCTGGATCAGGCCCGCAGGCAGTTGGAGGCGGCCCGCTGCACCCTGGATTCCGGGGCCGAAAGCATGGAGGCATGCTACCGGCGGTTTCGGGAGATGGATCGGATTTGCCAGCAGCTCCGATTCCGCGTGCGGGACGCGTCTGCGGCAAGCATCTCCGAGGTCAACCTGGTCCTCGATCAGGTCAGCTCGTTCGGAGACCGCCTGGAAGCGACCCTGTTCCGGGCGCTGGATGGTGCCTCGACGCTCGCGGATCTGAAAGTCGTGTCCGGGCTCGCCATCCTCCTGACGAGCGAGCTGGACGAGGCCAGAATGACGGCCTACGAGGTCGACACGAGGGAGGAACTGGAAGAGCTGGTCCGGCTTCATCGTCTGGCGCTGCGGTTTAGCGGCGCCTTCCGGAAGCTCCTCGGGGCGTTGCGCGGGTCGGTGGTCCCCGAAACCCGGGAGGCGGAGGAGTCTGCGGAGGCTCGCCGCATCTGGCGCCGTCTGGTCCGGATGGCCCGCAGGGTGCGGAACCTGGAGGGGGACCGGGTGCTGGCTCTCAGACTGGACCGTCTGCTCGGCCGGCGGGCCGTGCAGGCGTGGGAGGCGATCGTCTTCTGGCTGATCATGGCCGTGCTGGGTCTCATCGTCGTCGATCACTACAGCGATTCGCCTCCGCCCGGGGTCGTTCCCTGGACCACCTGGGCCGACACCGGGATCTGCGCCGTGTTGCTGCTCGACTTCGCGATCCGGTGGGCTCTCGCTCCGCGCAGGCTGATCTACCTGAGACGCCGCTTCCTGACCGAACTGCTCCCTTCGATTCCGTTTGGCCTGCTGGCGAGTCAGGAAGCAGCCTTCAGAACGATCCGGATCTTGCGTCTGGCGCGCGTGGTGCGTGTGCTGAGGGTCCTGCGTCCGCTGATTCGCGCGGCCCGGTTGGCGCTGTTCGTGGCTCGGGCCGCCGATCGGCTGGTGGAGAAAAATGCCTGGCTCTTGAACCAGAACATCGTCTTCTTCACCGATCCGGTGAGAGATGAGCAGGTGCCGACTCTCGTGAAACGGGCTCGGGATCTGGAAACCTGGATCACCCGTTCCGCGAGAGAGTGCCTCCCCGGATTCCCGGTGGGGGCCAAGTTAGCCTGGGCCGGCTGGCGGGCCACCCTTCTGGAGGCGGACCTGGAGCTTGCGACTGTCATGCAGGGTCCGCTCCTTCCCGGCGCGGACCGGGCCGTTCCCGACCGGGTGCGTGATCTGGATGTGGAAGATGTCGTGCGGACCCTGCGCGACCTGAACGGCCCTCGGATCGCGGAGACCATGGGGCTGGAATTCGCCCGGCAGGTCAACGCCTCGCTGCGTTTCTTTCGCCTGCCGCTGATTCGACGGCTGCCGGTGGTCCGGTTCGTGATGGGGCCGGAAGGGAGCAGCGATCCGCTCTCCACCACGGCCCGGCTGGGTCGCGTCATGGGTGACCTGCTCGCCTTCGCCCATCGCACCGTCACCTGGTTCGCCGATCTGTACGGCAGCATCACCGGAGCGCAGTTCCTCGACCGCGTCGGCATGCAGCTTGTGAAGGCAACCGCCCGTCCGGCCTGGCGGCTGGTGCTGTTCGGCGGGATTGTCGGCCTGGCGCTGTTGCTGGTTCGGATGACCCGGCTCGGCTTCCTGGAGGTCGCCGCGGAGGCGTTGCTGAAGTTCCTGTCGCTGCCCGTCCTGATTCTGGGCGGGCTCTGCCTCATTCCGCTCGCCCTGGGACTCTGGTTCCGGCGGATCGCCGGTCAGGCGGCGGACTTCTACGATCGGGTGGCCGAGGCGCAGTTCCTTCCGCTCACGGAGACCATCAAGGAGAGTCAGTGCGAGCAGATTCTCGGGACCCTCTGTGACCGGGTCATCCTGCCCGAGTCGCGCGTCCGCTGCGGGCGTGGGAACGCGGATCCGGAAGCGGACGCGCGGGTGCGCCGGCAGTTCGTGGCTCAGGGCCTCGCCGATCCGCTGCTGAATCGCAAGGCGGAGCGCGCGGGGGAGCAACTGGCCGTGCCCCGTTGCTGGGAGTCAACCCTGCTCTTCTACCGCTCCTTCCTGGATGGAGCGTACTTCCATCGCAACGACACCTCCGTGGCGAACATGCTGCTCGGGAATCTGACCCTGGAGAACGTGCGGATCAACCGGCTGGGGTACGGCAAGCGGGAGAAGAAGCGGCTGCTGAGGCTGGATATCGGACGGGGCAAGGGCGGAGTCGCGGGTCCCTACGTCTGGTTCAACTTCATCACCCACGCCGTCGCTCAACACACGGCCCGCCTGATCATCGAGTACAACCAGCACTGCGTTCCACTGGAGGATCTGGAGGGCGCCGACCCGCGGGATCTCGAGCTCTTCCGGAAGTGGCTCCGGAAGCGGGCGGATCTGTCCAGGGAGCGTGAACAGGGGACCGTGTCCCGGAGGGAAGAAGCGATCACCGTTTCCGGAACAGACGGCACCCTCCTCTACCGGACCAGCGAATTCAACGCGCTGCACTTCCTGTCGCGGAATTCAGGAAGGGACGAGTTGATCCGCAGGCGGTTCGGTGACGAGGTGATGAGACTGCTGGAGGAAGACCGGCAGAACCTGATTCGGGTCATCTTCGGGACCTACCCGATGGACGAACTGACGAAGGAGAAGCGAACGTTCAACCCGTACCGCTCCTACCGGCGGTACCTCTCACGGGGAAAGGTGTTCCTGTTCCCGCTGGTCGGGACGTGGTTCCTGTTTTGCTCGGTGCGCCTCCTGGTTTCCCGGCTGGTCGTGACCGTCAAGGATGTGCTCAACCCGGATACGCAGCCGCTGAGGGTGTTCACCGGTCGGGCCGGGTTCGACGTGGCGCGGCGCAAGATCCACCGCATGCGCAGGCCCGTGGTTCTGGAGGCAGTGCGCCTGCGCGCGGAGTTCGATGTGCAGTACCTGGGGCTGGCGCTTCCCGGGAAGGAGCCGGTCGGATGGGCCGGATACCAGCTGGCGGAGGATCTGCTGGCTCTCAACGCTTCAGAGCTGGAATGGGAGGAGTTTCGAGAGCTGAAGTCACTGCGCCAGCGGCAACTCCGGTGGTTCTCCAAGGTCCTCCGCCGTGCCGGGGAGCACCAGCGGGATCTGTGGTCCGATCTGCTCGCCCGGAACAGCAGCCTCGCCGGCAGGGAACGGGAGGCGCTGCGGGCCATGGCGACCGCTTTCGTCTGCGACCACGAGAAGGTGTTGCGGGTCGTGACCGCCTACGAGGAACTCTGTTTCCTTCTTTACTCGTCTCCGGCTGAATCTCCGCCGAAGCAGCGGCTGGCACGCTTCACCTCACGACACATCCACAGAGCACTCGCGCACCTCTGGACGCTGCCGGGACTCTCCGCGGTGAGCGCGGAAGCGAGGCAGCAGTTCACAAAGAAGGTGCTGCGGGCCGGCAGGGCGGCGAGAGAGTGGCTCCTCGACCTGGAGGCACATCTTCCCGCCGGTGAGGAGCCGTATCTGTTCGCGTACGAGAGACTGCTGGAGGTCGGGGATCAGCCAGGCTCCTGGTCCGAACAGATGGTCGCGGTGCGCGCGGTCCAGAGTCTGGGGCTGATCGACCTGAGAGGGTATGAGGCTCTGATCCAGGAGCTGGGCCAGTATCCGCTGGAGGGGTGACTACCCGTCTACTGAAGTTAAAAACGCGCCATATGCGCGATTGTGAAACATCACATATCCACAAAAAAGCACCATCAGCCTGTTGGTGAATTGTGAATTGTGCATATTCCGTGTTTTTCAATTGTCGCGCATGGATCCCTGGGCATGATTCCGCCAAGCCCTTCTTGGGCGATCGATCTACGTTCCCCCTATCGGAGCAGAAGCAGCCATGACCAGCCCGGCACAGCCGTCGGATTGCAGGGATCGCGAGTGGACCGCCGATGACATTCTCGCCCACACGAAGGAGAACGGTGTCCGCTTTCTGCGGCTCCAGTTCACCGACATCACCGGCGTCAACAAGAACGTGGAAGTCCCAGGAAGCCAGTTCCAGAAGGCCATCCAGGGGGAGATCCTGTTCGATGGATCCTCGGTGGAGGGGTTCACCCGGATCGAAGAGTCGGACATGGTCCTCAAACCGGATCTGTCGACCTACCGGATCGATCCGTTCCCGTCGCGCGGCACGAACGGGAAGGACCACGGCAAGGTAGCCCGCCTGATCTGCAACATTTTCAACCCGGATGACACGCCGTTCGCTGGCTGTCCCCGCCTGGTCCTGATCCGGGCCGTCGAGGAGGCACGCAAGCTCGGCTTCGAGATGATGACCGGGCCGGAGGCGGAATTCTTCCTCTTCCACAGGAGCGCGGACGGAAAGCCGACCACCGTCACTCACGATGCTGCCGGCTACTTCGATCTGGCGCCGATTGACCTAGGGGAGGAGTGCCGGCGCGAAATCGTATTGGTGCTGGAGTCACTCGGCTTCGAGATCGAGGCCTCTCATCACGAGGTGGCGCCGGGCCAGCACGAGATCGACTTCAAGTACGGCCCGGCCCTACAGACCGCTGACAACCTGGCAACCTTCCGGTACGTGGTGCGCCGCGTGGCCCGTGACATGGGGCTGCACGCCACGTTCATGCCGAAGCCGATCTTCGGCCGGAACGGATCCGGCATGCATGTTCACCAGTCCCTGTTCCAGGACGGCAAGAACGCTTTCTTCGACGAAAAGGGAGAGCTGGATGGGGTTTCGGACACGATGCGCTGGTACATCGGCGGGCTGCTGGAGCACGCCCGCGGCATCTGCGCGGTCAGCAATCCGCTGGTCAACTCCTTCAAGCGGCTGGTGCCGGGATACGAGGCGCCGACCCACCTGGCCTGGTCGATGCGCAACCGCTCGCCGCTGATCCGGGTGCCTGCCCGCCGGGGGATCGCCACGCGCTGCGAGCTGAGAATGCCGGACCCGTCCTGCAATCCGTATCTCGCCTTCGCGGCGATGCTGGCCGCGGGTCTGGACGGCATCAGGAACAAGATCGAGCCGCCCCCGCCGGTGACCGGGAATGTGTACAGCATGAGCGCCCGGGAGCGGTCCCGGCTGAAGATCAAGAGCCTGCCGGCGAACCTGGCGGAGGCGGTGGACCAACTGGAAAAGGACCGGGTGATCAGGGACGCGCTCGGTGCCCATGTTTTCGAGCACTTCGTGATCGCCAAGCGCCAGGAGTGGGCCGACTACATCGCGCACGTGCACCCGTGGGAGCTGGATCGGTACCTCAGCCTCTACTGACCCGGACGACCCCGGGGAGCAAAACCACGTCGCGGGGAGGAATCGCTCGCCGAAGCTCAGCTTCCCTCGCGGGCGAGCCCGCCGGGCCACTGTTGTCGACGAATCGGACTGCGTCCCGGGCCCCGAGACGGCTCGCGGCGAGGCTCCTGGAACCCTTCCCGGCAAGGGGTTTAAGGTGCAAAATCAGCATCACAAAGGGCAAATCCACCTAGACGAAACTCGAGAAGCTCGCTACTTTCTGGGCTCGTGAAGACTGCGGTGACCTTTCCAGCTAAAGAAAAGGGCGCGCGCATTTGATCAGCTGTAAAGGTATCGAGATTATGGGAACGAGACTCTACGTCGGAAACCTGAACTACCAGACCACCGAGGACGATCTCCGCCAGGCCTTCGGGCAGGATGGTCGGACCGTCAAGGACGTGCACATCGTGGTCGACCGCGAAACCGGTCGGGCCCGGGGGTTCGGTTTTGTGGAAATGAGCACGGACGCCGAGGCGCAGGCCGCCATGGAGGCGATGAACGGGGCAGATGTGGGCGGCCGCACCCTGACCGTGAACGAGGCCCGTGAGCGCCCGCGCGGCGGTGGCGGCGGCGGTGGCGGTGGCGGCGGCGGTGGTGGCGGTGGTGGCCGTCGGGGCGGCTGGTAGCCCCTTCCTGCCGCTCCTTGCGGCCGCTTCGCTTAAGGTCAAGGAACGCAGACTACCAAGAACGCCTGCCGGTTCGAGATCTCGGGCCGGCGGGCGTTTCGCGTTAAAGGCGCGTCGGTTGAAGGCGCCTCGGGAGGAACTCGCGGATCAGCCGAGCGCCAGCATTCTCTCCAGCGGAATGAGGGCCTTCTTCCTGAGTTCCGGATCCATCACGAGCTCCGGCTTCAGATCCCGCAGGCAGAGATAGAGCTTCTCGAGCGTGTTGAGCTTCATGTGCGGGCACTCGTTGCACTTGCAGTTTTCTTCCCCCTCGAACGGCGCGGCGATCAACGTCTTGCCCGGCGCCGCCTTGCGCATCTCGTGCAGAATGCCGGTCTCGGTCCCCACGATGAGCGTCTGTGTGCTCGATGACTGTACGTACTTGAGCAACGCCGTCGTCGATCCCACGAAGTCGGCGTACTGGAGGATCGCCGGTTCGCACTCCGGATGGGCGATGAATTCCGCGCCCGCGTGCGCCGCCTTCAGATCGAGAATCTTCCTCTCGCTGAACGTCTCATGGACGATGCAAGTCCCCTGCCAGAGTTTCATCTGCCGGCCGGTCTTCTTGTTCAGCCAGCCACCGAGGTTCCGGTCCGGGACGAACAGGATCTTCTGGTCTTCCGGGAAGGAGGCAACCACGCGCTCGGCATTGCTCGAAGTGCAGATGCAGTCGGCCAGGGCCTTCACGCCCGCGGTGCAGTTGATGTAGGCGATGACGGCGTAGTCGGGGTTGGCCGCCTTCCAGCGGGCCAGCTCATCGGCAGGACATGCGTCGGCCAGGGAGCAGCCGGCATTCATGTCCGGCAGCACGACCGTCCGCTCCGGATTCACGATCTTGGCGGTCTCCGCCATGAAGTGAACGCCGCAGAAGACGATGACGTCGTTGTCCGCCTTCTGAGCGGCCTGGGCCAGGGCGAGCGAATCGCCGAGGCAGTCGGCGAGGTCCTGGATCTCCGATTCCTGGTAGTAGTGGGCCAGGATGATCGCGTTCCGCTCGCGTCTCAGTGTTTCGATTCCGGCCTCGAGATCGAAGCCGGGAGGGATGCCGTGGTCGGTCTTCTTGTCTGATTCCATGCTGCCTTGCATTCTAGCCCATGATCTTCCGATCGCTCGTCAGTGATTGCTCCGAAAGAGGGTCAAGTGGAATTCGGCACGCAGATGCGGTGCCCGTGGATTTGCGCGCGCCTCGCCATACTCCACCGGTCCGAGGCGGTCGAACAGGACCTCGCGGCGCAACCGGTTCTCCAGTGAGAGCAGCGGCTCCAGACCGTCCTCGTACCGTGCGAGGTACGGCTGGACCCGGTCATGCCGTTCCAGGCGGCGATCGGTGAGAATGTAGGTGAAATCTCCCGACTCCAGCCGGTTGACCGCCTCCGGCTCCGTGATACTGAACGTCTGGGCCGCCACATCCTGGGCCAGGTACGGATAGAGCGCCTGCTGGGCGACCAGGATGACCGCCCCCGGCTGGCGGCGGACCTGGGCTTCGAGGAGGCGCGCCATGCGGGGGTAGCTGTCCGATCGAAACCTGACGGTGGACACCAGGGAGGGAATCGCCGTGGCGCAGGCAAGCAGCGCCAGAACGGCGGCGGCCACCCGTCTCCTCGCCGCGTGGATCCAAGAGGCGGCGCGGCACAGGGCGAGCGCCGCGAGCGGCGTGAGCAGGGCGGCGAGCGGCACGTACAGCCTGGTGTAGCTGCGGTACCAGATCAGGACCAGCAGCAGGATCAGCACCGTCACCAGCAGCAGCAAGACCGCTTCGCGCCGCTTCCACGCGGCGATCAGGAAGCCGAGCGGAGCCAGCAGCAGCAGGGAGGGCGCCCCGAAGCGGAAGACGCTTTCCGCCAGACCTGAGAGAGAAGCGGCAATCGCCCACGGCCTGAATCCCATGACCCAGGTGCCGCGGGTCTCGAGGAAGCGGGACAGCCCCATCTGCTCCTGGATGAACCAGACCAGGAGAAGCAGGAGCGGCAGCGCCGAGAAGCCGGCCACGAGCAGGGTGCGGATTCTCGATCGAAGCCGGGTCAGGGTCATTCCTGACCGCCAGGCCGGGCAGGCGAACGGTTCGATGAGCAAGGTGGCGCCCACCGCCAGCAGCGGGAGGAAACCATGGTACTTGGAGCAGCCCGCCAGTCCGGTGGCGGCTCCGGCGAGGATCGCGGTGAGCGTGCGCCCCTTCTCCAGGGCCAGAAAGAAGAGCAGGAGCGCGAGCAGCAGGAACGCGGTGAAAGCGGTCTCGGTGAGCGCCATCCGGGAGTAGGTCACTTGAAGCGGGTCGAGCGCCAGGCAGAGAGCGGCCAGGCCGCCGGCCGTGCCGCCGAACAGGCGGCGCGCCAGCAGTCCGGTGAGAAGAATGCAGAGAATCCCGAACGAGGCCGACGCGTAGAGCGCGAACGTCGGGTCCGGACCAGCAACACGGAACAGGGCGCGGCAGAGCAAGGGGTAGAGCGGGGGCGCGTAGATCGCCAGTGGCTCCCCACGGGTGTACGGGAGGACTCCCATGGCCCAACCGACGTACGGCCCCTCGTCCCAGTGGGTCAAGTAGAGCTGCTCGAGACCATGGAGACGCACCCAGCTTCCCACGACAAGGGCGAGCAACGTGAGAACCACGAAGAAGCGTCCGCTGGCTCTGTCGCCGGTCCCGGTCAATTTCCGAACGGCCTTCTGCCGGAACGGATCGCGCTCAGCAGCTCACGCAGTTGAGCTCGCTCCCTCCTGGTCAGGAATGGTCCCGCGAGATAGGCGAGCCCGAGGATCAGCGTGGCCAGTCGCAGCGGCAACGAGAGGGCGGCCTCCAGAGGGACCAGATGGATCGCGCCTGCCGCGACCGCGCAGACCAGTCCGAGCTTGCCGATGCGGCCCCAGTCGATCGGAATCAGCTCGAGCCGGTTGGCCGCGCGGCGGCCGACGGCCGCCAGGAAGACCAGGGCCGCCAGAGTCGCAAGCGCTGCGCCCATGGCGCCCATGAGCGGCATCAGCGCAAAGTTCAGCACGATGTTCAACAGGGCCGCCGCGCCCACCACCCGCGGCAGATCACCGGTCCGCTTGTGGACGTAGAAAGGCATCTGGATGATCTGGAACAGGCCCCAGAACAGGTAGCTGAACAGCACGATCGGGATGTAGATCCACGCCCCGTGGAACTTCGGGTCGGTCAGCAGTCGGATGATTTCCGGCGCCAGCAACGCCACCGGCAGGGACATGGCCACCAGGACGGTGGGAGTGTGCAGCGCTGCGTTGGAGATCACCTCCCGCCTCTTCTCCTCGTCCTTCAAGGAGAAGATGAACGGATACCAGATGAACAGGAACGGCCCGAGCACCAGCGCGGTCATGGCGGAGCCAAACTTGTACCCAACGTCGTACAGTCCCAGCGCGTGCATGCTCACCAACGACGGCATCATGAACCGGTCGACTGAGTGGAGGAGGAAGCCGCAGATCCCGGCCAGGATCATCGGAGCCGAGTAGGCCACCATCGATCGCAGCAGGGTCGGGTCGAACCGCAGTCCATGACGTCGGATCAGCCAGACGGTGAAGCCGAGCAGGAAGATGACCGCGGCGAAGGCCTGTCCCGAGAGAACGCCGAACACCCCCAAGCCGAAGGAAACCACCAGCACGATCTTCGCGGTCACCTCCAGCGCCAGCCTCCCGAGCTGCCAGGAGACCGCCGCGATCGACCGGCGTTGGGCCTTGAGCACGGCGAGCGGCATTTCGGTCATCAGCATCGCGGCCAGGATCAAGGCCACCCAGCGGAGCGCGCCTTTCAGGATTTCCGGCTTCTCGGAAGGCATGACGAGCGCCAGCCAGTCAGCGGAGAAGTAGACCAGCGCAGCGGCCAGCAGGGACAACGCGGCCATGGCGAGGAAGGCGGTGGAGACCACCAGCTTGCGCCCCTCCTCGTCGTCCGACTCGAAGTAGTGCCTTGTCATCGCCGTGTCGAGCTTCAGGCCGACGAACTGGAGCAGCAGACTGATCGTGGCGTCGGTCAGCGCCAGGATGCCGAATTCGTCCGGGGTGAAAAGCGGAGTGAAGATCGGGAGGAGCAGGAAGGCTGCGACCTTGGCCGCCAGGGAGCCAAGGAGATAGATCAAGGTGTGCCCCGAGAGGATCTTGAGCGCGCCGGTCGCCGGTCCCTTCGGTTCACTGACCATGCGAATCCGGTCCCACCATCTCTATCAACTCGCTCTCAGCGGACGCGCGCCGGCCCGCTATCTCGGCTCGATCTTGAGGTCGTGACTGCCGCCCGGCAAACGAATTACCGCGTATGGCCTGGTTCCGATGATCTCCTCTTCGGCTGTCCATGGCCGTCCGTTCATCACGGCGCCGATCCGCTGCCCCGGCCGGGAAAGCGGCAGTGCCATCAGGAAATCGTCACGATCGACCTGAAACTGAATCGTCCGTTCGCTTCCGCTGCCTGAGGAGCGGACCCGGGCCCGGTCCCGCGCCTCCCAGAAGGCCAGGAACTCCTCGAAGGTCATGGCGACGTGCCCCGTGGAAAGGGCGGTGCGCGCGGCGTGCTCGAAGAGCCTGCTCCCGGCCTCTTCCCGGACCACCAGGTGGGGGTGGAAGATCGAGACCAGGGCCCCGCGGTACCGGTTGGCGTTTGCCTCCATCATGCGGCTGAAGAACAGTTCGTCGGCCCCGCCCCAATCCTCCTGGTTGATGAACGGGAGTTCCCGCAGCTCGAGCGGCAGGCCGTTCTCGTCCAGGATCCGGTATGGCCGGGAGGTGCCGAACAGGTAGCCCCGGCCCTTGTTCGCTCCAAAGGTGGAGTCGAGCCGGATTCCGGCGGCAGAGAGCGCGCGGAAGGTCCGGGTCCAGCCGCTTCTCAGGATCAGGTAGTGGTTGCGGTTCGTCCGGAGGCCCGACGTCAGGGCGGAGAGACCTCTCAGCCGGGAGATCTGGGAGGAGAGACTCTGGATGCAGGCGATCGGCTCCACCGGACCCAGTCCCCGCGGCATGGGGAAGAGATTCCAGTGCAGGCCGACGCTGCCGCCGAGTTCGCTCACTTGCTGGCAGTTCAGGACGTTCCAGTCCTCGTCCAGGCGTGGGTGCGAGATGACGAACACGGTCCCCTTGACGCCGAGCCGGCGGTCCCACTGCAGCAGCCACTCGCAGGATGCTCCTCCCTGGAGATCCTCGTCATGGGTCATCAGATAGACCCCCCTGGAACCTGCTGGATACCAGAGGATGCGCGGCAGGCCTGCGCCATTCTCACCTGGTTGATCGAGCAGGGCGGCGATGCTCCGCGCTAGCAGATCGGCAAAAGGCGTCTCGTTCTGCCGCAGGGCGGGTTCGCGCACCAGATCGTCCGGCTCCAGGATGTCCTTGTAATCGCCCAACCGCTCCACCAGCGAGAAGTCCTCCTCCGGAATCCCCTGCAGCATGGTCAGGTAGAGCCGGGCCACGGAGAAGGCGGAGCAGATCAGGCGACCTTGACCAAGAGAACGCTCGAAGAGAAGTGGCGGGTCGGAGAGGTTCAGGGCCCGGGAGTCCTGGTCGATCGGCACCAGTGGAGTCCAGCTCGCGGTCCGTCGAAACGGCGTCTCGTCAAAGGCGCGCCGATCGGTCTCGGGCAAGGCGCCGGGTGGAAGGATGTCCTGATCCGGGAAGGGTGCCGGAGCGCCCGGCCGGAGTTCCAGCCCGGCCAGCACCAGAAGCCCTTCGGACCAGCCCTCGGCGGGGAGCGGGGCATCGACGAAGGCCACGCCGCCCTCCCGGACGAAGGCCTCCAACCGCTCCAGGTTCATCCGGTGGTGGGCGCTCGGGCTGATGATGCATGCCTGATGGGTTCCCGGGTCGAGACCGCTCTTCCCGCTGACCACGGAATAGGCGCCGAACTCCGCCTCCAGCAGATTGGCCCAGGAAAACGAAGGGTCGAGGGCGGCGAACCCCTCCGCGGGATTCCGCCCCGCCTCTCCCACCAGCAGGACCAGATCGCCGGGATTCCGGTCGGCCGGCTGCCGTCCGCTCACCTCCGGATCAGCCGGATCGCCCGGCAGGACAAGCGGGTGCCGGTCCAGGTAGAGGGCTGCGGCGAGCAATGCCGCTCCGGTCAGGAGAATAGCAGCGATCCAAAAGCGTTTATTCATAGGCACTTGCCGTATTCCGGCAAAAACGGGAATCGGGTCTCAGAGCCTCCATCGGCCGATTCAGGGTGTATACTCGAAGCACAAACACCCAGGAATCACAAAACCAGCCCTTCCTTCCGGTCGAGGGAACTCCACGTGTCCAGAACGATCTTCACCCTGCTCAACCTCGCACTTGTCGTCGCCATGTCCCGCGCCGGGGATCTGATGCCTCTCGGATCTGAGTTCGTGGTCACATCCAGAACCTCGAACGTCCAGAAGCAGCCGTGGGTCGCGTGCGACGATGACGGCAACTTCGTGCTCTCCTACTCCCAGGGAGACGTCTATGCCCGGCTGTTCGACCGGGACGGGAACCCGCTGGCCGACGACTTCCTCGTCAATCCCACCGTGAACTGGGGCGAGCAGGACGAGACGTACGTGTCGGTCGATCCGGTGAGCGGCGACTTCGTGATCGTCTGGTCCGACCGGCACGGGAACGACGGCGATCAGATGGGGATCGGCGGCAGGTTCTATGCGGCCGACGGAACGCCGTACGGTTCGGAGTTCATCCTCAACACCCACACCGCCGCCTCGCAGTTCGAGCCGCATGCCTCGTTTTCCCCCTCCGGGCGGGTGTTCGTGGTCTGGACGGACGCTGGCACCGACGGATCGGCCGGCGCCGTCGGCCGGATCTTCACTCGCTACGGCACGGCGGTCACGGGCGAGATCCTGATCAACGAACCAAGCACCTTCACCCAGATCGATCCGTCGGTCTCGTGCGATCGCGCCGGGAACTTCGTGGTGGCCTTCGTGGACGCCAGCGGAGCCACTGGAGACCCCCGGGAGGTCCTGGCCCGCCGCTTCGACCAGAACGGGGTGGCCCTGGGGGGCCAGTTCCTGGTCAATTCCATCTCGACCGGCATGCAGCGGGACCCGATCGTGGCCGTGAATTCGAACGGGGAGTTCGTCGTGGTCTTCCAGGACGAGAGTGGCACCGACGGCGACGGCTGGGGAGTGTTCGCCCGCCTGTTCGACGCGAGCGGGACCGCTTTGGGAGCGCAGTTCGTCACCAGCAATACCACCGTCGGCGATCAGGTGGATCCCCACGTTTCGGTGGACTACCCGGGGAACTTCATCGTTTCCTGGGTGGATGCCGGCGGCGTCGATGCCGAGGTGATGGCGCGTCGTTTCGATCGCTTCGGCGATCCGCTGGGGAATGAGTTCACGGTGCACGCCGCCGGCAAGCTGGGCGATCAGAGCTACCAGAAGTTCTGTGTTTCGCAGAGCGGCCAGCGTTTCATCGCAGTCTGGTTCGACAACGACTCGGACGACTACGCCCGCCTGTTCGATCTGCCGATGATCCTGCCGGATCCCCCGCTCACCCTGGGCACGACCTCCAACCTCGACCTCGATCTGCCCGGCTCCGGCTCGGACAACTACATCCTGCTGGTCTCCCTCTCCACCTCACCGGGGATCCCCGTCACCGACAGCCGGATGCTCGACCTGACCTTCGACACTCTCATGCTGTACGGACTGACGGTCCCCACCGGGCCGGTCTTCACCAACCTGATCGGCGTGCTCGATGGCTCCGGCGGTGCCACCTGCCAGTTCATCATTCCGAACAACCCGACTCTCTCGGGAGCCAACGTCTCCTGTGCGGCGGTCACCAACCGCACCGGCATCGCCAGACAGGTCGAGCAGCTCACCGACAGCCTGACCCTGACGATCCAGTAGTGGGTCGCTGGGCCGGCGTCTTCGCGACTCGTGTGCGAGGGCCGGGAGAGTTCAGTAACCTGTGCGAGGTTTCTTTTTTTGCCGAGGAACCCAGGAAGCCAGGAAGAGGGGAGAAGGGATGGTCGGTTCTTGCGAGAGTCCGGCGGCCGGCGGCAAGGTATTTCCTGCCTTCCTGCCTTCCTTGGCGGTCTGCCTTCTGGAAGCACCCCTGCAGCGAAACCAACGCGATCAATGGCCCATGCTTCCTATCCCTTCCGGAAACCAAGGGCGTAGCCGGCGACCAGGCCGCCGGCGCTCGGCAGGCGGTCTTTCAGAACCTCGGTCACGGTCTGGTTCTCCTTCAGGTTGAGCACCAGGTCATTGACCAGCTGGAGGGCGCGGTCCCAGTCGACTGAGACCACCTCGGCGTAGGAGAGTCCCTGCACGGCGAGAAACAACACGGCCAGCAGGATCAGCCCGAGCTTGACCACCTTGCGCGAGAGATACCCGAGCGCGAATCCGATGAGCGCGAAGAAGCTCCCTTCCGTCACGTACGGCATTACCTCGGAGGCGGTGGTCTGCTCCCCGCCCTGATCCGGGTCGATTCCGAGCTCGGGGGAGGGGACCGGCTGGTCCGGCGCCATGGAGTGGACCCCGAGCGCTCCCGGACTGGAGGTCGCCGGACCGGAACCGGACTCGCGCGATTCCTTGAATGCCCGGATTCCGACGGAGCCGGCTGCGACCGTCGCGAGCAGAATGAGAGCGATAGACCTGAGCTGCACGGTTGAGTTCCTCTACTCTGTCCCCGGCGGGAGTTGTGTCCTTCGGGGGAGTGGCGTAGTGTGACGTTTCAGTTGGCCGACGGTTTCCGGGATTTGTAGGACCATCTTCGAGGAAAAGCCATGACCGAACGACACCTGCTGGGCGTCTTTCTCGATTTCGAGAATCTGGCCCTTGGCTTTCGGGGGCAGAGCGGGCACTTCGACGTGGAGCGAGTCATGGCTCGTCTCGTTGAAAAAGGAAACCTCGTCGTGAAGCGTGCGTACGCCGATTGGAAGCGGTTCCCGGGGTATGCGAGTTCGCTTCAGGAGGGCGCCTTCGAACTGCTGCAGATTCCGGCGAGGCGCGTCTCCGGCAAGAACTCCGCCGACATGCGGCTGTGCGTGGACGTGCTGGATCTCTGCTACTCCAAGGCGCACATCGACACCTTTGTCATTGTCTCCGGCGATAGCGACTTCTCGCCACTGGTCTCGAAGCTGAAGGAGAACGGCCGGCATGTGATCGGCTTGGGGATGAAGGACTCCACCTCGGCGCTCCTTCGCGACAACTGCGACGAGTTCATCTATTACGAGGATCTCGAGGCGGAGGCCGAGCCGGAATTCGAAGAGCTGTCCGATGCGGGCGAGAAGGAGCGAGAGGTCTTCCGCCTGCTGATCGATTCCCTGGAGGCGTTGCGCCGTGAGAACCGTGACGTCTACTGGGCCTCCCTCATCAAGGAGACGATGCAGCGCAAGAAGCCGTCGTTCAACGAGACCTACTACGGTTTCAAGAGTTTCTCCCGGCTGCTGGAGGGAGCGGCGGATCGGAACCTGGTGACACTGTCAAGGGACTCGCATGGCCGTTCGTTGACCGTGAGTGCCTTCGGCGACGAGGTGGCGAGGCCGGCGAACGAGAAGAAGGGCACCGAGAAGACGACCACCCGGAAGAAAACCACCCGGTCGAGGAGCGGGGCGGGGCGAAGACCATCCGGTTCCGGCACCTCGAGGTACGATTCGGATCGGTAGGGTCAACGCCCGGGAAGTTGCGATGTGCCACTCCGCTGCGACACGTTGTTCCGCCTGGTAAGGCCGGTAAGGCCGGAAGGCAGGTGGGGGGAGACGGCGGCTGCTCCTCGTGTTCCGGCACGGGCGATCTGGTCGAAAGCGGGAGCGAGGCCGTGAAAGACATGCACGACGAAGATCCGTAAGCTAGAGGGTCGGTGGGGATCGCGATTCTCCCGCGGCCCGTCTTGCGAGACCAAAGCCCTTGAAAGGGGCGCTGAGAAGGATCAAGCCGATGAAACGAGCCCTGTCTTTGCCATTCCTGGCGGTTCTTGCGTGCATGAGCGGGTGTGAGGTGCTGCAGGAACTTGCCGCCAACCTGGATCGACCCACAGCGTCTTTCCAGAGTCTCACCCTGAACGACCTCGGCCTGGAGCAGTTGACGCTCGGACTCGAGATCAAGGTGGATAACCCGTACGGGGTGGCCCTGCCGATTGATCAACTTGGGTACCGGCTCGCCAGCGGGGCGACCCCCTTCCTGAGCGGCGAGACCTCTCCCGGGGTTTCGATCCCGGCGAACGGGTCGAAGTCGCTCACGCTGCCGCTGACGATCAAGTACACGGAGTTGCTGAACCTCGTCGCGGGGATTCGCCCCGGCTCGGTGGTGCCGTACACGGCGAATCTGGACGTGGGCGTCAACGCCCCCGGCCTGGGCCCGCTCAAGCTGCCGCTGAAGAAGGAAGGCGAGCTGCCGGTGCCGACCGCGCCCAAGGTGGAACTGACCAGTGTGAATTGGGATAGCCTCTCGCTGCAGCAGGCGGCGGCCACGGTCAACCTGAAGATCGGCAACGAGAACGAGTTCCCGTTCGATCTGAAGAAGTTCAGCTATGACCTCAAGCTGGGAGGCAAGCAGATTGCCAATACGGCGCTCCAGTCCGGCACGTCGTTTGGAGCGGGGGAAGCAGGTTCGCTGAGCATTCCGATTTCATTCTCACCCGCCAGCCTCGGGCTGGCGGCATTCAACATGCTGATGGGGGACGGGGCCGGGTACAGCATCGCCGGAGACCTGGAGCTCGACACGCCGTTTGGCGCGCTTACCTATCCGTACTCGAACAGCGGACAGACGATCTTCCAGCGCTGACGGCGCGTCGCCTCCCGGCGATCAGGTTCCGTTCCTCTTCCTGCGGAACGCCTCGAACGGATCGGCGAAGCCGCCTCCCCCTCCCGCCCCGACCGGCACCGGCTCGGGTTGCGGCTGTTTCCTGGGAGGGGCGATCGCCGTGGCCGGTTGAGGAGCGGCCTTCGCCGCGGCAGCCTCCCTGGAGAGTTCTCTTCCGGCTGCCTCGAGCTTCGTCAGCATGTCGTCCTTGGCCGCGCAGCGCCGGTATGCCTCGTCAGCCTCGATCAGGCCCTTCTCGGTCATCTCGAGCAGCTCGTCGTTCAGCAGCCGCATCCCCTCCTTGCCTCCCATCTGCATCATCGATGTGATCTGATGCGTCTTTCCCTCGCGGACGAGCGAGGAGACCGCCTGGTTGCAGATCAGGATCTCGTGGGCGGCCACGCGCCCCCCCCCGATCTTCTTGCAGAGCGTCTGCGCGATCACGCCCTTCAGCGAGCCGGAGAGCATCATTCGAATCTGGGACTGCCGGTCGGTGGGGAACTGGTCGATGATCCGGTCCACGGTGGAGGCCGCGGTGCTGGTGTGCAGGGTGCCGAACACCAGGTGCCCGGTTTCCGCGGTCTCGATGGCGATGGCGACGGTTTCCAGGTCGCGCATCTCGCCAACCAGGATGATGTCGGGATCTTCCCGGAGCGCGGCGCGCAGCGCGCGCTTGAAGCTGACCGTATGTCGCGAAATCTCTCGCTGGTTGATCAGGCAGCGCCGGTTGGGATGGACGAACTCGATCGGGTCCTCGATGGTGATGATGTGTTCGGCGCGATTGCGGTTGATGGTGTCGATCATGGCCGCCAGCGTGGTCGACTTCCCGCTGCCGGTCGGTCCGGTCACCAGGATCAGTCCCTTGCTGTGATCGCACATCTTCAGGATCGCCGGCGGCAGTCCCAGGTCGGCCGCTGTGGGGATCTCGGTGGGGATGAGGCGGAAGACGGCGCCGGAGCCGTGGTGATCCATGAACAGGTTCACCCGGAAGCGCCCGCACTCCGGGAGCTCGTAGGCGAAGTCGGCGTCCCACGCCTCCTGGAATTCCATCCAGATCCGCTTGGGAGTGAGCTCCTTCAGATAGCCGACTATCTCCTGAGCGTCGACGACCGGCTCACCACCCGCGGGGACCATCTCTCCGTTCAGGCGGAAGTTGGGCTGAACGCCGGAGGAAAGATGGAGGTCGGAGGCGGAGAGCTCAAGCATCTTGCGCAGCAGCGCGTCACACCAGGCCATGCAGTTCACTCCGGTCGGGGGTTGATATCAGTGTGAAGTATCGGATCGGGGGCTTCTCGCCCTGAGCGAATCCCTGGGGCATCGGCTTGTCCGGATTCGGGGGCAACTCACCACAGAGGGCACAAGGCGGCGGAGCCGCAACCAAAGTCGGGAACGACCTTTGGTTGCGGCT
>JAZDLC010000489.1:0-4422 GCA_043802345.1 Planctomycetota bacterium | reverse complement strand
ATCTCGTTCATGAACGAGATCGCGATGATCTGCGAACGCGTGGGAGCGGACGTGACCAAGGTGCGCGAGGGGATCGGAACCGACAGCCGCATCGGCATGCCGTTTCTCTTCCCTGGATGCGGCTACGGCGGTTCCTGCTTCCCCAAGGATTCCCGGGCCATCATCTCCACGGCAGGGGAACATGGTTATGTCTTCAAGATCATGACCGCGGTGGAAGAGGTCAACGCGGCCCAGAAGAGGGTTTTGTTCGAGAAGGCGCACGCCTACTTCAAGGGCGACCTCGCTGGCAAGACGTTCGCCGTCTGGGGGCTTTCCTTCAAGGCGAAAACGGATGACATCCGGGAGGCCTCGGCGTTGGTTCTGATCGACCAGTTGCTGGAGGCCGGGGCGACGGTGCATGTCTCCGATCCGGAAGCCATCGAGACCTCCAGGCGGGTGCTCGGGGATCGGGTGCAGTACTTCCAGCGATCGTATGACGCGCTCAAGGGAGTGAGCGGGTTGTTCGTGGCGACCGAGTGGAACGAATTCCGAAATCCGGATTTTGAGAAGATGAAGTCGCTGATGAAGAGGCCGGTCATCTTCGATGGCCGCAACCTCTACAACCCTGCGACCCTGAAGGACTGCGGGTTCACCTACTTCCGGATCGGCGCGGTCGGAACGGACTAGCGAGTGGGGCCCTGGCCCGGACTGTGGTGAGCAGTTCTAGGGCCGACTCCGGCCCGAAGACTCGTTCTGGCTCCGACCGGACGGGGCGCGCCGGTCTTTGCGTCCATCCCCCCTGCCGCCTCCGGCCCCCCCTCCGCCCCCCTTGGAGGGTCCTCCTCGGCCGCGAGACTCACCTCGACCCTTCGAGCGGGGTCGGGAGCCATCTTCCGCGTCGGCGTCCGACCGGTCGGCCACCGCCGGCCAGTGAGCGCGGCGGCTGATGCGGCGCGCTGAGCGGGCCATGAATCTCGTCACTTCGAGAAGTTGCTCGATTCGCAGCTCGCTGGATTCGAGCTGATCAATCAGGTCCTCGGCCGCGCCCCTCAGGTTTTCCGCGAGCCGTTCGACTTTTGTGCGTGAAATTGACTCTTCCGGGTCCCTCGAATCACTCATTGGGTTCCTCCAACCTGTCCCTTGAACCTGACCAAAACGCCAGGTTCGCCTTCAAACGGACAGCAGCACCGCTCAGATCCTGCGGGCCGAACCGTCTTCCAGGGGTCCACACCTTTCGCCCCGACTTCCCTTTTCCATGCTCGGCGCGATTCTAGCAGATGGTGTTCGGCGGGTGGCAAGAAGAAAGTCCCCTAGAATCCAGCATGTGGATGAACGGCCCGCCAGGACTCTCCTGCAGCCGAGGCGGGCGCCTCCACTGGTTCTCGGGTCCCGGGCGGGCCAGTCCAGATTCAGGAAACGTATCTTCTCGGGCGGCTACTCTTCGCCGTCCGCCTCAGCGAGACGGCTCGCCGACTTCATCTTCCGCAGAGCCTCCTCGACGGCCGGCGACCACCACGCCTGATCCCTGTTCATCTCGCCAAACCGGCTGATCGTGTCGGCGACGATCTTCCGCCCGGTTTCGAGATCATCGGCGGCAAGAGCAGAGAGAGCCGCAAGATCCGCGGCCCGGATGGCCGGAATCGGCTGGCTCGGGTACCGCTCGGCGATCGAGAGCCAGGCCTTCCTGGCCTCCGTCGGCTTCCCCCGCCGTTCCTCGACCTTGCCGATCCAGGTCAGGGCCAATACGGCTTGAGGTTCCTCGGCAGGGAACCGGTCGAGCACGTTCTGGTACGTGGCGAGTGCATCTTCGATCTTCTGGTCGCGGCGGGCGATGTGCGCCAGTTCACACAGCGCACGGGCGGCGAAGGTCGGTGCGCTCTTCTCGTATTCCAGCACCTTCTCGAACGCACCCCTGGCTGCGGCGGTGTCGCCCATGGAGCGCTCGATCTCTCCCACGCGAAAAGCCGCCTCGGCGCATGTCTCCTTCTGGTCGCTGAACTGCTCGAAGATCTTCTGGTACTCCAGGATGCTGGCCTCCAAGATGGCTTGCTTCTCCTCGCCGCTCTTCTTGAAAGCCTGCTGGCGAGTCTGCCGGGCGACCTGGAGCTGGGCCTCCGCCGCGGACGACTGCTCGTCGGACGAGATCCCCGGAATGGAAGCAGAGAGCAGCAACACGGCTGCCTGGAAGAATTGCACGGACATGATGACCTCCTGAGTTTCTTGGCCTACTGGCAACGGCCGGTCGCGCACGGCGCGCGCCGGCTTCACAGGGGAGGTCGTCTTGGAAGGCCGGAGGTTACATGCCGCGGGGATTTTTCGCCCAAGATCAGGCGCTGAATATGGTCGTCGCGGCGCCCGCCAGCTGGTAATCGTGCTTTCGCGTCTCGATGGCCAGGAGGTTCTGCTCCGAGGGACCCATGATCGGCAGTGAGAATGCGAACCGACTGCCCTGTCCCGGAGCGCTTTCGACCCAGATTTCCCCACCATGCCGCTGGACGATATTCCTGCTGATCGGAAGCCCCAGACCGGTACCTGGTGGCTTCTCGGTCAGCGTGTCTCCCACCTGCCGGAACCGGTCGAAGATCCGTCGATGTTCCCGCGGATCAATGCCGATCCCGTAGTCACGAACCGAGACCTCCACGAAGTCGTCCTTGACGGCCGCGCTGAGCTCCACCCGATCCCCTTCGTGGGAGAACTTGATGGCGTTGGAAAGCAGATTCGTCATGACCTGGAAGAGCAGGTCCCGCGCTCCCCTGACGGTGGGAATCTCGGAGCGGCGGGCAATCGCTCCCCTGATGTGGTGCTCGTCGAGGATGGGGCGAAGCGACTTCATGGCCGTTTCCGCCAGCTCGAGAATATCCACCTGGTCCAGCTTCCAGTCCATCTCCCCAGACTCGATCCGCACCAGGTCGAGCACGTCGTTGACCAGCCTCGTCAAGCGATCGCTCTCCTTCACAATGATGTCGAGAAACTCGACTCGCGTTTCCGGATCCTCGTCCGGGAACTTGGCCAGGATCTCGGCGTAGGCCCGGATCGACGTCAAGGGCGTGCGGAACTCGTGCGACACCGAGGAGAGGAACTCGTCCTTCATCCGGTCGAGACCCTGGAGTTCTTCCAGAGCGGCCTGCAGCTCGGCGGTCCGCTCCAGGACTTTTCTCTCGAGCCGGCCGTTCGCTTCGACCAACTGGCGCTTCGTCTGTCGCAGGGCGACCTTCATCCGGGTCAGCGCCCGGGACAGGGCGCCCAGTTCACCCCGGGATGGGAGGTCACCGACGATCGTGTCGAACTCCCCGCGCCCGATGAGGGCCGTGGCCCGGATCAGCTTCGTGATTGGCCGCACGAAAGACCGCACCGTCATGATCGACGCCAAGGCGCCAAGGGCGATGGCCGACAGCACCATGCGGAGAATCCGGCTCCTGGATGTCTCCAGGTGCTCGAGCAGTGGTTGTCTCGAGAGTGCCAGACGGACGGTACCGAGCGTTCTGGGACGGATACTTTCCGACGCGTCGGCGGGGTCGGACCAGACACCGCGATCGGGATTCACAATCGGGAGGACGAATTCGGTCATCGGCTCGTCGAAGTCGAGCAGAGGCCGCACGGGCCCGGTTCCCGTGTCGCCGAGCAGTTGGTTCGTGAAGTACAGGTCCTTCGGCGTGTGAGTCCAGAGAGCCAGTGTCTTCCCCTCCGGGTCCACGATCGTCGCGTGACGCGCGAATGGATCACCGCTCAGATGCTGAAGAAGGTCGGGGAGCTGGTCCTTCCCCTGCGTGGAGAGTTCCCGACCCGCGCTCTGCGCGATGCTCCGGGCCTGGATCAGGCCGCTCTGTTCATGCATGCGCAGCAGCGCTTCACTGCTGTGCTGGGTCATGGCCAGCCCCATCAGCACGGAGGTGACCGAGATCAGCAGCACGAAGGCGACCGTGAGCCGGAAGCGCAGCGAATACAGGAATTGCGGCATCAGCATTGGCGGCGGTCCGTGCGGCCCCCGAAAGCCTCGTAATCACGATGCTTATCGGCGCCGTGCCGCAGGACTCTTGATGTTTTCCGGATTTCCTGACGGACGAAGGGGTGGCGGCGAGGCGGGATCGTGGGGGGGGGCTCCCTCGGCCTCGAGCTCGGGAACTGTGGACTCAGGGGCCGGGGACGCTTTCAGGCGACAACAGGCCGGATCTGCGCCATCCCTTGTTGAGTAACCAGGTATGCGCCTCGGCCGTAGGACGAGGCGTCCTTTCTGGGGCCAGCGCGAGCGCCTTGAGACCTTTCCACCCGTCAAACCACGGCCCCGACGCAAATAGATCGATCGCCATAGCGCTCAGATAAACTGACCCACCCACGCTCAGCTCGAGTGATCCACCGCCTCACAGCAGGTAGCGCAGCTTCTTCCTTTCCAGGCAGTCATGGCCCGTCCTTCTTCAGGTAGACGGAGTGGCAGATCGGCAGACG
>JAZDLC010000488.1:0-29840 GCA_043802345.1 Planctomycetota bacterium | reverse complement strand
GTCGTGGATCACGCTCAGCTCGTCCAGCCCCTTGATCAGCGCCCGGAACTGGCCTCCCCGGAGGGACAGCATGGCGTCGTTCAGCTGCCGGTACCTCGGGATGGGAGCCATGCTCTCGATTCCCAGGTCGGACTGCAGCAGCGTGGGCAGGATGCCGGTCAGGATCACCCGGGCCCCTTCAGAGCTCGCCGCCTCACGGGCCAGGCTCATCAGTCCGGTCAGTTCCCCTTCCAGCTCGGAGAGGCTGCTCCCGGTCAACGCATACGGCGAGAGATTGGCTTCCAGGTTGAAGAGCGCCAGCTCGGTCGTGAACTGGGGGTGGTTCAAACGCTTGAGGATCTCCATCGCCCGATTGATAGGCCGATAGCAGCTGTCTACCAGGAAGATCTCCTGCTCAGCACCGACCCTGCGGATCCCTGACTCAATCAGGCCGGACTCGATCATCCGCTCCAGGGCCCGGAGGTCATCCAGGATGGACCGCATGAAGGAGCGCAGCTTCTGATGGTCCGCGCCGAGTGTGTTGTGTTCGCCCATGCCTTCCTAGTCCGGGCCAGGGTCCGGCCGGGACGGAGCCCGTGAACCGGACCGCCTTTCCAAGGATAGCAAACCGGATCGCTTCTTTGCCGCTGGATTCTCCGGATGGCCGGGCGGGCGGGACCAGCCACGACTCGTCCGGTCGGGTTAGGGTGCAATCAACCTCATGAAGAAGTTGCGGCGCGCCGGGACGGTTCGCTCGAAGAAGAACGAGGACTCGCCGAAGGCTGGCCGGAGATCATCCAGCCAGCAGGCTGTCTCGTCGAACTGCGCGAAGAACGGCCGCCGCACCCAGTCCGGATTCCGGGCCCTGAGGAATGAGCAGACGAAGACCTGTTCATCTCGAATCCGCGCAACGCCGTCAATCTGGATCTTACCGGGCGTGGCTGACATCGAGGGCCCCCGCACGGTCCGCGCCAGACCCGTGACCCCCTTCCAGGCATTGCGGAAGATCCGGTAGGCGCGCGCCAGCGAAACCTCGAAGTAGTGCTTCGGCCCGGTGTCGCGCTCGATGAACATGTAGTAGGGGATGGCGCCGAGGCGGACCTGTTCCTTCCACATCGTGGCCCAGACTTCCGCGTCGTCATTCACATGCCGGATCAGCGGAGCCTGGCAACGCAGCTCCGCCCCCGCGTCCCGGATTCGCCGGATGGCCTCCCGCGCGATCCCGGTGGACATCTCGGTCGGATGAGAGATGTGCCCCATGATCGCCAGGTGCTTCCCTGCCCTCCGCACCTCCTCGAACAGACGCAGCAGATCGTCCGCATCCGCATCCGTCACGAAGCGCTGGGGCCAGTACGCGATCGACTTGGTCCCGATACGGATATCCTGGATGTGCTCGAAGCCGGGCCCGAGCAATGGCTCGATGTACTTGCGGAGCAATCTCGAGCCCATCACCATCGGATCGCCGCCGGTCAGCAGCACGTCGCTGATCTCTTCGTGCGCGCCCAGATACGTCAGTACGCCATCCATTTCCCTCTGCGCGAACTTGAGCTCATCCATGCCGATGAACTGCGCCCAGCGGAAACAGTACGTGCAGTACGCATGACAGGTCTGCCCCGGACCCGGAAAGACCAGGCAGGTGTCCGCGTACTTGTGTTGCAGTCCCGGCAGGATGGTGCCGTCATCGAGTGAAACCCGATTCAGCTCCATCTGGCCGGATGGATGCGGGTTCAGCGAGAGCCGGATCCTGCCGGCCTCGGCCGAGAGCCTCTCCTGGGAGGCGCCCGCCTTGATCAGCCGCACCATCGACTCGAGGTCTTCTTCCTCGAGCATCTCAGGCTGCGGGAAGGTCAGCCGGAAGATCGGATCGTCCGGCACCCGGCTCCAGTCGATCAGCTCGTCAACCACATACTGGTTGACCCGAAACGGAAGCACGCTGGCAACCGCCTTCATCTCCAGCCGCAACTCCGGATCGAGGGCCTGGATCTGTCCGATCTTCTCCAGAGTTGCCGCAACGTACGCCCTGAATTTCAGTGGCTCGGCGCTCCTTTTCATATGACCTCCAAGCGGCAGTCCGGCGACGATGAAGTCAGGACTGGTGTACCGCCTCACCGAGCCACCGATGATACCGGATCCGGGCGGATTTCGCGAGTAGATCGTTCATGTCGAGCGACAAAGTACTCCTGAACTCACTCTGTATTTATCTCTTAGTACCTTTAAATAGCCCTTATTTTCAAGTATCGGAGATACATTCTCAGTATGATCCTAAGTGACTGTTCATACACATGTTGAACGTGCTTGATCCCAACCTCCCTTCAACGTCCGCGACAACTTGACCCGAAGGGCAAGTGCCAGGGAGTATGGACTTACGTCCGCATCGGAGTTGTGGACGAACTCAGAACGTCTTCTGTGATCATTTTAATGATCTTTTAACCCCATCCACCGAGGCATTTTGCCATCCCGCACCGCGAGCGAAAACAGTCTCGTTGCCGGCCGCGATGACGGGTCCTGGCTCAGTCTGAACTGGCTTGAATTCCGAGGAGAAGCCCGGGCTACCGCACCACGATCTTCCAGGTCCTGGTCTCGCTGAGGAGCGGGAGCCACTCCGGACTCAGCACCCAGTCCGTGGGATCCGCCACCCTGGCGTGGAGCCGGTAGCTTCCCGGGCCGAGCTCCCGCGCGGAGAGTTTGACCTCGTAGGCCACTCGCCGGTCCGGCATCTTCTGGCGGCTCACCCGAAGATCCTCGCCCTTCAGGGGCGGGTCTGGCTGCTTCCCGAACCGGCTGCGCCGATTCCAGGAATGGTATCCTCCCCCGCCGCCAACAACGGCTGGCTCGCCTCGATCCTCGGAGAAGAGACCGCCGCCCTCCGGCCCGTCGAAGAACCCGTTGCCTCCCCCCCCGTTGAGATCCAGGGTGCCCAGCCCTCCTTGAACCTCCTCCAGGGTGAAGCGCACTTCCAGCGAGGGCTCGCCGATCACTGCCATCGGGATCACCCGAAAAACGCTCGATTCAGACGGGTCGATCACGACCGTTTCGCCGCTCGGCTCGACCTCGTCGATCGGGCTGATGAGGTCGTAGATGTGGGCCACGAGCGCCTCCCGGCAGACCAGGCAGAAACTCGGTCCCCGGCTCATGGCGCAGCCGGAGGCCGTGGGCCGCCAGGCGCCTTGAGAACGGCCAGCCGCCCCCGCGAACACCCCGACCCCCTTGGTCTTCAGGTCCAGCCAGTGCTTCCATGGCGCCTTCTCCGGGTCCGGGCTGTCGCTCACGTTCACGTTGCGGGGAGTCGGCCCGGTGTACCCCACGTCCGACGTGTACTCATCCCCGAGGTCGCCGAAAGCATGGCCCCATTCGTGAATCACGACGTTGCTGGGGGCTCCACCCACGACCGCGATCCCCCCGCCGCCCGTGCCGAGGGTCCCCAGACGGACGATAACCACCGCAAACCCCTCCGCCCGGGGGTCCATCCGAAGGAACTTCCAGACCGACTCGGGGTCGACCGCGACCTGTCCCTGGGTCGCCCCACTCTCGAAGGCTCCGAGAGGGGTGTCGTAATCGTGCCCGGCCCGATCGACCCCATCCTCCCGGGAGGCGATGTTCATCGCGTGGAAGTTGAAGAACTTCTGGTAGCGGCGAAAGACGGGCGCCTGGGAGAAGTACGTCACGGTCTGCATCGCCGCCTTGTCGAAGATCTTCTGGGACTTCGGCTTCCGGCTGTACCCTTCCCCCATGATGAACACGTCGATCCGCCGCTCGGGGTCCCCATTCATCTCGAGGTCGACGACCCGCAGCAGCGCGTTCGGCTGGAGCCGCTCTTTCGCGGCACGGGCCAGCTCCGTGCCCGGCGCCTCCTCGACGATCCGGCGATAGAGCGCGTCCGCGGCCGAGTACCGGCCGGAATCCGCAGCCTTCTGCGCCATCTGCCAGAGTTCGACCCCGGGACCGGATTCGTTGTCTTGAAGCAGGAGGAGTAGCAGCACCCAGGAGAGATTGAGGATCATCGGCTCGCCATCGCTAGAAACAGGGCTCTGGAAGTCTACCGGATCCCGCAGGCCTGGTCGATCCAGTCGCCGACCCACTCGGCCTCGGAGGAGGCATGGCCGAGCGCGCTGTCGTGACCTCCGAGAATGCGCAACCGATCGGGGCGGCCCAGCCGCTGGTACAGCAGCTCGCCGGTCCAGGCCGGCACCACCTCGTCGAAGCGGCTGTGGAGAATCAGCACCGGCGAACGTCCCAGGAAACGGCTGGTGTGGAATGGGTCAAGGCGCGACTCGGCCAGGTAGAGATCCGAGAGCCAGCGAAGATCGCGCCCGACCAGCTCGTAGTCGCCGCAGATCACTTCAATCCCGGTTTCGATCTCCTTGCCCGTCAGCGAAACCTCGAGCAGGTTGGCCCCGGCCGCCACCAGAACCGCGGCATCGACCCTGCTGCCCAGCCTCGCCGCCGCCACCGGCAGGGCGGCCGCTCCCGATGCGAAGCCGGCCAATACCAGCGGTTTCCTCGGCAGGTCGGGCCGCCGCGCCGCCAGGTACTCCAGCATCGCCTCGATCGCGTACGCCTTTTCCGCCAGCCGATCGTCCACGGCCGCCGCGATCTCGCGGGCAGCCGGATCGAGATCCCGGTCCCCCAGAAGATGCACGGTCACCTTTTGCCTCACCACGCGGGTCATCGAGGTCCGCAGCACCGCGTACCCCCGATCCAGCAACTCGCTGAAGAGATCCTCCGCAGCCTCGGCGCCACGGGAGCCCGCGACCCCGACCACCAGCCCCCGCGGGGGTCCATCCGGCTCCACCAGCTCGAACAACTCGCCGACCCTGGAGAGATCGATGCTGGACGGATCACTCGCCGAGACGAAGTCGAACTGGGGCATCCGATCGGCTGCCAGCAGGTTCCCCTCCCGGTCGGTGGGCCGGAGCGCCCGGACCAGACCCTGTCCGCACGGCATGGTCGTGACCACGCGCAAGAAGGGATGGTGCTTGACCACCTCGGAACCCTCCTCCACCGCAGCATCCCGGAGCAATCTGTCCGGGGGAAGCTCCCAACTCGCGGAGGCCAGCTTCTGCCTGGCCGGCCACCAGGCGTCGGGGATCGGCTCGGGGTACCAGACCGATCGCAGGCGGGAGGGGTCGGCGGCCTGGAAGGAGGAGCATCCGGCAACGGCCGGCAGCCCCACGAGCACCAGTAGTGCCAGAGAGCATAGAGGGTTCCGCCATGGCGCGGCGAGGCACGGCACCGACCTTGTCATCTCCCGAATCCACCCATCTGCCGCTTCCTGTTCCGCCTCGATCTCGGCCGCCATGCACGAGTCCAGGTCTGCTCTGACTTCATGGCGCCCTGTCAACGCTCCATATCATCCCGCGGAGCGATTTGATGCAAGCAGTACGGCAAGTTCTGTGCAACGCGGGATGCCGACCGCGAGCAGGCGACTGAGCGCTCCGCGCTGCCTCGCCGGCCTGTCAGGCACCATTCGCGGCCAGTTGGACCACCTGGCCAGTCCGCAGGAAGGCGAACAGGACCTCCGCGGCGGGCCGGCCGGTCACGGCCTCCACCGCCCGGGAATACAGACGCCCCTGGTCGAGATAGCCAGCCGCCCGCAGCTTCACATCCTCTGGAGGCACATCATCCGTCTTGAAGTCGATGACCACCAGCGTGCCGTCCGCCTCTTCCAGTAGCAGGTCGATCGATCCCTCGAAGAGGCCCTCGTCCGCGCGGAAGGCGAACGGAACTTCGGGCAGAATCCTGCGCGCCGCCCGAACCCGATCGGCCAGGTCGGACTCGAGGAAGCTCCTGACCAGGCCTTGCGCCTGCCGGGCCGCGCCGTCGTCCAGTCCGAGGAGCGCTGCGCGGTGTCTCGCGAGCCGCTCGAGATCAGGCGCCGGCTTCCTGTGGTCGATCCGCTCGAGGATCTCATGAACCAGGCTGCCGAATTCCTTCCCCCGGATGCCGGCCGGACGTCCCGCTGCCGCCGGCGGGGATCCCCGTGACAGCTCCGGCTCTGCTCCGTGCTTGCTGGCCGTGGCGGAGCTGATCTGATTCTCGTGCAGCGCTCCCGTGAACAGGCCTCGGAGGGAACTGCGGTAGTCTGCCCGTTCCCGCACGATTCGCTCCACCTTCTCCCCGGGTGGTCCCGCAAGGTGCAAGTCGATCCGGAACGGCCGGGCCGTCCCGGCGGACAGGTCGAGCGACTCCCTTGGAACGACGCAGGGCTCTTCCTCGCCGGCCTGGAACAGTGGGTCCTCGGCGAGGTGAACGAACAGGGGGCTCGTCCCCTTCTCCGTGCGAAAGTGAGGCAGCACCAGATGACAGCGAGCCCTGGTCGCCGCCACGTACAGCAGCCGGCGGCGCTCCGCATCCTCCCGCAGGCGGTCGCGGGTTTCGAGTTCGGCGAAGCCGGGCGTCCGCAGGGAGGCGCCGCTGAATGCGACGACGGGAGGCGGTCCCCGGTGGAACAGAAACGAGTCTCCCGCCCGCGCCTTTCCGTCCAGGTCGCAAAGCACCACGATCGGGAACTCGAGTCCTTTCGACTTGTGTATGGTCATGACCTGGACCAGATCGTCCCCCTCGTCCAGGAGGGACGACTCCTCCTCGTCGCGGCGCCCGAGTTCCTGGCCGCGGATGTGCTCCACGAACGATCGGAACGTCGTCCGGCCGGCCTCCTCCAGCTTGCGGGCCCGGTCGACGAAGCTCCGGAGGTTGGCCACGCGCTGCTCGCCCATCGGCTTCAGCAGGAACAACTCCAGGGCCCGGGTCTTCTCGAGGGCCTCCTGCACGAACCGGGCAACCCCCATGGAAAAGCGGCGCCGGCGCAGGTTCCGCAGCAGTTCCCTGGCCCGCGAGAGCGCTTCCGGCGTTCCTTCCGGATCGCTGGACAGGACGTCGAACCGTCCGCCCAGCATCCTGAAGCGGACCAGGTCCTCGTCGGAGACGCCAAAGAGCGGCGAACGCAGCGTGGCGACCTGGGCGATGCCGTCGGATGGATCGTCCAGGGCACGGAAGAGCGAGACCGCCGCCTTCACTTCCACGCGGCTGTAGAGATGCTTGCTGCCGCAGAAGCGGTACGGGATCCCGTTCGAGCGGAGCGCCTCATCATGGATCGAGAATGCCGTGCTGGTCCGAAAGAGCAGGGCGCAGTCGCCAAAGCGCGCCGGGCGGACGATCCTCCTTCCCTCCCGCAGCTCCTGGACCTGCAGCGGGTCCTTTCCGCAGACGGCTCGCTTCAGGAAGGCCGCCACCCATCGCGCCTCCTCGGCTCGAGCCTCTCCCGCGTTGGCGTAGAACGGCGCGTGCTTGAAATCGCGCAGAAGCCAGACGCCCGGCCCCAGATCGGTGGCCCCGGGCGCCTGCTCGATGCTGACGTAGCCGGGCTGGAACGACGCGGTCTCTTCGGTCGGCTGCAGCAGCTTCTCGAAGCGGCGGTTGACCCACTTCAGGATGGCCGGCGCCGAGCGGAAGTTCACCTGGATCTTCAAGACCGCGCCACCAGAGAAGACCACCCGCTCCTTTGCCTGCTGGTAGACCTCGATGTCGGCCCGGCGAAACCGGTAGATCGACTGCTTCGGGTCTCCCACCAGGAACAGCCGCCCCTTCCCGACCGTGACCTTGCTCCAGTCCTCGGCCGGCCCGGTGCCGGGATCCTCCGCCAGGAAGAACGCGATCTCGGCCTGCAGCGGGTCGGTGTCCTGGAACTCGTCCAGCAGGATCGCCTGGAATCGCCGCTGAAAGTCCCGCCGGACCTCGGTGTCCCGCAGGAGGAGATCCCGGGTCCGGATCAGCAGGTCGGAGAAGTCGAGCGCCCGGTTGCGCCGCTTCACCCGCTCGTACGCTTCGGGCAGCCGCAGCAGATCCCGCAAGAGGCCCACGGCCCGCCGTTCCTTCTCTCGTTCCTTCCGCTCCTCCAGGAGGGCGCGGAAGGCGTTGATCCTCTCCTTGCACTCCTTCAGGGTCTCCTTGCTCGCCCAGTTCCCCTGGCTTCCCTTTGGACCCGCCACTCCCTTCTCCAGCAGCCGCGCGGCCATCTCGAGAGGGCTGAGACCGGCCAGCGATCGGGAGAATGCCGAGAGCCGATCGATCTGCGGGATGAGCTTGTCTTCGTCCGGCTTCCTGCAGGCGGCCCGGCTCTGCTCCAGGAAACGCACGAGTTCGGTGAAGCCCAGACAGACATCCTGCGGATCGGCCGGCTCCTCTTTGTCGAGCACCAGCCGCTCCAGCAGATCCCGCTGCTCGATCAGGTTGCTGCAGAGCTCCCTCAGCCAGGGCAGGCCGATGCCCGCCTCCAGCGCCGCCCGGAGCCCCGCGGATTCCTCGGCGAAGAGCTCCGCCAGGAACTGGTCAAAGGCCTCCTCGAACAGGACATCGCGGCGGTCCGCGTCGGCGACCTCGAAGCCGGGATCGACCCCAGCCTCCACCGGCCGCTCCCTGAGAATGGAAGCGCAGAAGCCATGGATCGTGGTGACCTGCGCCCGATCGAGATCCAGGAGGGCCCTCTCGAACCGTTCCGCGAGCGCCTGATCTCCGCTCCCGCGGGCGCTGACCACGCACTCCTCCAGGCGTTCCCCGAGCCGCACCTTCAGCTCCGCGGCCGCCTTCTCCGTGAAGGTGATCGCGGCGATCCGTTCCATGCCGGTTCCTCGCTCCAGCAGGCGCACCAGCCGCTCGACCAGGATCGTCGTCTTGCCGGTCCCCGCGCCCGCCTCCACCAGAAACGAGGTCTCCAGCTCGTTCATCGCCCGCGCCCGCTCCCCCGCGTCCATCGGTTCGGAGGTCATGCGTCCTCCAGTGCGAAGTAGCGCCGCACGGCGCCGTGGCGCGACTTCCTCTCGAATCTCTGCTCCAGTCCCGCCCCCAGGCCGCAGACCAGTTTGTACGGACAGAACTCGCACTGCGCCCCGTCCCTGGGGTCGGCCAGGAAGACGCCGCGACGCAGAGCGGAAACGATCCGCCGCACGGCCCGCGCCAACCGCGACTTCTCACCGCCGTGCCAGGAATCGGACTCTGCTTGCCGGCGCACTCCATTCCCCTTGCGCGTCATGAAGAAATATTCGGCCTGATCGACCACGGTCTCCCTGCCGGGACGGGCGACCTCCTCCAGGGCCAGCGCGTAAAGCGGAAGCTGCACCTTCCGGCCGCCGGCCAGCTCTCCCTTCCAGGGGAAGGTACTGCCGGTCTTGTAGTCGATCACGGTGGCGTGGACGCCGTCCGCGGCGAGGTCGACCCGATCGATGCTGCCCGCGACAGGAATCCGTCCCGGGCCGACCAGAAGGGCCGGCAGGCCACCCTCGCGCCCGAAACGCACCTCGAACAGGGACGGTCCGCGGCCCTGGGCGGCCTCGATCTCGGTTTCCAGGAAGAAGCGCAGGTCGGCCTCCATGCGCTGCTTCTCGATCGCAAAGAGGAACGGATGGGCCGGGGCGCGTCCCTCGAGGAAGCAGTCGAACTGCCGGCGGGCCTCGAGCAGCAACTGCTCGAGCGCCGCGGCGGCCCGCTCTTCGCCGGGGGGGAACGGCTCGCCCGCCGCGATCCAACCCGAAAGGAACCGCTCCAGGATCGAGTGCAGCAGGGATCCCCGTTCCAGCGCGTCGATCGCCACCAGGTCATCCTCCTCCTCCGGTTCCGGGAGACCCAGGACGCGCCTCGCAAAGGAGCGGAAGGGGCAGCCCGCATACTCCTCGAGCTGCGAGGGGGAGTAGGGCGACCCGGCCGCGCGCCCCGGCGGCTGCTCCAGGAGCTCTCGCGCCAGCCCGCGGGAGAGCAGACCGTCGAAGCAGGTGTAGCGGCGCTCGGTCCAGCGTCCCATCTCGCAGGTGAGCGCGTCCAGAACGGTCGGCTGCAGTTCAGCGAGGGCCCGGATTGCGGCGGCGTCGCCGGACCGCACCGCCTTTGCGATGAGGCCCAGGTCGAACTCCACCAGGTCCAGGGCCTCCAGATCCAACCTCTCCAGGGGCGGGTGGACCGGGACGCGCGTGGCGGACCCGATCCCGTCCAGCTCGGAGATGGAGATCCTGCGCCCCTCGAGCACTTCCGCGGCGGCCAGCAGGAGCGGGGAGGGAATCAACTCGGAGCCGCTGACCGGCTCCACCCGCGGATAGGTCAGCACCAGCCGCTCCCTCGCCGCGGCCACCGCCAGCCGGAACAGCATGCGGTCCTGTCCCGCGCTTTCCTGCCAAGAGGCAGCCCCACGTCTCCCGGCGGCAGCAGCCGGTCCGTCAAGAGGACCCGCTCGTGATCCAGGAGGATCGGGTCGGGCACGGGGCTCCTCGGGAACTGGCCGTCGACCAGTCCCGGCAGGACCAGCACGCGAAACGGGAGCCCGCGAACGGGCAGCAGGCTGCCGATGAGCAGACCCTGCTGGAAGCGTCCCTCCCCTGAACCGGCTCCCCTCAGACAGGTCTCCACTGCGTCGATGAACGTCCGCAGGTCGGCCGCAGCGCCGACACGGTCCAGCACCGCGAGTTCCTCCAGGACCGGCAGCCACTCCGGCTGGCGGCCTCCCAGCTCCTGGAATCCCCCGACCGCCAGGTCGATCCGATCGCGGTAGGTGCTCGCGGAGCGCAGGCCGTCACCGAGCGCGGCCAGCCGCCGGATCAACTCCGTGAGGCGCAGAAGATCCTCGAGACGCGTCGAGAACAGCTCGTCCGCGACCGCCCGGGAGGCCTCGTCGCTCTCCGGATGACGCAGCAGTTCCTCGTTCCGCTCCCGATCGGTTTCCAGTTCCGACCTCAGCCGCCCCAGCCGATCCATCCACTCGTCCGGATTTCTTCCTCCGGTCACCGCGGCGCGCCGGGCCAGCCGCTCCATGGAGAGCGCCCGCTCATCGTGTCCCGAGAAGAACAGCCACTCGAACAGCTGCTTGCGCGCGAGCCGCCCCTCCAGCAGCTCCAGAAGCAGCAGGAACGAGCGGGCGGAACGCTGCTCCAACACCGGCCGTCCGCCTTGCAAGAACAGCGAGGGGCGCTGTTGCGGCTCCAGCTCGGCGGCCTCGCTGAAGGCGTCGAAGGCTTCCCGCAGCAGCGACGTGCCTCCCGCTCCCCTGGTGACGACACCGATTTCGAAAAGAGGGATGCCTTCTTTCGCCTGCTGCTTGACCAGGCGCACGATCTCCTTCGCCTCCCGGGGCGCTCCGGGACAGGAGAGGATGCGCACGCTGCCGTCGCTTTGAACAGGGTCGCCCGCCTTCGGAGCGCGGAACAACGAACATCGCAGACTCGCGAGAGGCGTCCGCTCCGGTTCGGTCCGGGGCGGCGACGCCGACTCGAATCCGAGCGAGTCGAGATAGTCGAGGGTCGGCTGTCCGTACGCGAACGCCGCTCCCTCCAGGATGGGAGTGAAGTAGATCGCGCCGGCCCGGCGGATGGCGGCTGTCAGGAACCGCCGCTGGGCCGAGGTGAAGTCGTAGAATCCGTACACCAGCAACGGATGTTTCAGGTCCAGGAACGAGTGCTCCTTCGCCGCACCCTCGGCGAAGCGCAGGAGATCCGACTCGTCGGCGAAGCGCGCTCTGTCGAGCCTTTGCTCGTACTCCTCCAGCAGGCTCGCGAAGTCGCGGATCTTCCGGCTCTTTGCGGCATCCCTCAGCCGGCCCGCGTCGATCCAGCAGTCCCGTACGTCGCGGATGGTGGCCGCCAGCACCGCCGCGAATCCCGCAAGCTCCCGGACTTCGTGGAAGTAGGTACCGGGTCCGGCGCTTCTGGCCACGTCCCTGGCCAGCATCTCCCGTCCGACGGGAGGCAGAATCGAGAGCCCCCTCTCGATCAGTTCCGGCTCCGCCAGCGTCCTTGCCAGGTCGAGCAGGGTGAGGAAGCGGACGTTCAGATGAGGGAGTCCGCGCCGCGCCGGCAGCCGCCTCAGATGGAGCTTCAGCAGGTTCGACGGGACCACGACCACGACCGGCTCGAGCGGGTCTTCCCGCCGCATCCCCCTCAGTTCGTTCAAGAAGGCGGCCTCCAGTTCCGGCTGGAAGTCGCCCCGGTAGTACCGCCTCATCCTGCCGAGACTACCGATCGCGCCGACCCGCGACAAACAGGGAGTCAGCCCCAGTACTTTCCCGTCACTCCGATGACCGCGGTCGCGACTCCGAGGATGAGGTTGACGGCCACCACATGCCGGATTCGAGCCAGTTGAACCTTCGCCGGCTCGAACTCGCCGGCGTCGACCGCCGCGGCGAACTTCCTCCAGCCGGCGAAGAAGAGGCGGGCGAACAGCGCCATCATCAGAATGCCGAGCGTCATCATGATGTGGACATGAACCGCAACCTTGCCGAAGCCACCCATCGGAACGAGGGTGATCCAGAGTCCGGATCCCAGCAGGGCTGCGATCGACAGCCAGACCCAGGGGAAGAAGCGGGCGAAGGTGTGCCGCCACAACTTCAGGCGCTCCTCCGGCGGTTCGATCCGGCCGACCGCGGGACGGAGACAGACGTACGCGAAGAACATGCCCCCGACCCAGAGAATCGTCGCCAGGGTGTGAAGAGCAAGAGAGATGAGCATTTGGAAACGGTCCTCGGTTTGGATCCTCTGGTGCCTCCCCGGACACTGGCAGGGAGGCGGACAGCCGCTGATGCTACCATAGGGGTAACGACATGGCCGCCACTCTGGCGGTTTTGGAATCGCGTCGCTCGAATCCGGGGCTATCGGAGGGCGAAGGGCGTTGCTCTGTCAAAGCTCCGAACGATCCAGGGACTCGAAATGACTGGCAGTACTCCTCTTCCACACGGGCCCGCGGAGCATGAGGCCCGAGAACCCGCCAAGGCCGAGAGTTGGCGGGGGCACGGGACCGTCCTGTTCGTCGACGACGAGGAGAGCGTCCTTTTCGTGGGCAAGCGCATGCTCGAGGGTGTCGGTCTCACCGTGCTCACGGCCACGAGCGGGGAGGAGGCGCTCGAGATCTACTCCGAGAAGGCGGATGAGATTCGCTGCGTGATTCTCGACCTGACCATGCCACGGATGGACGGCGAAGAAACCTTTCGCGAGCTGCGGCGAGTGCGCGACGACGCGGTTGTCATCCTGTCGAGCGGTTACAGCGCGCACGAAGTCATCCACCGTTTTGAAGACGGGAGACCGTCCGACTTCATTCAAAAGCCGTACCGGACCGCTCGCCTGATCGCGAAAGTTCGCGAGGCGCTCGGTGAGGCCTGAGCCGATGCTGAGGATGTGTGCAACTGTGCCGCGGCAGCGCTTTCCAACCTGGACCGGGAGGGCCTGGTACTACCGGAACTCCGCCGCTACCGGTACGAATTCACTGGCGACATCACGCGTTGACCCGAACAATCACGTTTGGTGATAGATCGCTTCACCGGGTGTGGATGTTCAGGGGGCGTAAGAGAGCGGCGCGTGGCATCGACGATCTATCTGGCTGCGGCCGTCAAGGCCTACTTCGTCCGGCTGGCCGAGGCAGTGGGGTTGCTTGCCTGCCTGGGAACCGCCCTCGGCTTTCTCGGATTCCTCTGGTGGCCGATCGACCTGGCCTCCTGCTTCCGCGTTCAGTACCTGGTCGTGCTGCTTGCCGTCGGCATCCTCCTGGCGGTGGCGCGGCGGCCGAAGGCGTCGCTGACGGCCCTGGTCTTTGCGCTCGCGAATCTCGCGATGGTCGCTCCTTTCTGCCTCCCACCACCGGTTCCGGAGACAGCGGGGAGGTCGGCAACGCTGCGGGCAATGCTGGTCAACGTCAATTCGGAACGCGGTGACGCGGACCGCGTGCTCGCCCTGATCGATGAGTTCGATCCGGATTTCGTCCTGCTGGAGGAAATCGATCACGTGTGGGTGAGAAGACTCGAGAAGCTGGCGACATCCCACCCGCACCGCATCGTGAAACCGCGCATGGACAACTTCGGCATCGGGCTGTTCAGCCGGCTGCCGCTGGCGAGCGCCGCAATCGTGGAAATCGGCGACGCGGCAGTGCCGTCGATTCTGGCCAGGTTCGAGTTGTCGGATCACAGCTTCCTCTTCCTGGGCACCCATCCGCCGCCTCCAGCCAGCGCGGAATACACCGCCTGGAGAGACGGTCAGCTCGCCCAGATTCCCGGGTTCCTCGGGCAGGAGATGCGCCCGGTGCTCCTGCTCGGAGACCTGAACGTCACTTCATGGTCGTACCCGTACAGGAAGCTGCTGAAGGAGGCCCGACTGTTCGACTCGTCCAGGGGGTTCGGCGTGCAGCCGACGTGGCCGGTGAACGTCCCGCCGCTCCTGATCCCGATCGACCATTGCCTGCACTCGGAAGGGATCGAGATCGAAAAGAGGATCATCGGTCCGGACGTCGGGTCGGATCACTATCCGGTCATCGTGGACTTCCACCTGACAGGTTGATGCCATGACGCCGGTCGGTACTGTACCGGCAGAGCCAGGCCGCCCTCATCACCCGATGCGTGGAGCTGCCAGTTCGAGGATGGGCCTGACGATGAATCTCGCCGAAACGGAGAAGAAGGGTATGCTGAATCGTCATGCGTGAGTTCTTCGCGGCCGGGCGGGGAAAGGTACTCCTCTTCTGCTGGCTCGGTTGGGTCTTCGACTTCTACGATCTGATCCTCTTCAATTTCTTGAAGATCTCGATCGCTGACGAACTCGGGCTTTCCGACCTGGAGATTGCCTGGATCCTGGGGGCGACCCTGGGGGCGACCGCGGTGGGAGGCATCCTGTTCGGCCGGATCGCCGATCGCATCGGGCGCCGGTTCTCGCTGCAGATCAGCATCCTGGTGTTCTCTCTCGGCATGCTCCTGACCGCCTTCGCGGACGGCTTCTTCTCCCTGATGGCCGCGCGCCTCGTCACCGGCGTCGGTGTGGGCGGCGAGTGGGGCGTGGGCCACGCCACCGTGGCCGAGGCGTTCCCGGACAGGCAGCGGGCCCGGGCGGCCGGCATCCTGCAGGCGGGCAGCCCGATCGCCATGGCGCTGGCCGCCGCGGTGGCATGCTTCATCGGGCCCGAGATCGGCTGGCGGGACTGCTTCCTCTACTCCGCCGTGCCGGCCGTCCTGGTGGTGTTCGCCCGCTGGGCCCTGCCCGGCGAGGATCGGGCGCCCGGCAAGAAGAGCGGCGCACTGCTCGACCTGGCGCGCCCCCCCTACCTGAAGACCAGCGCCGCCCTGCTGCTCCTGCTCTCCCTGCACATGACCGGCTTCTGGTGCACCTACGCCTGGCTCCCCTCCCTGCTCTTGAAGGACGCCGGGGCGAGCTGGAGCTTCGTCGGCTGGTTCCAGATCGGCGTCAACTCCGTGCATGTGGTCGCCGACATCTCCTTCGGCTTCCTGGCCGACCGCTTCGGCCGCCGGCGGGTCTTCACCGGCTACTGCCTGATCTTCTGCGCCGGCCTGCTGCTGGTCGCCAAGAACTACGACTCTCTCTCCAGCAACCTCGTCCTGTTCGGGTTCGCCATGGCCGCCGTCGGCCTGGGGGCGGGCACGTGGTCCTGCTTCGGGGTGCTATTCGCGCAGCACTACCGGGCTGACGTCCGGGCCACGGCCGCTTCCAGCTTCTACAACCTTTCCCGCGGGGTGCAGCTCTTCACCCAGCCGATGATGGGCCTGCTGTTCCGCCTGACCGGAACCTTCGCCGTTGCCCTGCATGTGGGCGCCGCCACGGCGGTCCTCTCCGCGATCGTGATCTGGTGGTTGCCCGGCCAGCCGGTCAGACGCTCCAGCGAGAGCCTTCCGGGGTGTCCTCCACCTCCACCCCCGCCTCCTTCATGAGGTCACGGATGGTATCGGATTGGGCGAAGTCCTTCCGCTCCCTCGCCTCCTGACGCATCTCCAGCAGCCGGTCGACGACCTGATCGCCGCCCCGTCCGGAGGCTCCCAGCGCGGGCGGTTGCGCATACTCCGCGCACAGCTCGGGGTACAGCGCCGGCCTGGCCCGTTCGATGCCGAAGACGCTCAGGTGCCTGGCCAGGGCGCGATAGACCGCGAGCAGGCCGGGCAGGTCTTCCGAGTGTTCGATGCCCGCGGCGTACAGCCCGTTGACATAGTCGAACAGGGCCGCCACGGCCTTCGGGCCGTTCAGATCGTCGTCCATGGCGGCAACGAACCCTTCCAGGAAGCGGGCCGTCTGCTCCTGGTAGCTTCCCTGTTCGTACCGCGCGCGAAAGCGGGGGATCGCGGTCTCCTCGCTCCTCAGGCTCGCATACTCGGAAGGAACCGCGGCCGCGGCCACGTCGAAACCGTCGAGCCGCTCCTCCAGGACCGAGAAGAGCCGGGCGATCCGCCGGTATCCAGCCACGGACTGCTCCAGCAGCTCCTTGGAATACGGCAGCTTGCTGCGATAGTGATGAGCCGCGAAGAACCAGCGGATCTCGTCGTACTCGTTCGCTGCGAGCAGCTCCGGCACCCCCACCACATTCCCCAGGCTCTTGCTCATCTTCTCGCCGCGGAGGTCGAGATGCTCCGGGTGCAGCCAGTAGGTGACCCACGGCCGGCCGAACAACACCTCGCTCTGGGCGACCTCGTTCTCGTGATGCGGAAAGAGGTTGTCCACCGCGCCGCCATGCACGTCGAAGTGGTCGCCCAGGAGGGCGCCGCTCATCGCCGAGCACTCGATGTGCCAGCCGGGCCTCCCCGAGGGCCAGGCCGCGTGCCCGGTGGGCCAGCTCGGCTGACCCTCTTCCGACGGTTTCCAGAGGGTGAAGTCCGCCGGATGCCGCTTGCGCGAGACATCCTCGCCCACGCGGCCGCTCGCCCCCACTTCCTGTTCGTCGAGCTTGTTTCTGGAAAGCTCTCCGTAATGCTCGAAACTGGTCACGTCGTAGAAGACCTCGCCGTTCACCACGTAGGCGTGCCCCTTCTCGATCAGCTTCCGCACCATCTCGATCTGGTCCGCCACGAAGTCGGTCGCGCGGGTGTAGGCCGCGTAGTCCTTGAGATGGAGAGCCCGGCAGTCCTCCCGGAAGCGGGCGATCACCGCCTCGGCCACGTCCATGCAGCCGCGGCTCTTGTCAGACCGTTCCATGATCCGGTCGTCGATATCGGTGTAGTTGATGACGCTGACCACATGGAAGCCGCGGTACTCCAGGTAGCGGCGGAAGGTATCCCAGAAGCAATAGGTGCGCGCATGCCCGATGTGCATCGGATCGTACACGGTGAGTCCGCACGTGTAGATCCGCACGACCCTGGCGTGAGCCGGGCGGAACAGTTCCTTGGTGCGAGTGCGCGTGTTGTAGACCGACAGGGGCATGGGGCCGACCTCCAGGTTTGGTCAAGCCCTTGTAGGACGTGCCGGCCCAGGGAACAAGGACGGTCTTCTCCCGAATCAGGCGGTCATTCGCGAGACAGGTCGATTCCCAGACCGGCGAGTTGCTCCTCCACCTGGCGGGCCCAGCCCCGGTTGGCCAGGGGGCTGGCGGGAGACGGGTGCAAGATGGTGGCTACCTCGCCCTGACGCGATCGGAGAGCGGCGCGCGCCCTGTCGGTGGCGAAGCGGCCGATGCCGATGACCCGCTGCGGACGGAGCAGTTCCACCACCTCCACCAGCGCGCGGTCGCAGAGCGCGAACAGAGCGCTCCGTTCCGCCGCGGGCAGCTTGTCCGGAGTGCGGTTCTTGCCCCCTGCCTCCAGGAAGACGAGCGGGCAGTAGTTCCAGACGAAGAACCGGGCGAAGAAGGCCTCGGGCGTGCCGAACCGTTCCCGGGCCCAGCCGTAGAGGCGGCGGCCGCTGACCTCGCTGCGCGGGCAGTCGAACCCGAGCACCGGCCGCTTCGGATGCTCGGGGTCGGGACGCCCGATCCGGCCTTTCAGCCGCATCCAGTCCCTGACGAAACCGACCTCGCCGAAAGGAATGCCGGTCTGCGCCATGCCGAACGGCCCCGGGTTCATCCCGAGCAGCAGACCCTCGGGCGAGGGTCTGGCGTGGCGGCGCAGGTACTCCTCGGCGGGTCCCTGGGCATAGACCAGCGGGTTGTAGATGTGGGTGACCGGCGGCAGGAAGCGCAGCCTGTCCGCCTCCCGCGCGAGCCGCCTGGAGATGGAGATGAGCGTCATGCCTGAAGTGTAGGGATCGAAGCGCCCGGCGAAGAAGCTGATCGGTTTGCTGAAGAAGTCGGGGTCGGAATCGATCCGGTTCAGTTGGTTTCCTCCGCCACGACACGTACCATTCGGGTCCATGCGTGCAGTTCTTCGCCTCTGCCGGCCGACCTTGCTCGGACTGGCTGTTCTTCAGTTCGCGCCGGGATGCGGTGAGAAACCCGCATTGGAGCCGATTCTCCTGGCCAAGGACACCGGCGGCGCCGTGAGGGACGAGAGCCGGCGGGTCGTCGAGTTCACCTCATCGGGCGGGCGCCGGTTCTTGCGGACCGAGATTGACGGACGGCCCTGGGTGGAGACGACGCTTCTTCCAGAGGACTGGAGGCCAGGCAGTTCCCCCGATCCGGACGTGACGATCTGGTCCGCGCCGGTGTCGATCCGGGGCAGCGGCCAGCCGTCGGCGGAAGAGCCGGGACAGAGATTGACCGCGGCGGGCCGGGAGTTCGCCTATTCAAGGGAGTTGCGATCCGGAACAGCCAGCGCCCTCGAGCCCGGTTCATTCCTGGTTACCGATTCGGCGGTGCTGCTGGTGCTGGAGAAGGACGGCGCGCCTCCCGGGGAGGCCCGCCTCCAGATCCACACCGAACGGCGCGGGAACGTGAACGGGAACTTCCGAGTGGGCGGCAATCGATTCTCGGGCGACGGGTTCTCTCTCTGGCCCGGCGAGGCGCTGGTCCGGGAGGTGGAGATTCCGGGCAAGTGCTCACTCCGCTTCCAGACCTGCTCCGAGCCGTTGCTGCTGCGAGGCTGCGCCCCTTCCGACGCGGTGCGTTTTCTCGTGTACGCCGATGGGAAGCTGCTGTTCGAGCATGAGCAAGTTGCCTCGGGGCAGACCCGGTCCTTTGGGCACGTCGTGGGGTTCGAGGGGCAAGGAAGGGTCGAGCTTCGCTTCGAGGTCCGGGGAGCGTTGGCCTACAGCTCGTTCCTGGCGCCGATCATCACGCCGATCGTTCCTGGCGAATCTTCCCGGAGGCGGACCAACGAGACCCGCCCGAACATCGTGGTGTTCCTGGCGGACACTTTCCGGGCCGACAACATGGAGGCGTATGGAGGCACGCCGGGGCTCACGCCGTATCTGGATCAACTGGCCAGGGAGAGCCTGCTGTTCCGCCGCAGCTGGTCGGTCAGCACGCACACGCTGCCGGCGCACGCTTCGCTGTTCACCGGAATGTACCCCCATCAGACAGGGGTTCATGGGAAGGGCTGGGCCATGTCGGAGGAGCTGCATACCGTCGCCGAACTCCTCTCCCGGGAGGGGTACCGGACCGGCGCGATCACCGATTCGGTGATGGTCTCGCACCGCTTCGGCATGGACCAGGGATTCGAGTGGTTCGATGAGATGGACCGGGACAACCAGAGCCCGGGCTTCGGGACCACGCTCCGGCGGACACGGCAGTTCCTGGAGGCGGACGACGGACGCCCGATCTTCCTCTTCGTGCAGACCTACCGGGTGCACATCCCGTACGTGGTCAGCCGGGAGACGGTTGAGTCCCGCGGTAAGGAGCTCGCCATTCAGGGGAACTTCGCGGATCTCGACCGGCAAATGGTCGGTCTGCTCGCCGGCCCGCAGGATCAGTGGGACTGGCCGGCGGTCCGGGAAGTCGCCGGGAAGCTCAGGGGGCACTATCTCGGCGGCGTGATCGATCTGGACCGTGCGTTCAGGGAGTTCCACGGTGAGCTGCTGGCCCGGGGCGTGCTTGCAGGCGGACACCTGATTTTCACCAGCGACCACGGGGAAGCGTTCGCGGAGCATGATGTCATCCTGCACACGGGAACGGTCTGGGAGGAGCTGGCGCGAATCCCGCTGTTCATCAGCGGCGCGGACATCACAGCCGGGGTGGTGGAACACTCCGCCGGGCTGGTCGACCTGGCGCCCACCGTGGCCAGGCTGGCGGGCCTCGCGCCGGATCCGGGCTGGCCGGGACAGCCGCTGCTTTCCCTGGAGAATGACCGGCCGGCGTACGTCTTCCAGTGCCGGAACCTCGGGAAGCCCACTCTGGCCCTGATCCAGGGGTCCAGAAAGGTGATCGGGTACGACAATCTGGACGCGGTCCGGAAGGAGGAACTGCTCTACGCCTTTGACCTGGAACTCGACCCGCTCGAACGGGAGAACCTGCTGCAAGATGATGCGGCCTGGCCGAGAAGCCTGTTCCACCAGTTCGTCCCCACGCTCGAGGTGCTGCTCCAGCCGGTGGTCGGCACGGAGCGGGCCGCGCTGGATGCCGAGAAGCTGGAGCAACTGCGGGAGATGGGCTACCTTGGCGACTGACCCGCATCCCGGATCCCGGTCGCGATGAGACCTGTGCACGCCATCCTGTTCGCGCTGCTTGCCCCGCTCCTCTCGGCTTGCGGCGGGAAACCGGAAGCGACCCACTCGGGCATCCTGATCACGGTCGATACGACCAACCGCAATGCCCTCGGTCTGTACGGGGAGAAGCCGAGGATCACGCCGCATCTGGACGCATTGGCGGAGCGGTGCCTCGTCTACGAGAACGCCCGCGCCGCGGCGCCGCTGACCCTGCCCTCGCACGCCTCCATGATGACCGGTCTCTATCCCCTGCGCCATTCGGTGCGGGACAACGGCTACCGGCCGCTGCCTCCGTCCGCCACGACGCTGGCCGAGAGGGCGCGGGCGGAGGGGTTCCAGACCGCGGCCTTCGTGTCGGCGGTGGTGCTCTCGGCTCCGTACGGCCTGGACCAGGGATTCGACGTGTACGACGCCCCGGCGGGATCCAGCTCGCGCGATCAGATTCACATGCTGGAGCGGAAGGCAGGCGCGGTGACGCGGGCCGCCCTTTCCTGGCTGGCGCAGCGGGACCGCAATCGGCCGTTCTTCCTCTGGGTGCATTACTTCGATCCCCACGCACCGTACGAGGCGGACCCGGAGTTCGTCGAACAGGTCGCCGGGACGGCGCCGCCGGCCATCGCTCCTTATCTGGCGGAGGTGGCCCAGGCGGATGCGGCCATCGGCGAGCTGCTTCTCGCCCTGGATCGGGAAAAGGTGCTGGAAGACGCTCTCCTGGCGGTCGTGGCCGACCACGGCGAGTCACTGGGCCGCCATGGCGAACCGACCCATTCGGTGTTCATCTATGATGCCACCATCCGCGTTCCCTTGCTGCTCCACGACCCAGGGGGCGCGCGGGCCGGGGAGCGTTCCGACGAACAGGTGAGCGTCGCCGACCTCTTCCCGACCTTCATCCGCGGCATGGGACTGGGAGAGCCCGGACCGGTGGACGGCATGAACCTGTTCCGGGCGCGGATCCCCGCTGACCGGGGCGTCTACTTCGAGTCGTGCTCCGGGTACCTGAGCTACGGCTGGAGTCCGCTCTCCGGCTGGGCCGATGCCCGGGCGACGTACCTCCACGGCTCGCGCCCGGAGTTGTTCCTCGCGGATGACTGGCCGCAGGCGACCAACGTCCTGCCGGGTCGCGAGTCGCTGGCCCGGGAGTTCAGGACGTGCATCTCACGCCTGGCCGACCTGCCTTCACTCGAACCCGCGGATCAACCGGGGCAAGGGGAGTTCGGCAAGGACCTGATGGCGCTTGGCTACGTGGGCGGCGGGGATGCAAGGTCCACGGTCCCCCATCCGCTGAAGGTCGCAGGCCTGCCGAATCCCGCGGACCACCTCGAGGAGATGCGCACCTTCTACAACGCAGCGGTCCTCGCCGGCCAGGGCCAGACCGGCGAGGCGATCCAGCAGCTCCGAACGCTGCTGGAATCGTCTCCGGACAACCGGCTCGCCGCTGACGTCCTCGGACGCCTGCTGTTCGATCAAGAGAGGTTCACCGAAGTGATCGATCTGCTGACCCCTCGCGTGCAACAAGGGGCGGAACGTAAGTTGACGGTCACCCTCCTGGCCCTGTCTCTCGACCGGGTGGGCCAGGCCCGCCAGGCCCTCGAACTCCTGGAAAGAGGCGCCACCCTCTGGCCGGACGATCCCGACTTCCAAACCAACGCCGCCCGGCTGCGAGCGCAGCTCGATCGCTGAAGGCAAACGTCTTCACCCGGAGAGCGTCCCTGCCGGGTGTGATTGTCCGGGGGTCAGAGTTCCGCGAGCCGTTCCCGGAGGACGTTCCACTCGGCAGCCAGGACCTTGTCGGCCATGGGGTAGAGGATCCCCTCCTCCTTCTGGTTGTGCTGTTGAATCAGCATCAGCAGGGTGTCCCCCTGGTCCAGCAGTTCCTGGAAATCAGAGCCGGCCACCGCCTGCGCCATCTGCTCGAGCACGCCGCGCATCTGCTGATGTTCCATGCGCATGACCTGGGTCGGACCCTGCGTCATCCCGCTCCTTTTCTCGAAAGCGGGGAACATCACCTCTTCTTCCATCCGGAGGTGACGGCGCTGGATCCGGTCGTACCGCTCGAAGGCGGACTTGCATGTGGCCGCGTCGCCCTCCTCCACCGCCTCTTCCACCTCGGTCCAGGCGGCATCACAGGCGCGGTGGTCCGCCTTGAAGAAATCGGCCAGGCACAGGTCAGGATCGCTCATCGGCGCCTCCTCGGCTGCTCGGTATCATTGTTATCACATGATAACTTCCGAACAGCCGAGTCAAAGCCTATTCCCGGCCCCCCCTATTCAGGGAGCGGCGGAGTCGTCGCCTGTGCTCTGTTCGTCAGGAAGTTGTTGGGGTTGTTCCCGACGAGGGCCTGGAAGTAGTGCGTCACACCCGCATGGGGGGTGTGCACCGGGACGACGAACTCGAGGATGCCGAGACCCTGACTCTGGGTCGGATAGCCGGTCACCACGATGAACGGAGAGATCCGCAGGATCCCGTACCTCGTGTTGATGTTGGCCGGCACCACGCCCCAGATCAACAACACGGAATCACCCGGCGCTCCGGTCGTGAGCAGCGAGAGGTACTGCAGGTCGACGATCTGGCCGCGCCGCCGGATGTCCGGGCCAGGCGCCAGGAGCCCGCTGAAGTCGACCAGCCCGAGGGCCGGGTTGTCCACCTGGTGCAAGATCATGCCCTCCACGGTGGTCGCGTTCGTGCTCGCGAAGTAGTTGTCCGACGCGTCGATATTGTCGTTGCAGCCGGTGAGTCGAAGCGCCTGGGACGTGCCACCGGTGATCCAGTTGGGATTGGTCGAGCCATCCAGATCGACGTTCATCTGGTACGACATGCTGGTGGCGCTCTCATAGAGCTGGATGCAGTTGGTGCCGCCGCTGATGACGTTGCCGCGGCAGACCGCGTTCAGGTCGGAGTCGCCCAGCGGCGAAGTGGTGGTGAAGTAGAATCCAGCGGAACCGGCCGGAGAGGTCCGACTGCGAATGTAGTTGTCGGTGTAGGTGTGGAGTTGCCCGCCGAGGCCGAACAGCGTGAAGCCGGTCGGGCAGTCCATGGTGACATTCTCGGTGTAGGTCACGGGAGCCAGGTTGCCGAAGCCCTGGAAACCCTGGAGGCAGTCGCGAGCCTCGTTGCGATCAAACGTCGCCGCGCCTCCGACAGCGTACGCAAGGTACCCCACGCCGCAGTTCGCGGCCCGGTTCCCGGTGACGGTACCGCTCGATCCACCGTTGAGAATCACGCCGGACGCCACACCGTCGTGCAGGTAGTTTCCGCTGCCGAACGTCCCGACCGTCGCGGTGGCGTTCTGGACGAAGATCCCGCCGCCCGTGTTCACGTTGAGGCCGAAGTCGAAGATCTCGTTGCGCAGGAAGACGCCGGCAGTGCTGTTTTCGTAATGAATGGCCGAGCGCGCCGTACCCATGACACAGTCGGTCACTTTCAGGTTCGAAATGCCGTTCCCGTACACGCAGTGCCGCGCCCGGGCGTAGGTCGGCTGCGTGCCATCGATCCGCAGATTGTCGATGGTGACGTCGGACCCGGTCACACTGACCACGACCAAGGCCGCATCGACGGACGCGCCGCTTAGAACCGTGCCGACGAGGGGATCGGAGTCGGTGCCGGAGCCCTGGATGATGCAGCTCCGGTCGATCACGACGTCCTGCACGTACGATCCCGGCTTCACCAGGATCGTGCCGCCTGGAACCAGGTTCTGCACCGCCGGGTTGATGGTGTAGAAGTCGCCGGTGCCGTCGTCGTCGACCGTGATGTACAGGTTGATCGTGTTCGTGTAGGTGACGAGACCGAGGGAGAGGTCGTCGAATTGATGCCAGATGGCCGCCTCGATCACCGAAGGCGTCACCGCGCCCCAGACATTGTACGTCGCGTCCACATCGTCATTGCAATCCTGCAGGTAGAGGTTGAACGACAAGTTTCCGATGAACCTGTTGTACAGCGTCGCGCCGCCGGAAATGGTGCAGTTCAGCGCGTACGAGTTGTTGCCGACATCCTCGCTCAGGACGATGCCGTACTCGGAATACATGATGTCGTTGTTGGTCAACGTCAGATTCAGGTTGCCGTAGCCCCAGGGGGAGACATCCGTGGAGGCGAAGACGCCGTTCGAGTTGGAGATGTTCTGACAGTCGATGACGTTGCCGGCCACGACGTTCGTGTTGGCGCCCATGCCGAAGAAGGTCAGGCCGGTCAAGCAACCGGTGATGATGTTGGTCAGGACGCTGACCGTGGTATCCACAGCAATCGACTGCACGCCCTGATCACAGTCCGTGATGACATTGTCCTCGACGTTGACCGGCGTCACGCTGCTGTTGGCCAGGGCGCCCAGCTCACAGTTCCTGAGAACGTTGTTCTGGATCGTGCCCCCGCCACCCTGGTGGAAGCCGATGCCGATCGAACAGTTCTCGACCGTGTTGAGAATGGCGTTCCCTTCGGCTCCGTAGAAGAAGATGCCCGCCGAGTCGAGCGGGTGCGCGTTCACGTTGGTGACATTGTTCGACTGGAACTGATGCGCGGTCCCGCCGGCGGCGGCGTAGATACCCCGGAAACTGACGTTCGTCACCATGCAGTTCGACACCTGGAGGCCGCTATAGGTCCCCGTGGAGTAGTCGGTGATGATTCCGCCCCGGGCGTCGATCCCGGCCGAGAGATTCGGGTTGTTGCCATTCACCGTGAGCCCGGTGATGATGACGTTGTTCGCCTGGATGCGGAAAACCCAGGTGGTCGTGGCGACCTGGGAGCCGGAACCGGTTCCCGCATTCGAGATCGACGGCATGACGATCGTCTGGTTGACGCCCGCACCGACGATGGAGACCTGGACGTTGACGATCACCTGCTCCTCGTAGGTGCCGGCCGCAACCAGGATCGTGTCGCCGGTATTGGCGTTGGCGATCGCGTCACTGATGTTGTCGTAGTCGGCCAGGCCGTCGTCATCCACCGTGATGATCGCCGCACCCGCGGCTCCGGTGAAGGCGCCGAGGATCACCAGGAGACAGAGCATCAGGAACAGAGGGTGTTTTGGGAGGATTCTCATCTGATCATCCCCTCATCTGCTCGGCGATACGATCGCCGGGGCCACTTTGTACCTGCCGTCCCGCACCGCTCCACTCGGCACCGGAATCGCATTCCTCTGCATCCGGAGGTAGTTCGGACTGGGCTCCTCTGCGGCCGGCACCACGGCGATCGGGCTCTGCGCTTCCGGCGCTTCCCCGAAATCGCTCGATGCGACCGCGTAAGTCCCCAGTCCCACTCCCAGGAGCAAGAAAGACACGAAACCGACACGGCGTCTCTTCACGACAGGTTCCTTCCTTTTCGATAGCAGCGAGCACGACCCAAGCCCGCCGAGGGACCCGTCTTCCCGAAAATCACCCGTTGAGCATGGAACCAAACCAGCGCTCCGCATCCCGTCGCGCTAGGCTCGAACGCGCGGGTGACTCATTCGGAGGCGAGTGAGGTCCGAGTAGTGTACCCTGAAATCCGGCCGGGGGGCCCCCGGACTTCCTACTGTAATTTTCGGGCTCAGAAGGAGCCGCCATGTCGCTTGAGTTTCTGGCTCGATTGGGAGGTATTACCCACCGCGTCCGCCAGGGGGAGGTGATCCCTGCCGACGAACTCACGGCTCTGAAGGCCGAGAACCGGAGGAATGCGGAGGAGGCCGAGGCTGAGGACCGGGAGATCTGCGATTCCCTTCCGACCTGGATCAACACCACCAATTCAACGGTCTGCAACTTGAAATGCGGCTTCTGCCCCCAGGCCTACGGCAAGGGCGTGAACTGGACCATGACGGACGAGGTGTACGAGAAGGTCGTCAGCGAGCTCTACCCCGCCGCGGAGACGGTCCAGCTCTCGGCCTACGGCGAACCGATGATGACGCCACGGATCCTCGAGAAGATCTCCGACATGGAGCGGTTCGGAGTCCGGCTGGAGCTGGTCACCAACGCCTCGCTGATCAAGGGCGATCTGCTCGCGGAGCGGTTGGCGCGACGCATGGGCCTCCTGACCGTCTCGATCGATGGCGCCACGCCCGAGACCCACAACCGGCTGCGGGTCGGCAGTGACCTGAAGCAGGTGCTGGCGAACCTCAAGCTGTACAACACCCATCTGAACCGCCTCCCCGAGGCGGAGCGGGCGCCGATCCACTTCAACACGATCCTGATGAGGAGCACCGTGGATGAGCTGCCCGACTTCATCCGGCTGGCGAAGGATCATGGCGGCTCCCATGTCACCGTGAATCATCTGGTCCTCCTGGAAGAGGGGTTCCGGCACGAGATGCTTGATCAGAGTCTCGCGAGCAAGCAACACACCAACGATGTCCTGGAGCGGGCGCGGGAAGTCGCGACGGAGCTCGACATTTCGGTCAATCTCCCTCCTCCATTCGTGATCGAAAGAGGGGCGGAGGAGCCCGCGGCCCCGCCGCCCGACCCGATCCGCTGCTGGTTCCTGTGGCAGCGGCTGTACGTGGGGCCGAACGGTGACGTGGTTCCTTGCTGTCTTTCCGGTATCCACTCCAATGGCACCGTGGCGGGATCGACGTTCGCCGAGCAGTGGAACAACGGGATGTACCGCGAGATGCGGCGCCGGGTCCATTCCGCGCGTCCCTACGGGGCCTGCGCCACCTGCTACCTGGTGAACCGCTCCTCCGACACGGGAAAGTACGACCGGGTCTGAGGCCGGGAAGGCCCCGACGGGAAGGCTGGGAACGGGCTCCCTGGATCCCCGGAAGGCCGCTTTGATGCCTCAGGAGGACCCGGTTCGCTGCGCCTCAACTTCTGCGCGCCGGCCCGTCGAAAGAAGGCTATAGTTCTCCTCTTCCTGCCTGGAGTACCCGGTTCGCCTCGATGAAGATCCAGCTGATCCATCCTCCCGTCTACATGAACCCCAAGGCGCTGACCTCGCTGCGGCCCGCGCCGCCTCTGGGTCTGGCCTACATCGCCGGCGCCCTCCTGCGGGCCGGCCATGAGGTAAAGGTGCTGGACGGGCTGGCTGAAGCGCCGGAGCAGGCGGTGCCCGAGGGCAGGGTCGTGCGGCTCGGCCTCTCCCCTGAGCAGATCGTGGATCGCATCCTGCCGGAGACCGAGGCGATCGGGCTGACGAACATGTGGAGCTTCAGCTGGCCACTGGTCAGGGGGTTGATCCACATCCTCAAGGATCGGCGTCCCGACCTGCCGCTGGTTTGCGGCGGAGAACACTTCAGCGGCCTGCCCGAGTTCAGCATGAAGGCGGCCCCGATCGACTACGCGGTTCTGGGTGAAGGGGAGGACACCGCGGTCGAGATCTTCGCCGCGCTGGAAAGCAGGTTGCGGAACGGAGACGAGTTCGACCCCTCCAAGATCGAGGGGCTCTGCTACCGGGATGGGGAGGAGATCCGGATCAACCCGCGGCGCAAGCGGATCAGGGCCGTGGACGAGATCGCGCATCCCGCCTGGAACCTGTTCGACCTGGACACCTACAATTCTCACGGCATGAAGACCGGCATCGACTACGGCTACATGGTGCCGATGCTCGCCACGAGAGGGTGTCCGTACGCGTGCACGTATTGCTCGAGCCCGAGGATGTGGTCGAGAAACTGGTTCTCCCGCTCGCCCAAGGAGGTGGCGGACGAGATCGAGCAGTACGTGAAGACATACGGGGCGAACAACTTCCCGTTCCAGGACCTGACCGCGATCCTCAAGAAGCAGTGGATCATCGATTTCTGCAAGGAGATCATTCGCCGCGAGCTCGACATTCGCTGGCAGCTTCCCTCGGGAACGCGGTGCGAGACCGTGGACGACGAGGTGGCTCCCTTGCTGTTCGAGTCGGGTTGCCGCACGCTCTGCTACGCGCCGGAGAGCGGCTCGGCCGAGACCCGCAAGCAGGTCAAGAAGATGATGACGGCCGAGTCGCTGTTCAGCGCCATCGACGCGGCGGTCAAGCAGAAGATCAACCTCACCTGCTTCATCGTGCTCGGCTTCCCTCACGACAAGGCCAGGAACATCCGGGAGAACTTCCGGTTCGCCCGGAAGCTGGCCCTCAAGGGGGTCGAAGATGTGGCATGCGGCTTCTTCTTCCCGATTCCGGCGACGGAGCTGTACGACGAGCTGATGGAGATGGGACGGATCTCCCTGGATGACGAGGCGCTGATGACGCCGATCTTCGTCCACGATCGTTTCCTGACCAATGACCGGAACTACTCCCTCCACCTGCCGGCCTGGAAGCTGACCCTGTACCGCTGGTTCATCCTGCTCAACTTCTACTCGGTCTACTTCGTCACCCACCCGGGACGGATCTGGCGGGTGATCCGCAATTTCTGGCGGGGCCAGGAAGAATCGAAGCTCGACAGCTTCTTGCAGATCAAGCTGGCAAACTGGCGCCGCAAGCGCCGCTCCGCCACCTGAGCGATTCGCAGCGGACGGTTGGATTGTATGTTATCGAACGATAACATACTCTCTCCATGACACAGCACCTCCCAGCCGACGACCGCAAGGGACAGATCATCGAGGCGGCGCTTTCCCTGCTGGCGGAAGTCTCCATCGATCGCCTGACCACGCGGGACGTGGCGGAGAGGGTCGGCGTCACCCAGCCCGCTCTGTTTCGCCACTTCGAGTCCCGGGATGCCTTGCTGGAGGCGGTCGCCGAAGCCACCCGGCAGAGGCTGGGTTCGCGAGTGAACGAGCTTCTAGAAAGGGGAGGAAACTCGCTGGAGACCCTCTCGAGCCTCTCGAGGGAGCTGTTCCGGTTCGCGGCGGAGAACCCGGGAGTGCCGCGGCTGCTCTTCTTCGACGCGGCGCGAGGGAACCAGGCCGGCTATCACCTGCCGCTCCGTCACCTGGTGACGATGCAGAGGTCGCTGGTGAGCGAGCTGGTGAGCGGGGCCCAGAAGGAGGGCGAACTCGCGGAGACCGTCGATCCAGAAGCGGCAGCCACGATGTTCGTCGCGCTGATCCAGGGCCTGCTGCTGCAGTGGCAGCACCTGGATGACTCACTCGACCCCGATGCGTCCGCGGCGCAGATGGCAGCCTTCTTCCTGGCCGCCCTGAGAGGAGGCGAGCCGGCCGGCGGGAAACGGGAGGCGGAGTCCGGGCAACAGAACGAGACCTTGCTCTCGCTGGATGTCCGGCCCATCCTGGCCAGAGGAGATGATCCGCTGGGGCAGATTCTGGCCGCGCTGAAGCGGCTTGCGCCGGCGGGGGCGCTGCTGCTGACGGCTCCCTTCCGGCCGGCCCCCCTGCTCACATTGCTGAAGTCGCGCGGCTTCGTCTGCGAGTGCGGCGAGGTCGCGAGCGGCGACTGGTTCGTGATCGCCGAGCCAGGGGAGTCTCCCGGAATCCTCGAACTCAGAGACCTGGAAGCTCCGGAGCCGATGGAACAGGTCCTGCTCCACGCCTCGAGACTGGAAGGCGGCCAGTTCCTGCTGGCCCGACTTCCCCGGGTGCCGAAGCTGCTGTTGCCCCATCTCGAGCAGCGCGGGCTTGCCTTTACGGTCGCGGAGGTCCCGGACGGCAGCGCGCTGCTTTGTGTCCGGCGGGAGGACTGATGCAGACCGACGGCCTCAGCCTCGATCAGGCGCCACCTCTCAGCATCCCGGCC
>JAZDLC010000487.1:0-4896 GCA_043802345.1 Planctomycetota bacterium | reverse complement strand
TTTATGGCTCACCTGCAGGCCTTGCCGACCGGATCTGCCGTGGCCCGGGAGAGCTCGTCTCGGGAAGGGCCTACAGCCACGAAACGCTGGCGGGCGCCTGCGGGGCGACAGCTTGATCCGGCCCGTAATACTCTCACGTGCGACTGGTCTTCCTGCCGACAGAACATGAGACGGCCATCGGCAGGATTCCAGGTGCTGCACAAAGGGACGTCCGCGGCGTGTCTGCGGGTCAATTGTGTGCGGCGGGAGTCCTCCGCATGCGCGCACCCTGCCGACCGAACCGAGGAGCTGTCCGTCGCGGAGAAAGTCTGTGAGCGTGAGAGTATCCAAGCCAGCCGACGCCACGTGCGAGATCGCGACTCAGGGGAGGATCGATGAGAGCCCCCGGGATGCCGAGCGGGACTGCCGCGCGCTGATCGAGAACCTGCAGAGCGGCGTGGCCCTGTATGAGGCGGTCGACGGGGGCGCCGACTTCCGTCTTCTCGCCTTCAACACCGCCGCGGAGCGGATCGACGACGTGAGCCGCGAGACCGTCATCGGCCGCCTGGTGACGGAGGTGTTTCCCGGTGTCGCGGAGTTCGGGCTGCTGGACGTGCTCCGCCGGGTGTTCGAGACCGGACGTTCCGAGCACTACCCGGCCCGTTCCTACCAGGACCATCGGATCGCCGGCTGGCGCGAGAACTACGTCTACCGGCTGCCGTCGGGCGCCGTGGCCGCGGTCTACGAGGATGTCACCGCAAAGAAGCAGGCGGAGCGAACCCTTGAAACCGAGAGAAGCCAGTTCCTCTCGATGTTCGACAGCATGGACGAGGTTGTCTACGTCGCCGATCCCAATACGCACGAGATCCTGTACGCCAACGGCGCCACCAACAGGTGCTACGGCGAGAGCCAGGGCCGCAAGTGCCACGAACTGTTCCAGGGACGGGACGCGCCCTGCCCCTACTGCACGAACGACCTGATCTTCGGCGACAAGATCGGCCGGACTCATACCTGGGAGCAACAGAGCGAGCGCTCCCTCCGCTGGTACCGTCGCATCGATCGGGCGATCTACTGGCCCGACGGCCGCGCGGTCCGCTTCGAAGTCGCCATCGACATCACCGACCAGAAGACGGCCGAGGAGGAGCTGAAGAGGCAGCTCGTGACGACCTCGGAGAGCAAGCGGATGCTCGAATTGCTGCTGTCCAACAGCGGCGAGCGAGAGCACCGCATGATCCTGCTCAAGGAGGAGGTCAATGAACTCCTCGTGAGCAGCGGCAGACCGCCCAAGTACGACGCCCCCGGGAAAGTCAGGGAGAGCAACCTCGAAGGGGCGCTGCGCCGCCCGGGACGGGTGAAGGACTGAGATGACCATGAACCTCCTCTGGCTTCAAGCGGGCGGATGCGGCGGAGACACGATGTCTCTCCTGAACGCAGAGTCACCCGATATTCTCGAGACCCTCGCCGCGTGCGACCTCCGGGTTCTCTGGCATCCATCTCTCTCGGGCGGACCGCCAGCTTCGCAGATGGAGGTGTACGAGACGATCCTGCATGGCGAGCAGCCGCTCGACATCTTCTGCGTCGAGGGCGCGGTCATCAGGGGCCCGGCCGGCACCGGCCTGTTCGAGACGTTCGCCGGCAGACCGAAGAAGGACCTGGTGTCGGGCCTCGCGGCGAAGGCCCGGTTCATCGTCGCGGTGGGCACCTGCGCATCCTTTGGCGGAATCTCCGCAAGCTGCGACGCCGAGGGCACCGGCCTGCAGTTTCACAGGTCCGAGAAGGGAGGATTCCTGGGCGCAGGTTTCGTCTCCCGCAGCGGACTTCCGGTCATCAACCTGCCAGGCTGCCCCTGCCACCCGGACGTCGTGACGGGCACCCTGATGACGCTGGTCCAGCAGCGGGACCTGGCGCTGGATGCCCACAACTCGCCACTCGAGTGGTACGGCATGCTCATCCACCAGGGGTGCACGAGGAACGAGTATCACGAATACCGCGTCGAGGAGAGAGACTTCGGCGAGAAGGGCTGCCTCTTCTTCCACATGGGGTGCCAGGGGCCTCTGGCCCACGGCCCGTGCAACAAGCTGCTGTGGAACCGCAGAAACTCGAAGACGCGCGCGGGGGCGCCCTGCTTCGGGTGCACCCGCCCCGGGTTCCCCCAGCAGGAACCGTTCTTCGAGACGCCGAACATCGAGGACCTTCCCCTGGTGCTGCCGGAGGGCGTCGATCGGGCCCACTACATGGCGTACAAGGGGATGGCCGCGGCGGCGGCGCCGGCGCGGTTGATCGCTCGAAAGACGGAGGTGTAGAGGCATGAGCACGACCCTGACGCGGACCACGAGGAAGATCGAGGTGCCGTTGAACCGCGTGGAGGGGGACCTGGAGATCCGGGTGGAGATCGCGGACGGGCAGGTCATCGACGCCTGGTCTTCGGGAACGATGTACCGGGGCATCGAGAACATGCTGGTCGGGCGCGGCGCGCTGGACGGGCTGGTGATCACGCCACGGGTCTGCGGCATCTGCGGCACGGCTCACCTGACCGCGGCCGCGCGGGCCCTCGACCAGATCACCGGCGCAACGGTGCCGAGAAACGGCGTCCTGGCCCGCAACCTGGCCCTCATGACGGAGCACCTACAGAGCGACATCCGTCACGGGTTGCTCATGTTCATGACCGACTTCGCCAACCCCGCCCATGCCGGCTCGCCGTTCTTTGAGGAGGCCGTGCGGCGCTACGCGCCGCTCCAGGGCGAGGCGGTCATCGAGGCAATCCGGGAGACCAAGAGAGTCCTCGAGATCGTCGCCGTTCTGGGCGGCCAGTGGCCGCACTCCTCGTACATGGTCCCCGGGGGCATCAGCAGCATCCTGAAGCAGAATGAGATCCTGCGTTGCCAGCACCTGCTGAAGCAGTTCCGAACGTGGTATGAAGGGAGAGTCCTCGGCTGCTCCATCGACCGATGGCTGGAGATCGAGAGCGAGGCTGATCTCTGGGCCTGGCTCGGGGAGGCCCCGTCCCACCGGGAGAGCGACCTCGGCTTCCTGCTCCGGTGCTCCCGTGAGATCGGGCTCGATCGGATCGGGAGAGGTCACGGGAACTTCATCAGTTATGGCCATCTCGACATCCCCAGGGAGTCCGAGGTTCGCGGCCGCGGCGGCCTTGACGCCCTGCTGATCCCGGGAGGGTTTGCCCGGGGGACGCAGGTCGAGCCGTTCGATCAGGAGCAGATCAGCGAGCATGTCGCGCACTCGTGGTACCGGGATTATGAGGGCGGCAAGCACCCGTCCGAGGGGATCACGGTCCCCTTTGCCACCGGCGGCGAGGGCAGGAAGTACTCCTGGGCGAAGGCGCCAAGGTACCGCAACCTGCCGGCCGAGACCGGTCCGCTGGCGGAGATGGTCATCTCCGGCCATCCGCTCTTCGTCGACCTGATCGAACGCGATGGGCCGAACGTCCTGGTGCGGGAGATGGCGCGGCTCGTGCGTCCCACGGAGCTGCTCCGTGCCATGAAGAGCTGGCTCGCCGAGATCGTGCCCGGCGATACGTTCTACGAGCCGCCGGAGAGGGCGGACCACGGAAAGGGGTTTGGCGGAACGGGAGCGTCGCGCGGGGCTCTCGGCCATTGGGTCGAGATTGCAGACGGGAAGATCGAACGGTATCAGATCATCACGCCCACGGGCTGGAACGGATCGCCGCGCGACTCGGAAGGGGTCAGGGGTCCGTGGGAGGAAGCTCTCGTCGGCACCCCGGTCAAGGATCCGGAAAACCCGGTCGAGCTGGGACATGTCGTCAGGTCCTTCGACGCCTGTCTGGTCTGCACCGTCCACACGGTAGAGGGACCGCGTTCGATCGCCAGGACGAGGATATGAGCGGCCTCCGCGGGCGCATCATCTGTGTCGGGAACCGCCTCGTCGATGAAGACGCGGCCGGCCCGGCCGTGCATGACCATCTGAGAGCCCGCGCGATGCCCGACGGCGTGGAGTTGATCGACGGCGGCCTCCTGGGGCTCGACCTGCTGCGTTTCATGACGGGCGCCGGAAAAGTGGTCTTCGTCGACGCGGTGACCGGCTTCCTGGAAACCGACGGAGTGGTTGTCCTGAGCGCCGGCGAGGCCGGGGCCCGCGCCCTGGGCACATACGGCCATGACGGTGGACTGGCGTACCTGTTGAACGTGCTGCCACGCGTCATGGAGGGTGACATGCCGGAGGTGCGCCTTGTCGGCGTCCAGGGCGCCGTCAGCGCGAACCTGGTCTCGAGGGCAGCTGACATCAGCCTCGACCTCGCGGCCCACGGATGGCCGCTGGAGGCCGCAGGCAGGACTGATCTGGCGCGACTGGACTGAGGCATGAGAGAAGAGTCGATCGAGCGCCTCAAGACCGACAACGAGATGCTGCGGGAGGAGGTCCGTGTCGCGCGCAGAGCGTCGGACATCACCGCGGAGCTGGTCACGCAGCAGTTTGCCAAGGCTGACGAGATTCTGCTGCGGCTCGAGGAGAAGGCCTCCGACGAGGAAGTGCTTCGCCAGCAGATTGCTACACAACTGGCCGAGGTCCAGCAGCGCGAGCGCGAGCTGAAGGCCGAAAGGCAGCGCCTCCAGGAGATGCAGCTCGCCGCGATCAACATGATGGAAGACCTCTCCAGGGCCCGAGAGGAGGCTGAGGCGGCGACCGAGGCCAAGAGCGAATTCCTGGCAAACACCAGCCACGAGATCCGCACACCGATGAACGGCGTGATCGGCCTGAACGAGCTTCTGCTCAAGACCAACCTGAACGAGGAGCAGAGACGCCTCGCGACGCTCGTGTCCGTCTCCGCAAAGGCGCTTCTCGCGCTGACGAACGACATCCTCGACTTCTCGAAGATCGAGGCCGGGAAGCTGGAACTCGAGGAGATCGACTTCGATCTCCGGGCGGACCTCGAGAGGCTGGCGG
>JAZDLC010000486.1:0-3736 GCA_043802345.1 Planctomycetota bacterium | reverse complement strand
AGCCGTTTCGTTTCTCCGGGGCCGACGATAGGCTGTCCGGGGTCTCAATCCGGAGGGCAGTCAGGTGGCGAGCAGTCTGAATCGGCGGCAGTTTCTCCGGGCTTCCTCTGCGGGTCTGACAGCCAGCCTGCTGCTCCCGAGGTTGCGGGCGAAGGGCGCCAACGACCGGCTGCGAATCGGAGTCATCGGCTGCGGTCATCGGGGGACGCAGTTGCTGGGCCGGCTGAAGAAGAACCGGGAAACGGCGAACGTGACGGTCACCGCCGTGTGTGATGTCTGGCGTGTCGCGAGGGAGAAGGCAGCGGACCTGGTTCAGCGCGACTTCGACAGCCGGCCGCGCGAGTTCTCCCGCTTCGCGGATCTGCTCGCCCTGAAGGAGGTTGATGGGGTGGTCATTACCACTCCTGACTTTACTCACAGCCCGATCCTGACGGCCGCCGCGCGGGCCGGCAAGGATGCCTACTGCGAGAAGCCGATGGCCTACTCGCTGGAACAGGCGAACGAGGCGAGGCAGGCCGTCCGGGAGAACCGGGCGGTCGTCCAGATCGGAACCCAGCGGCGAAGCGACGGCCAGTTCCTGGCGGCGGCGGAGTTGATTCAGGCGGGGGTGATCGGCAAGGTCGTGCACGTCGAGACCGGCTGGAACGACGCCAAGCCCCGCTGGGAGCGCGAGTTCGCCGACCTCAAGGAGGCGGATGTGGACTGGGAGGCGTTCCTCTCCGGCCTTCCGGCGCGCCCCTTCGACGCCAGGCGCCTGCGCTGCTGGCAACTCTACCGGGACTACACCTGCGGGCCTGTGGGCCTGCTGGGCAGCCACATGATCGACGCAGCCATCATGCTGGTCGGCGACTCGTACCCGGTCCGCGCGATCGCCCTGGGTGGAACGTATGTCTGGGCCGACAGGGAGCATCCTGACATGCTCGAGTGCGTTCTTGAGTACCCGAGCGGCTTCCTGCTGCGCTACTCGACGCGCCTGGCCAATTCCAGAGAGAGCCCGGAGGCGACCGTCTACGGCACCAAGGGCACCTTCGATACCGATAGCTGGGAAGCGCGGCCGGAAGGGGGGGGCGAGGGACGTCTGGACAAGCCGATTCCAGTGGCACCGCGAGAGTCGCTGGGGCACGTGAGGAATTGGCTCGACTGCATGCGCAGCCGCGAGGATCCGGCCGCGACGGTCGAAATGGGACACGCCCACTCGGTGGCCTCGATCATGGCCCACGAAGCATATCTCTCCGGCCGGCGACACCGGTATGAACCGGCCAGTTCGAGGATCCTGGCAGAGTAACCTCGCCTGGTCATTGCCACGGATTTGAAGGAGTTGGTTGTTGAGCCGTTTCCCCTTGAGAGTCCGGGCCAGGAAGCTGCTGGAGAGCGCCCGCTTCCGGTTGTGGAAGCGCCTCTCCGGGTCGAGCGGCTTGCCGGATTTCCTGATCATCGGCGCGCAGAAGTCGGCCACCTGCACCCTGTACTTCAATCTGAGACGGCATCCGAAGCTGCACCTTCCGGAGACGGGCGGTGGCCTGAACGAGGTGCACTTCTTCGATTGGGAACATCACTGGGAAAGGGGGGTCGGCTGGTATCGGGAGCAATTCGAGCCGGTGGCGATGCTGCAGGGAGAGAAGACGCCGGAGTACATTTCCCAGCTCAAGTGCCACGCCCGCATGCACGCCACGGTGCCGCGGGCTCGGCTGATCCTCTCCCTGAGAAACCCGGTGGACCGGGCCTACTCGCACTGGAACCACTTCAACCAGATCCACGAAGAGTCGCAGGAATGGGGCTGGATCGTGCGGCCCTTCGAGGAGGCCATCGAGAGCACGCCGGACATCGTTAGGCGCGGGGACTACATCGATCAGGTCGAGCATCTGCTCCGGTTCTATCCGCGCCAGCAGCTCCATGTCGTCATTGCCGAGCGCCTGCGCAAGAACCCGGGCCTTGAACTGAACAGGATCTGCGATTTCCTCGGTGTGGAGCCCCTGGAATGGGAGGTCCGGAGCATCCATCAGAGGAGCTACGCAGCGCCGATGTCACCGGAAGCCAGGCAGCGGTTGAAGGAACGGTACGCCGCGTCGAATGCGCGCCTGTTCGAGTTCCTCGGTGAGCGGATCACGGAGTGGGAGGACTGACCGGATCCGTTCCCAGCCAGTTCTCGTAGACAGGACCCAGGTGGTAGCAGACGAGGTAACCCTGCCCGCAGCCGGCCAGCGGGGCCGGAACCTGCAGGTGCCCCCAGTTGCGGACGGTGAAGCGTCCGATCTTCCCCTGGTATCGGCCGGACTCGTCCCGGGTTTCGGAGAACTGTTCGAAGAAGAGCGTGTCCGACGTTCCCGCCGTGCCGTGCTCCTCGCTGTACCTCTTCTTGGATGAGGAATGGAACAGTTGCAGGAACCCGGCCTTGAAGTCGTTTCGTTCGAAGCAGTCGTGGTCCGCGTGTCTCGCGAGCCAGTCATGCTTCAGGCCGAAGATCTCCTCGTCCGTCAGTGATGGACTTCTCCAGCGGCCATCCACCCGGCCCATCTTCTCGCAGTGCCGCCCCCGCCGGTCGAACTCCTCCATCACGTCCTGGTTGCTGAGCACCGGGTGAGTCTGGAAGACCTTCTTCGGTCTGCGGACAAACCAGTTCCTGGTGCGGCTTCTGCCAAAGAGCTTCCGCAGCACCCAGCCCAGGGCCGGATGCCGTCTCCTTTCACGCCGCGCCTCGACAGCCGATTTGAGCCTCTCGTAGGCGGCGAGGTCGCGGCAGAGCCCCCGGTACTTGCAGGCATAGATATGGTCCGTCCGCAGATCGTTCTGCTGAACAGCCTCCCGGAAGTTGTCGGGCAGGAGGATGTCGGCGTCGAGCAGCAAGATCCAGTCGCTGTCCCCGAGCGCGTCCAGCCCGTCGTTGATTGCCTTCCCTTTGTTGAAAGGGTCCCCGTTCTGGCGCAGGCGCTCGGTAAGAACCACATCCAGACCGTGCTTGCGGCAGACTTCCTGCGTCTCCCGGTCCTCCCGGTTGGTGACGACGATCCAACGATCGAACTGGGAACGGTTCCTCGCCGCGATCTCCAGGTACTGCGAGTAGTTCACGCAGACTGTGACGGCTGAGAGGTTCTTGATGCGGGAGGCCCGCTCCATCTCACCTCACTCGACGATTCCGAGCAACTCCACCACGAACAGGAGGGTGGCGTTCGGCGGGATCGCTCCTCCCGCGCCCTGCGCTCCGTACCCCAGTTCGGGCGGAATGATCAGGACCCGCTTCTCGCCCACCTTCATGTCCAGGAAGGCGATGTCCCAGCCGCGGATGACCTTGCCGACGCCGATTTCAGTCTTGAATGGCTGGCCCCGGTCCACGCTGGAGTCGAACTTGTTGCCGTTCAGCAGGTAGCCGGTGTAGTGGGCGGAGATGGTCTGTCCCTTGGTCGGCTTCTTGCCGGAGCCTTCTCCGGTGACCACATACTCCAGCCCTTCCTTCGTCTTCTTGGCCTTGCTCAGGTCGAAGCCCAGCTTGTCCGCCAGCTTCGCCTTCTGCTCGTAGTCCAGCGCGGCTCGCCATTCCTCCATCCGCTTGGCGACCTCACCCTCCTTCGCGAACTCCGCCTTCCAGTCGAACGCCTTGGCCGCCGCGCCGGTGCGGAGGATCGTCAGTTTCTTCAACGCGATCGGCTCGTCCGGCTTGGCGACCTTGTTCACCTTGGCCGTCCCCATCTCGCTCAACACATCCTGACCGAGGACGCACTGGCCGAACACCGAGTGCTTG
>JAZDLC010000485.1:0-16675 GCA_043802345.1 Planctomycetota bacterium | reverse complement strand
GGCATCGTACGCTCCGGCGTCGGAGCCAGCGCACCCGCATCACCTGGGAACGCATGCAACGAATTGCCGCACGCCATCTCCCGACACCCCGTATCACTCACCCCTACCCGTGGGAGCACCTGTGCGTCAGGACCTGAGGCAGGAGCCCAGTGCGGGAATTCCGCTCGCTGGGATCTGTGCGGGGGGCGGCCCGTAAGGGCCGTCCCTACCGCGACAAATCGGGATCGATTGGATGCGCCTTCCGAGTGGGACGAGACCAATCGATTTCGATTTCCTCGATGGCCCGGCGAGCGAGTCCGGAACCGTTCCTCGATTGTGACCTCTGGCTGTGCTGTGCCAGGCCCTGACCGGGTCAGCGGGGGAAGAGGGCCTCCATCTCGTCGCCGCCGAAGCGGGCGCGAGCGAGGGAGTGGCCGTCGCCTGTGATGACCAGGGCTGTCGTGTCGTCGATGCAGGCCACGAACCGGGCGGGATACGAGCAGGATGAGGGGAGGCGGGCGATGCGTCCGGCGGCACGGTCCAGGCGCCCGTAGCCGGGGCCATCCTCGAACTCCAGGACCAGCACCGGGTGTTCTTCCGGAACATCCACGGGAGACCGGCCGCGAAAGAGACGCAGGGTCTCCGCCGGAGAGTCATCCTCGAACAGGAGCGGGGTCCGTGACTTCGTATCGGGCGAAACGAGAATGAGCTGCTGCTTCCTGCCGATTCCGGCCGGCGCTCCTACGACGAGATCTCCATTGCCAAGCAGCGCGATCACCCTGTCGTGCTTCTGCAGGAACGGCGCCTCCTCGAAGGTTCGGGTCAGAGGGTCAAAGAGCACCGGGTCCGAATCGCCGGAGCGTCTGCTCACGATCCAGCGGTCCTTTCGGATCAGCACGGAACGCTCCCAGTAGGCCCACCCTGGCTCCACCTGAATCATCAGGTTCAGGTCGAAGAAGCGCACCGACCCGGACGAGCCGTTCGCCGGCATGAACAAGAACCCGTCCCCGCAGGAGTAGAAGAGACGGTCACGAGGATTCCACGACAACGATTCCACCTGGCCGTCCTCTCCCGAGAACTCCAGCGTCCCCTCTTGGAACCAGGCTTCTCTTCCGCCACCGAACGTGAGCCCGGAGGTGCTCCTGGCACGCTCGCGGAGCCGCTCCTGAAGAGTCTCGGGGACCGACCTCGAGGAGAGGAGCGCCAGATTGCGTCCGGTTCTGCCGTCAAGGAGACGCCTGCGACCGCTGCTGCCGCCGATGACAACGGTCGGGTGCTGAACGTCGTGCATGGAGAACGCAGGCGTCACCAACCACTCGCCTGCCTCCGACGTTGCCCCCGTGTCGCGCCACGATCCGTCCTTCAGGTCCACCACGAGCGTCCGGTAGGGATGGTCGGTCCAGTGGTCGGACGAGTTTCTGGCCTCGATGAACGCAAACCTGCCACCCTCGCCGAGGAGCGCCTCGCTGATCCTGAAGCCGGTCTCCTCGGGTCTCACGGTGGTCCACTGCAGAAGACGGTGGTGGCTCAGTCCCCAGGCAGGAACGCAGAGGAGGAGGGCCAGTGGGAGGCCGGCCGCCGCCGCGGAGCCACTGCCGCCGAAGCGAAGTCCACGCGTGAACGAGTGGTAGGCAGCCGCGAATCCCGCAACGCCGATCACGGCGGGGATCGCTGCGAGGTCGAACGGGTAGGGACGAATGTCGGGATGCTGACGGTAGATCCAGGCGAACGGGATCAGGACGACGCCCAGCACGACCAGGGCCCCCGGAAGAGCCAGGGAGCCGTGCCGGATCCAGCAGGAGGCGGCCAGCATCCACACGCCCACGAAGGGGAAGGCGACGAGGATCCAGAAGTACCCCCCCAACCAGGGACCGGAGGTCCAGAGTTCGAGGCCTTCCTTCTCGACCAACCACCAGACCAATTCCGCGGAGAGGAAGCCCGCCCCCGCCGCCAGGATTCCGGACAGGCCGAGCGCGACCGCCTTGGCGAAGAAGGCTCGCGGCAGGGCGCCCGGCAGACGCGCCAGCAACTGGTGCTTGCTCCGTCTCACCTCGCCGGCCACCAGATCGCCTCCGAGGAGGAGGGCCGTGACGCCGGCGAGCAGGAGAATCTCTGGGATGAGTACACTCTGCCATTCCGGGTAGCTGGTCAGCCAGACGATGAGACCGCTGCCGATCGCTACGATCAGGATCTGGGCGAGGAAGAGCATCCGGTGGTCTCGCCATTCCTTCCAGAGGTGCACGAGGAACATCAACAGACCTCCACGCTCTCCGCCATCTCGTGCCGCAACTGGGCCGGAAGGCTTCGCGACTCGCTCCGCTCCTCCAGGTCTTCCGGCGTCATCTCCCGGACGATCCGACCACCGTCGAGAATCGCGATCCTGTCCGCGACCCGCGTGGCGACCTCCAGATCATGCGTGGTCAGGAGCACCGTGCGTTCACCGGCCCGGTACTCGCCGATGATCGCGCGCAGAACATCGTCGTGCGCGAGTGGGTCAAGGCCGGCGAACGGCTCGTCGAGCAGCAGCAGGTCCGGAGCGTGGGCCACCGCGCCCACGAGCATCGCCTTCATCGCCTGCCCGCGAGAGAGCGCCCGGAAAGGAGTCTTGATCGGCACGGCAAGGGAATCGCAGAGGGCGAGAGCCTGTTCCATGCTGAACCCGGGGAAATGGGGGCGGAGAAAGCGGAACCACTCCCGCGCCGTCATCCAGTCGTAGGCGTCCGGGACGTCGGGGACGAAGCCGGTCCGTCGCCGCACCCCGCATGCGTCCTTCACCGGATCGCGGCCAAGCACGCGCAGGCATCCTGCGGTCAGTCGTTCCGTCCCGAGGCACAAACGCACGAGCGTCGTCTTGCCGGCCCCGTTCCGTCCCAGCAGGACCGTGACCTGACCCGCTGGGATCTCGAAGTCCAGTCCGGCGAGCACGACCTTCCTGCCGAAGCGCTTCTCGACTCCGACCGCTTGTAGCGGCGAGCAGTATTGATTCATGACCTCACCTTTGTGCCCCTTCGATGCGAATGCGCTGAGAGTTGTCTCAAGAGCTGTTCCAGCGACGGTCCCTCATGACCGGCGGAGAGTGCCTGGAGGACCGCCTCCCTGAAGGCCAGTAGCGTGTCGGTGCGACGGAACCGCCGAGCAATCTCCACGCCGCCGGCCGTCACGTAGACGCCCGACCCGTTCCTGCCACAGGTGGCGCCCAGGATTTCGAGTTGGCGGTATGCCTTGGCAACAGTGTTGGGATTGACGAGAGCCGAAGCCGCGAGGGAGCGCACGCTCGGCAGCCGATCGTCGGCACCCAGTTCCCCGCGCGACAGAGCATCGAGCACCTGGTCCACCAGCTGCTGCGAAGGCGAGGTCCGGGAGTGAGGGTCGATCGGACGAACGTCCATGACCGTACCATCGAACTAGGACGGTAGGACACTTGAGCGAGAACCTCCCGGATCAAGAAGTGTTCCCGATCGGGGTTCTGTTGGGGCCCTTGTCCGCGAGAGGCGGCGTGCCAACGGTCTGACGCAGCGGCAGCTCGCGGAATTGGCCGGGGTGGGGGTCCGGTTCGTGTCCGAGCTGGAACTGGACAAACCCACCCTGCGCATGGACGCGGTCAACGCGGTGCTCGCGGTCCTCGGGAAGAGGCTCGGGGTGGTCGACCTGCCGCGGGACGAGGAGCTGACCCCGTGAGCCGGCGGCGTCGAGCGCGGGTCCTGATCGACGGCGAGCCGGTCGGGACCCTGACCGAGCTGCAGGACGTGACCGTTCTTCAGTACCTGGAGTCCTGGCTCATGCGCGTCGGCGCGGTCGAAATCCTCCCTCTCGAGGACGAGAGCGAAGACAACGGCATCGGTGAGGAGGCGTCATGAGTCAGGGGCGACATTGCCTGGTCTGCCTCGGTGATCTCTCCGCTGCCGCGTCCCCGGTTCATGCACGGTGTGCGCGTCGCATGGTCGACGCCGCGCACCTGCTCCTCGCATCCATGGAGGGACCACCTCACTGCATCCATCAGTCGTCCCCACCTTCCGTACCCTCCCCCATTCAAAAGGAACCGCAGCGGTTCACCCGCCTTCCGGCCATCGAAAGAACGATGCGATAGCTCTCGGACGCGCTTCCCGGGCGGGCCAGACAGAGACCCGAACCAGGAGTCACCCTGGACCCATCATTCTCCAAACCCGCGCCCGACCACTCGTCTTCCCCCCCAGCAGGACACCCCCCGTTCGTCGCGCCCGGAGCGCACACGTCCCCCCCCGGTCCTGGCCCGCCCAGTAAGCACGCCCGAGAGCCACCCACAACCCTCAACCCCAACCCTGGACCCAAGCCGCTCACACAAGTTCCCAGCGCACAGTGAACCACCAAAGTCCCAGGTGCTCCCGCGCACGAGCACGGGTACGTGTACGCATATGGGAGAATCTGCGCGTGCCGCGGAGAATACGCAGGCAAGTAGCACGAAGGGTTCGGCCTCCCGCCCCCTTCGTGCTCTTCATGTCCTTAACATGGTGAGGAATCCCCGCCGCCGGAATCCGCATCAAGCCGTGACCGCTTCCGTCCGGTGCGCCAGCGCGGCTTTCACGAACGACGCGAACAGCGGGTGCGCGCGGGTCGGCTTTGACTTGAATTCGGGGTGGTACTGGACCGCCACGAACCAGGGGTGGCTCGGGATTTCCAGGATCTCCGCCAGGTCCAGCTTCTTGTTGACGCCGGTCACGACCATTCCCGCCTCGGCCAGCCGGTCGCGGTAGGCGTTGTTCAGCTCGTACCGGTGGCGGTGCCGCTCGTGCACCAGCTCCTTGCCGTACGCTTCGAGGGCCCGGCCGCCGGAGATCGAGCAGGGCTGGGCTCCCAGCCGCATGGTCCCTCCCATGTCGGTCACGTTGCGCTGCTCTTCCAGGAGGCAGATGATCGGATCGACCGCTTCCCGCCGGTTTTCGGTGGTGTCGGCCCCAGCGAGCCCCAGCACGTTGCGGGCAAACTCGATCACGGCCACCTGCAGGCCGTAGCAGATCCCGAAGTACGGAATGCCGTTCTCCCGCGCGTACTTGACCGCGCCGATCTTGCCGTCGACGCCGCGCACGCCGAAACCGCCGGGAACGAGGACTCCGTTCACGCCGTCGAGGAGCTTGCTCGCGCCTTCCTGGTCGAGTTGCTCGGCCGAGATCCGGCGCACCTTCACCCTGGCGTTGTTGGCGATGCCGCCGTGCGTGATCGATTCGTAGATCGACTTGTAGGAATCCTGGAGGTCGATGTACTTGCCGATGACGGCGATCTCGGCCTCGGTGTCCGGGCGCTTGAGGATCTCCACCGTCCGGCGCCAGTCATCGAGCTGCGGCTCGCTGCCCGGAAGGTCGAAATGCTCGGCGATCAACTGATCGAGCCCCTGATCGACCAGCACCAGGGGAACTTCGTAGATCGAATGATCCACGTCCTTCTCCTCGAGGACGTTTCTCACCGGCACGTTGCAAAACAGCGAGATCTTCCGCTTCAACTCGTCCGTGAGCGGCTTCTCGCAGCGGCAGATCAGGATGTCGGGCTGAATACCGATCTCCCGCAGCTTGCCGACCGACTGTTGGGTCGGCTTGGTCTTCATCTCTCCGCTGGCCCGCAGGTACGGCAGCAACGTCATGTGGATGTAGAGGACGTTCTTCGCGCCGGCATCGAGCTTGAACTGCCGGATCGCCTCGATGAACGCCTGCCCCTCGATGTCTCCCACCGTGCCGCCGATTTCGGTCAGCACGACATCCACGTCGTCGCCCGCCAGGGAAGCGATGCACTTCTTGATCTGTTCGGTGACATGGGGGATGACCTGCACCGTCTCGCCCAGATACTCGCCGGCCCGTTCCTTGCGGATCACCTCCTGGTAGATCCGCCCGGAGGTCACGTTGCACTCCCTTGATAACGGGGCGTTCGTGAACCGCTCGTAGTGGCCCAGGTCGAGATCGGTCTCGGTCCCGTCATCCAGCACGTACACCTCGCCGTGCTGGAACGGATTCATGGTGCCTGGATCGACGTTCAGGTACGGATCGAGCTTCTGGATCCGGATGCGCAGCCCGCGGCTTTCCAGCAGCAGCCCGATGCTGGCCGTGGTCAGGCCCTTTCCCAACGAGGAGACCACCCCACCGGTAATGAAGATGTGTCGAGTCATGAAGAGGTCCTCGCCTGTCGCGCCAACTCCTCGGCGAATCTTTGATAGTCCTCGATCGTGTCGATTCCGATCGAATCGGATCGAGCCTTGAGCACTCGTATCGGGATGCCGTGATGCAGCGCCCTGAGTTGCTCCAGTCGTTCCAGCTCCTCCAGCGGTGCGCGCTCGAGCGAGGTGAAGCGCCGCAGGACTTCCCGCGGGTAGCCGTAGACGCCCGTGTGCTTGTACACGATGCCGGCCTCCTTCGCCTGGTCGAATGAGGCAGCCCAGGGAATCGGCGCCCTGGAGAAGTAGAGGGCCAAGAAAGCGCCATCCACCACCACCTTGACCGTATGCGGATCGGCCCATTGCCCGGCGTCGGCGATCGGCACGGCGAGGGTGGCAATCTCGGAGTCGTTCTCGAGGACCGATGCCGCGACCTGATCCAGATCGAATGGATCGAGCTGTGGCTCGTCTCCCTGGACATTCACGACGCCGTCGAGGTCCAGCCTCCTTGCGACCTCGGCCACCCGGTCGGTTCCGGTCTTGTGCTCCGCCGAGGTCATCTCCGCCTCGCCGCCGAACGACCGCACCGCCTCGAGGATCTTCTCGCTGTCGGTGGCCACGATCACCCGCTCGATCCGCCTGGCCTGGGCTGCTTGCTCGTAGACGTGCTGGATGAGGAACTTGCCGGTCTTCCGGAGCAGCGGTTTTTCGGGGAGGCGGGTGGAACCGAGGCGGGCGGGGATCACTGCGGTGATCGAACCGCTCAACGGTCGCCACCCTTCCGGTTCATCCGATCGAGATTCTCTTGTCGCAGGCGCTCCTGCTGCTTCTCGAAGATGTCCCCGCTGTTGGTCTTGATGAACTGGAGCTGCTGGATGCTGTCGTACACCAGCCGGATCCTGGCGCGCACATCCGAGAACATCTCCAGCAGATCCGGGTCGTTCTGGATGGCGCTCTGCTCCAGCGCGATCGAGTAGCTCGTTCCGTCGGCGGTGATGGCGATCATCCCGCGGGCATAGGAGCGGAGCGCGGCGGTTGGCTCGGCGAGGCTGCCGGCACTTGCGAAGAAGTCTCTCGAACCGGCGTACTCCACCAGCTCCTTGAGCTCCTCGGCGGCCGCCAGCTTCGTGTTCGCGTTGTCGAGCGGGCGAGAGTAGAGGCCCTCGTACTTGGGATCATCCTCGCTCACCAGCCTCATGAGCGTGTCCGCGCGGAAGTCCCAGTAGCTCACGCTGAGATGCTGGGCATCCTGGACCTGAGCGGGGACGGAGGCGCACGCCTGAAGCAGGCAGGAAGCGAGGGCGGCAATGGTCAGGGCGGGGAGCCCCGTGCGCAGGGAGCTCATTCGAAAGTTCCATGTCAAAGACCTGAAGGCTACAGACGGGCCCAACCAAGGTCAAGCATCGCGCTCCAAGCCGCCCAACTGTCGGTACAATGGCGCGGATGTGCGACACTTCGAGAGAACAAGACCTGACCACCCTGGGGGGATACTCCATCGATAAGGTCTGCAGGGAGGGGGGAACCTACAAGGCCCGGGTCCTGTTTGGCCACCTTGGCGGTACTCCCTGCGTCATCAAGGATCTCTCACCGATGCGTCCGTTGCTGCGCATGCTGTACGGCCGGAGAATGCTGGGGAGAGAGGCCCGCGCGCTGGAACTCCTGGCCGCCTTCCCCTGGACTCCCCGGTTGATCGAGAGGATCTCGCCCGATGCCATTGCCGTCGAGCGGATCAAATCGAAGTACAAGTACCTGCGCAGCAAGATTCCCAGGGAGGTGCTGCCTGCGGTTCTGACCGCCCTGGAGCAGGCCGTGGCCGACCTGCACCGAAACGGCTTCGTTCATCTCGATCTCCGCCAGCGAAAGAACATCCTGGTGCCAACGGATCAGTCCGTGGCGTTGATCGATTTCGAGAGTTCCAGAAACCTGGGAAGGGGGCATTTCGGGCAGAAGATCCTGCTCCCGCTATTCGGTTGGATCGACCGGGCCGCAGTCTTGAAGTGGAAGGCGAAATTCGCTCCGGAGATGCTTACGACTGAGGATCTGCGGCGGGCCGAACGGTATGCTCTCTGGAAATTGCTCTGGCCCTGGAAGCGGTTCGGCCGTTGGTTGCGCCGCTAGGTTGCCTGGCTGTCGTTTCTTGGCCGAACCCCATCAGGTCGTGTTTCATCTGGGCGTGTCCACTATATTTTGTGTTTTTGGCTGCTGACGGCTTGACGCGCAGGGCTTGAATCAGGACACTTCGAAAGTTCGGTGCGGTTGGTCCGGCGATTCGGTCGCAGAGTCCTAGCTCGTTTTGCGGCAATGGGTTAGGTTGTTCGTGCACTGCTTCGCCCTCGCCTGAGGAGGTTCTGACGTGGGGAATGTGGGCAACATCGAAAAGGTGATGGTGTTCGGCATTCTGCTGATCATCATCAGCATCCTCGGGATCGCGATCTGGGGCAATAACTCGGTCGACGACCCGCTCACGGTGACCGGTACCGAGGTGTCAGGAGGGAACCGGGCGAACGCTCTGGATGTGAAGCTGGCGAACGAAGGTCTCGAGAATCAGGGCGAGGCAGCAGATCCGCGCGCGCTGATCGCGCCGGATGATCAGATCTACCTTCCCGGCGATGATGATTTCGGCGACGAGACCGAGTATCCGCCGGAGGAGGTTTCCTACCAGCCGCGGCCTCAGCATGTGGACGACCGGCAGGGGCGCGCGGGCGCGGGCGCGCAAGCTTCGACTCCCGGCACATATGCGGTGAAGAAGGGTGACACTCTGGGCTCCATCGCCAAGGAGCTGTTCGGGAGCGTGCGCTACCTCGACGAGCTCAGGAAGGCGAACGAGGATGTCGATCCCAGCAGACTCCAGATCGGCCAGGTGCTGAACGTTCCCGATCTGGGTGGCGGGTCGGCCAGGCCGGGTTCCGTGAGTGAACCGGAAGAGCCGGCGGCCACCGGCAAGGCGACCTACAAGGTGAAGAAGGGGGACACGCTGTTCGGCATCTCCCGAGCCGTGTTCGGCACCTCGGCGCGCTGGCGCGACATTCTTGCCGTAAACGCGGAGATCCTCAGCGATCCGAACAACCTCAAGCCCGGAACTCTGCTGACGCTGCCGAGAGATTGACCGGCGGCCCTTGGCTGCTGCCGATCGCGCTGATTCCCGGTCCTTCCTGGAGCGTCTCTCCACCTTTGCGTTGCAGCCGGCCCACCGCGTGATCGGGCTGATGTCCGGCACGTCGGCCGACGGCGTCGACGCCGCTCTGGTCCGCCGGGAGGAAGGAGACAGCGGGCTGCGGGCAAGCCTCGAGGCTTATCTCACCGTCCCGTACGCTCCCGGTCTCCGCGAACAGGTTCTCGCCGCAGCAGGCTTCCTGCCGCGCCGGCTGGCCCAACTGGATGTGCTGCTGGGGGAAGAGTTCGCTCATGCGGCACGGCGCCTGATGAAGGAGTCCGGCCGGGACCGGTCCGAGGTCGACCTGATCGGATCGCACGGCCAGACCATCTGCCACCACCCGGAGGAACGGGGTGGCCCCCGATGCACGGTTCAAATCGGTTCGCCCGCCGTGATCGCCGAGCGGACCGGACTTCCTGTGGTCTCGGACTTCCGGGTGCGCGACATGGTTCTCGGGGGCGAGGGCGCACCCCTGGTGCCGCTGGCGGACCGCCTGCTGCTCGGGAGGCAGGGCGAAATCCGGGTGCTGCTCAACTTGGGAGGAATCGCCAACCTGACGGCTCTTCGCGGCAGGGAGGATGATCTGATCGCCTTCGACACAGGCCCCGGCAACGCCCTGCTGGATGCGCTGACGCGGCTCTCCACGAACGGTCTCGAGACGTTCGATCGAGACGGCGCGCGGGCTGCCCGGGGCCAGGTGAAGGAGCCGCTGCTGGCGGAACTGCTGGAACATCCGTTTCTGCGGAAGCCGCCGCCCCGCTCCGCCGACCGGGATCTCTTTGGAGCACCCCTGGCCGCCCGGATCCTGGCGCGGAAAGAGCAGGCGGCGCTGGACGATCTCCTCGCCACGGCCGCGGAATTCACGGTCAGATCGGTGGTTCGAGCGATCCGCGAGCTCCCGCCACCCTATCAGCCGGTCGATCGGGTGATCGTGAGCGGGGGAGGAGTCCACAATCGCGTTCTCTTGAGCCGCTTGAGCGACGAGCTATCGGGAACGATCGTCGAGACGTCCGATATCCACGGGATTCCGGCGGATGCCAAGGAAGCGATCGCCTTCGCCGTCCTGGCCCGGGAGACGCTTCTGGGCCGTCCCGGCAACGTGCCTGCCGCCACCGGAGCCTCAAAACCGGCCGTCCTGGGCAGCATCACGCCTTGAGTGGTCCGGAGCGGCGCGATAGGTTGCCCGCTTCAAGTCGTCAGGAGGAGCACATGACGCAAGTCAAGGCCAGCATCGGCGTCATCGGCGGCAGCGGGCTGTATGAGCTCGACCAGTTGGAGGTGATCGGGACGGTTCGTCCCGAGACGCCGTACGGATTGCCGTCGGACGAGATCGTCATCGGTCGCGTGGACGGGCACGACGTGGCGTTCCTCCCCCGGCACGGCAAGGGGCACCGGTTGTTGCCGGCGGAGGTTCCCTCCCGGGCCAATATCGCCGCGCTGAAGTCGCTGGGCGTCGATCGGGTGATCGCCTTCTCGGCGGTCGGAAGCCTGAAGGAGGAGCTGCCGCCGCTCGACTTCGTGATTCCGTCGCAGATCATCGATCGCACGCGAGGCAGGCTCAGCTCGTTCTTCGGGGAGGGCGTGGTGGGTCACGTGGCCTTCGCCGACCCGTTCAGCAGCGCTCTCTCCGATCTCCTGTACGACGTCGCCAGGTCGGAGGGCCTTTCCGTTCACCGGGACGAGACGCTCGTCTGCATGGAAGGGCCGGCGTTCTCCACCAGGGCGGAGAGCCACATGTACCGGTCGTTTGGAGCGGGCCTGATCAACATGTCCGCCCTGCCGGAGGCGAAGCTCGCCCGGGAGGCGGAAATCAGCTACGCGCTGGTCTGCATGGTGACCGACTATGACTGCTGGCGGGAAACCGACGAGGATGTCGACATCCAGATGGTGCTCGAGAACCTCAACCGGAACGCGGCCAGTGCCAAGAAGCTGCTGTTCGCGGCCGTGGGGGGGGTGGCCTCGCTGAAGGAGTCGCCCGCCATCGCCGAGGCGGCGAAGTTCGCGATCATCACGGCACGGGAGCAGCTCACGCCGACCGCACTCGAGCGCATGCGGTTCCTCTATCCACGCTACTTCCCTGAAACCAGCACCTGACGCCCGGCCGGGCCGCGAGGAGTGAATCATGCCGTTCCGCAAGCAGGCATCCCTGGCGATCGCCGCAGGACTGCTGGTGGCGTCGCCGCTGTCCATGGCGGCACCGCGCGAAGGGCAGGTTCCGGCCGCCGATCTCCTGCCCGGAACGAGCGCGCTCTACGTGAAGATCGATGTGCAAGGAATGGTGGCCGGGTTCGACACGCTCGACCTGGTGCGCCTGTACCGCGATGAAGAGGTCCAGGACTTCATCCAGCCGGCGATCGAGTACCTGAAACCGCACCTGGGCGAGGTGGACGCGGTTCGCTTCCTGATGAACTCGTACGGGCTCCCCGCGGTCATCGAGGGCGAAGTGACCGCCGCAGTTGCCGGCTTCGGCATCCTGAACGAGCAGGGGGCAATCGGCTGGTTCAAGAGTGACGCGGTCTTCTCGCCCGAGGCGGCGCAGGCGCTGGTCGACACCGGCTGGGGCGTCATGCCGGATCTCCTGCTGCTGGTGGAGACGGCCGGCAGGGAGTCGTTCGCGAGCATGTTCGAGCGGCTGCTGGAGCTGCCGCCCGGCGGGGCGCGGACCGCAAGCCGGGTCGCGGGCGCACTGACGTACCAGTGCTCCTCACTGGAGCTCGAGCACCTTCCGGGGGGCGCACTCTCGCTCTATCACGGGTTCGTCGGCGACCAGTTCGTGCTGGGCCTGCGCGAAGAGAGTCTGGTCGAACTGATGCGGCGGCTGGCGGCGGGCGAGGCGCGGCCGGACTCGCTGAGCCATGACCCTACGTTCCAGGCCTGGCGCGAGAGTTCCGCGCGGGGGACCGAGCTGGTGGAGGTGTACGCCGGACTTGGCCATGCGCTCCGCTTGCTGATGCCTTTTGTCGATCTGGCCGGGGGTGGCGACGATCTGCGCGCCATGGGGCTGGATGGACTGGAAGGGGCGGGATACGCGCTGGCTCTCGAGTCGGGCCGGGTCCGCGAGTCGGTCGCGGCGGTCCTGCCAGAGGAGCGGCGCGGCTGTCTCCGCCTGCTGGATGCCCTGAAGCCGTCCGCGGCGCTCACGGACGGGATCCCGGAAGACGCCACGGCCGCCTTCGCGCTCGGAATCGACTACGCACTGCTGTACGACCGGATCGTGGAGTTGGTCGCGCAGGTCTCCCCCTGGGAATCGGAGCGGATGCAGGAGGATCAGCGTCAGTTCCAGGAGGAGGTCGGCGTCGCGCTGCGCGCGGAGCTGCTGGCGCCGATCGGATCCCGGACGGTATTGCACGCGACCCTGCCGAAGACCGGCTTCATTCCCGACGTGGGCGGGAAGATCGAGATCCGCGATGCCGGCCTGGCCGCCGACGTGCTGGCCCGGTTGCGCGAGTCGCTCGAGCGGGAATCGGGCGGAGCTGTTCAGGTCAAGGATGCGCGGATCGGCGAGCGGGAAGGGGGGTTCTACCTGATGATTCCGGAGGCTCCGGTCGCGCCGGCCTTCCTGCTCGAGGCGGACCGGCTGGAATTCGCCTCCTCGATCCGCTATCTCAAGCAGACCGCTGGCGGTGCCGGAGGGCCCGGCCTTGCCGACGGCTCGGAGGACTTCAAGAGCTGCCTGGCCGCGACGGTGGGCCGGCACATGGAAGACCTGGCGCTGGTCTTCTACGTCGACCTGGCCCGGGGGGTGGAGTGCGGCCTCGGCCTGTCCGAGATGTTCCTGCCCCTGATCCTGGCCCAGCTCCCGTTCGAAATGGACGCGGGCCTGATGCCGCTGCCCGAGACGGTGTCGGACTACCTCTCCGGCCTGTTGCTGACGGTCCGCAGCAGCGATCGAGTCGTCGCCGTGGATATCCTGTCTCCCGTGGGAGGACTGCTGCCGCTGGCGAGCAGCCCGTTCTTGCTGTTCTCTTTGTAGAAACGGAAGGGCGCCCTATTCCCAAGCCGACCGAGAACACCACCGGCGCCGCGACCGGTTCCGTCTCGGCCCGCAAGCCGCTCGGTGCCGGACTGGCGCTGCTGCTCCTGCCGACCCTCCTGACCGTGGCCGCCATGGGCCGCCTGCCGGACTTCGAGGTCTTCGGCTACGAGTGGATCGTGTTCCTGGTCCTGGCGGTGCTGCGCGTGGTCTGGACCCTTGCCAGCAGGCGGCGCCTGATCCCGATCCTCGATCTGCCGCTGCTGGGCGTCGCCTTCGTCTTCACGGGAGGCGAGGTCAGCGTGCTGGATCGCGCGGTCTTCACCGAGAGCCCGCTCGATCCCGCCCTGTTCCTGATCTACGCCCTGCTGGCGTTCTATCTCGAGCAGGCCCCCCGTGCCCGCTCGGGATTCAAGACCTACGGTGCGTTCCTGCTCGGGTTCCTGGGGATGTACGGCCTCGTGCTGGCGCACGTTCGTCTGGCCCAGCAGGAAGTGCTGGAGCAGAACCTCGCCCGGCTGGGGGAGAACGCGAGGACGCTGATCCTGGAGCCGATCGAGCAGTTGTCCCTGCAGCGCTCGCTGGTTGATGATGACTTCCGGCGCCTGCGCGAGAGGATCGATGCCGCCAGGGCGGGGAACCCGGTCCTCTCCGAATTCGAGTACTTCTCCGGGCGGAAGGGCGAGACAGGGCTCGTGCCTGGCGGAGCGACCATCGGTGAGAGTTACGAGCTGTTCGTGGCGGCGCTGGAGCAGCAGCAGAACCTGCTGCGAGAAGCGGCTCGCTACGCCCGTCCCGACACCCCCGAGGAGGTGGCGCAGGCACAGAGCGAGTTGCTGATCGAACGGTTCAACGAGGCCTCCTCGATGATCGACGGGGTCATCGACCGGATGGTGGCGGTGGCCGGCGATCTGATGGCCCGGCGGGAGAGCGGTCTGCAGGGCAGCGCCGTGCGGGATCCCTGGTACGAGAACCTGCCTCTCCAGCAACCCTTCCATACCCTGGACGTGCTGAGCGAGAGCCAGCGCAGCATCTACGTCGAGAGCGTCCAGTTCTTCGGTAGCATTCGGGGGCTGGCGAATCTGAAGCGCTCGTTCCGGTCGGTTCAGCACCGGATGATCTCCCAGCGTGTGGCGATCGCGATCATGATCCTGGCGACCCTCTACCTCCTGGCCACCCTGCGGCGGAACTTCGAGGTCGAGGTGGAGCGGCGGGAAATGAGCCGGGCCGCCATCGAGGTCAGGGCCAAAGAACAGGAGAAGGACAACTGGATCGCGCTGACGGCCGGGCTGACGCACACCATCGGCAACGACATCCTGGCGTATGACGCCTATGGAGAGGAAGCGCTCGAAGCGCTCGAGGAGTTCGAGGGCGAGGTGCCAGAAGGCGTGGAGCGGAACCTCCGCTTCATCTACGACTCGAACAAGGCGCGGCTCGGCTTCATCAAGTTCCTCGATGAGTTCGCCCGGGCGCGCAAGGACAGCGCCCTGAGATCCCGGGTCCAGCCCGAGGGGCTGACGGCGATCGTGCTGGAGCCGCTGCTCCTGGCGGTGCGGCAGCAGGTCGGCATCATCGAGGTGTCGGACCTGCCGAGCGACTCGCGGGAACCGCAGGTCGTGAACCAGCGCAAGAAGTTCCTCGAGCTGCCGATGCGGGTGGTCTTCCTCGGTGACGGAGATGAGGTCCGCAGCATCACCAGAGGCAAGCCGGGAATCCTCCGCTTCTTCTTCTACGAGTTGGTCAAGAACGCGCTTCGCAACTGCTCCGGGGAGCGAGAGATCGTGGTGGAAGTGGAGAAGGTACGAGAGAGGGTCATCCTCCGTTTCGTGAATGACCTGGCCGTGCGGTCGGTGCCGGCGGATGATGGCCGGGAACGATTTGTCCTGCCGCGGATCGCCGAGATGGAGCCGTGCTCGGGGGAAGAGCTGCGGACGAAGGTCGCGAGCATTCTGGACCAGTGCTTCGAGCCGGGCCGGGGCGGAGGGACCGGCCTCGGCCTGTTCCTGATCCGCTATTTTGCCAGGGAGTATTATTCCGGCTCGGTCACAGCAAGGATCCATGACTGGGAGCGGCGCCTGGTCGCCTTCGAACTGGATCTCCCGGACGACCTCGAGAACGTGCCGAAGGAGGGTTCCCGTGAGTAAGACCCGCGTGCTTTTTTGCGACGACTCCGGCGGAGTGGTCAAGGGATTCATGAAGAACGTGGGGAAGCCACTCGAGCACCTGATCGACTTCCGGACCGCCGCGAGCGTCTCGGGCGTGGAGGCGTTCATCGCCGACGGGGAAGCGTTCGACGTGGTGGTGACCGATCTCAACTTCGAAAAGGTCGGTGGCGGATCGAAGGACGGCCTCGAGGTCATCCGGCTAGCCAAGCAGCACTGGCCCGAGGTGGAACCGATCCTGATGACCGCCTACGTCGGCGCCCTCGACGTGCGGGATGGCCAGCGCCTGAGCAGCCTCGGCGTGGGGGAGGACTCGCTGCTGGCGAAGACCGACGCGGAGGATCCGGGCGTGACCTGGCTGCGCCTGAGGGAGCGGATTCAAGGCATCGCGCTCAGGTTCCAGGGGGATGCGGAGCAGATCACGAGGCTCCGCCGCGAGAACCGCTACCTGCGCGAGGCGGTCTCCGGCGACACGGTCGATTGGGTGGCGTCGAGAAGCGTGGACCAGGCAGCCCGCGAGATCCGCGCCGACGAGAACCTGTTCCTCATGGGACAGGTGGGAAAGTCGTTCCAGATGCAGGAGGTGTTCGGCCGGATTCGCCGCACCAGCCCGCTGCCGAGCGACGTGCTGATCCTGGGTGAGACTGGAACGGGCAAGGAATTGGTCGCGCGTGCGCTGCACGAGCTGTCCCCGCGCAGCGGCAGGCCGTTCGTGACGGCGGACCTGACGACCACCTCCGGGAACCTGGTGGAGAGCGAGCTGTTCGGGCACGAGAAGGGCGCGTTCACCGGCGCGGACGCCCAGAAGGCCGGGTTGCTGAAGAGCGCTCAGGGCGGAACCTTCTTCCTGGACGAGATCGGGAACATCTCGCAGGAGATCCAGGCGAAGCTGCTGCGAGTGCTGGAAGAGCGCAGGTACCGGCCTCTCGGAAGCACGATCGATCAGAAAGCGGATCTGCGCTTCCTGGCCGCGACCAACGTCGACCTGGCGGCGGCGGCGGAGGAGGGGAGGTTCCGGGCGGACCTGTACGAGCGGCTCAACGCCATGCGGATCGTACTGCCCCCGCTGGCCCTGAGACCTGAGGACATTCCCCTTCTGGTGGCGTACTTCCTGGACGAGTTCCGCACCCGCTTCGGCACCCCCGGGCTCTTGCGGATCGACGCCGAGGCATTGCGCCTGCTGGCCGATCAGCCCTGGCCCAGGAATATCCGGCAACTGCGGCACGCGGTGGAGCGTCTGTTCAGCGAAGTCGACCCGGAGTGCCCGCAGGTGTCGCGGGCGGATGTGGAGA
>JAZDLC010000484.1:0-19728 GCA_043802345.1 Planctomycetota bacterium | reverse complement strand
TCAGCAGGGGCATCAACTCCCGCTCCATGGCCACATCCCGCGCCACGGCAGTCATCCGCATCAGGAAGGCCCGCTCCTGTGACAGGTCCCGGATCAGGTCCTCCAGCGGAGGCTCCTCCATGACGCGCGTGGACCGGCCCGCCTCGGGATCCTCCAACCCGAAGCGAATCGTCGCGGCTCCCACCTGGATGGTGTCCCCCTCCTTGAGGTCGGCCGAGAGGACGCGAACACCATTGACGAAAGTCCCGTTCTGCGATCCGAGATCGAGCACCCGGACCGCGCCGCCGATCCGCTCCACGGCGCAATGCACCCGCGACGCCTGGCGGTCAGAGAGCGAGATATCATTCCCCTTGGCCCGGCCGATGGTCACTCTGGACCCCTTGAAGGGGACCTCGTCCGAGCGATCCACTTCGGCGACGTACAGGCTCAGCGACTCAGTCATGTCTGTCATCCGCACACGGTTGCAGGTCGATGCTCCAGGGTAGCGGGCGATTTGGCACAGGTAACGTGCTAATCTGCTCGATTCCTCCCGGAGAAACGTGCGAGATTGATCAACATGCGCCAAACATCCGGCATAGGAGCCTCGCCGAACCTGGAGGCCAACATTTAAGCTCAAGGCATGAACGCACAGAAAGACAGCCAGCGGCTCTTCCTCTCTTGCCTCGGAGCGGCCTCGATCGCCGCACTGGGGATCGCGATGGCCGAGGCGCTGCTGGCGGGCGCGTCCCCGAACGCTCTGCTGAGCGCCTTGCCGGTCGGTGAGCAGGTCCGCTATCTGGCACTGATCGTCCTCCTGTTCCCGGCACTCGCCCTTCCGGCCGCCTTCATCGGTTGGCTCGTCAGCCTGAAGGCTCCCCGGGTCGGGAACCTCCTGGCGGCCCTCTCCCCCTGTGCCCTGGTGGCGGTGGAGTCGCTGCGCCATGCCGGTGAGTTCCGAGGCAGCCTGGCGCCAATCCTCGGCTCCATCGCCCTGTTGTGGTGCCTGCTCGTCGGCCTGTTCGCCCTGAAGCGCCCGGTGACTCTCACGATTCCGCTCACGCTGACCGTGTTGATCGGCGCAGGGATCGCGGTTCCGGTCCTGCTGTCGACCCAGCCCTCGGGCGAAGCGGAGGAACCATCGTTCGAGCTGGCAGCAGCCTCCGGGCCGTCCGTCCACATGCCGCGGTCCAGGAACCTGCTCGTGCTGATGATCGACACCCTGAGGGCCGACCACCTCGGCTGCTACGGGTACAAGCGGGACACCAGCCCGAAGATCGACGCCTTCGCGAAAGAAGGCGCGCTGTTCGAGAACGCGGCCACGCCGAAGCCGAAGACGTCCCCCGCGATCGCCTCCTTCTTCACTGGCACCTGGCCGGAGACCCACAAGGTGCATCAGACGCGCACCGAACTGGTCGAGGAGAATATCACTCTCGCGGAGACCCTGAAGCAGGCCGGCTTCCTCACCTTCGGGCTCACCGCGAACGCGAACATCACCTCGACGCTCGGCTACGGCCAGGGATTCGATGCACTCCACTGGGTCACACGGATGGAACTCAAGGACGGCACGAAGGTCGACAACAACGCGGAGCAGTTGGCGCTCGGCGCCGTTCAGTGGATGGCGCAGCACCGCGAAGAGCGGTTCTTCGTCTATGTGCATTTCATCGACCCTCACACGCCGTACCGCCCCCCCGGACCGTACGCCACGATGTTCCAGGGGGACGAGCTGGACGGAAGGCTGGGCACAGAGAAGCTGGAGATTCTCGAGAAGGACTACATCGACGGCATTCAGAAGGCGGTCTACCTGGAGGAGGCCGGGTTCAATCTCGACCGCTATGTTTCGAGGTACGATGGCGAGATCCGCTTCAACGACAACGCCATCGGCAAGATCCTGGAGGCGCTCGAGAAACTCGGCCTGGGGGAGAACACGGCGGTGGTCGTCACCGCCGACCACGGCGAATCGGCCGTCGAGCACCACGCCTACTTCAATCACGGCCTCTTCGCCTACGAGGAGCAGGTCCACATCCCCCTCGTGATCCGCGGGCCCGGCATCCCGGCGGGCCTGCGCCGCGCCGAGCAGGTCTCACTGGTCGGCCTGATGCCGACCCTGCTCGACCTGGTCGGCGTCGCCCCTCCGGAACAGGTCGAAGTCGACTCGTTCTGCCAACTCCTCATGCCGGACACTCCCACAGCGGAAGGTCAACCGACCCTCCTCTCCACACGGGGAGATGCCCGCACCAGAACCACGGGCCTGCGCACGAACCGATGGAAGTACCTGCTCAATCCGCTGGCTCGCTCGAGGGAGACGGCGTTCCAACTGGAGAACCTGGTCTTGCCCGACAAGCGGTTCGATTTCAGTCTGAACGGCCTCCGGAACTACGAGCTGCAGGAGGAACTTTACGACCTCGAAGCCGACCCGCTCGAATCCGAGAACCTGGCCTACCGGAACCGCGGCGTACGCGACGGGCTGCGGCGGCAGATGGAGGCCCTGCGCGGCGCCTGCGTGCCGGTCGCCAGCGAACCGCGGGTGTTCAGCGCGGACGAGTTCACGCAGGAGGTCCGCGACGATCTGAAGCAGCTCGGTTACCTGGGGAAGTGACTCCGCGCCGGCCACGAGAAGACCCTCGCGGCCGGTGCCGACCTGGTCACGGAACGATCTCGATCGCCACCGGATTGGACGTGAAATCGAACGGCGAATTCAGGGCGTACGCGTAGTACATGGTCGTGCCCACCCAGGCCGCCGGGATCGGCGGAGCATTGAGCTGCGCCGTCCCCTCGCCCGCGCCGTCGAGAGAAGCCCGGAAGTTCGTGAAGACGGACGAATTCAGCAACGAAAGAACGACTTCGGTGAACAGGTCCGTGTTGAGCGGGAGCGTCACCCGGCCACCGGGGAGCAGCCGTCCCGGCTGCGTGCCGCTCAGGCTCCCGACCATGATGAAGGTGCGTCCCGCGTTCGCCGCCCCGGCGTCGAGGCTGAACGTCACGCTCCCCCCCGTCGCGGCCGAGACGGAGTTGCTGTCGCCCGAAAGCGGCTCGTACGAACCGTCGTCGCCGAAGACGCCGGTGTTCAGTGCGTTCACGCCGCGCATCGGCCAGTCGGCCCGTCCCGGCAGAACGGCGGAGGTGGTATCCCAGGCGTAGACCCAACCATCCCAGGTCGCCGCCACCAACTCGAAGAGCCCGTCGCCGTCGATGTCGCCCGCGCCGACGCCCGAGATGGAGGCGCTCACCATCGACTTCGGGAAGCCCGCGACCACCACCCCCGTGCCGGAGACCGCGTAGAGCTCGCCACCGTCCGTGATGAAGCAGACCTCCTGGAGGCCGTCGCCATCAACGTCCACCACGGCCGGGAAGCCCTTGGGCCAGTTCGGGACGGAGAAAGGCCAGCCTGGAAGCGTCGTTCCTGAAGGCAGGTCGAAGGCAAAGGCGCGGTAGGTGCTTCCCAGGTAGTTTTCGAGGGCGAGGAGCTCGGGGGCGCCATCTCCTGTCACGTCGCCCAGTCCCAGGTAGAAGAGCTGGCTGCTGGTCGCGACCTGGCGGGGAAAGCCGGCATAGGGCAAGGCGTCGTGATGGAAGCAGACGGCGTACGATGTTCCCGACTGGTTGTAGCCGTAGAGGATCTCCAGATCCCCATCGCCGTCGAGATCGGCCGGCACCGGCGGCCCGAAGATGTTGTACGCGCCCGCCGGCATGGTGAAGAGCGTGATCGGGTACCCCGTCTTCTCGCTGCCGTTGCCATTGAAGACATGGAGGCGATAGGCGGGATCCAGCCACGACACGCCGAACATTTCCTTCACGCCGTCTCCGTCCAGGTCGCCGAAGTAGAGCGACAAGACGTTCTCGTTCGGATTCAAGTCCACGGTAAACAGCAGCGCGCCGAGATGATTGAAGACGGTGATGCGGTAGTGGATGAAGTTGTTCCCCAGGGTGTGCGCGCTCCAGGCCTCGAGATCGCCGTCGCCGTCGCTGTCCCCGAGAACGAACGGCGTGTCGAGCGCGTTGGACGAAGTCCCCGGAGCCGCCAGCGGAAAGCCCGGCAGATTCGAGCCGTTCGCGTTCTTCCCGTTGAAGTTCCACATGTACGCGCTGCCTGCCCACCAGTCGCGCTCGGTCCAGAGCACCTCCCCCACGCAGTCGCGGTCGAAGTCCGCAACCGAGGGGCCGGGCTTGCAGCCGTTCGTCCCGTACCCCATGTACGCCATCTCCGTCGTGGGCCAGCCCGGAAGGAACGAACCGCTCCCGTCCAGCCCGAACGTATGTCCGCCCGTCAGGAAGATCTCGTCCGCCCCGTCCCCGTCGACATCAGCGAGCGTCGGCGTGTACGGAAATCCCGCCCCCGGCGTGCCGAGGAAGACCGGCCAGCCGGCGATCAGGTTCGACCCGCCGGAAGAGGCCCTGCCTGACAACGGCTCGGGCGCCACGTTCCCCCCCGCCATGCCAACAAAGATCGATCCCGAGTCGGGCGCGACCAGCACCGCCTCGTCACGATCGAGAATCGTCCCCGCGGCAAACGCGGTCGAAGCCAGGGCGAGGGCGGAGAGAAGGATGGAGCAGCGAGAGGTGGGAATGAATGACAAGGTGCACTCCTTTGGAATCGCAAGCAGGCGGAACGCGCGCGAAACAACCCTGAAGGCGAGCCTCCATGGTAGACGGACAGGCCTCCCGCAGGCAATGGAGCAGTACGAGACACGGACAGATGAGCGACTCCAGAAGGTTCAACAAGCAGCATGAGGTCACCCATCACTAGACAGTCTCTCGGAGAATCCGGTCTTCAACCCCTCCAGATCGCCCGCGCTCTCGACCGCCTCCAGTTTCCCCGCCAGCCAGGTCACGTCGATGATCCTCCTGGCCCACCGGCCCGTATCAGAATCTTGTTCCGCGAGCTTCTGGATCGTCTCCATCGCTGACTCTTCCCTCGTCCGTGCCAACTTGCGCAACGGCTTCGTGGCCTCCAGGAAGCCCCGGCTCTCGTCGTCGATCGGAAAAGCCGAATCGAGCAACCCGTAGATCGCCGCGCTCGACTCCCTGGAACCGGTCCGCTCATACGCCGCGTAGAGGGCCTCGATGGCGCGCAGGCGGGGCTGCACTCTCTCCCATTCCCCTTCCGACCCATCGAGGCACAGGCCGCCCACGATGAAGCCATACATGACGCCCTGCCCGCCATACTTGAACTCGTGCTCGCAGCTTCCGAGGATCTTCTCGTACGTCAGCGGATCCACCCCGGGGATCGCGGGACTGAAAACCACCGGACTCATCAAGCCACCGTATCGCTGCGACAGGGTCGTACTGCGATAGAGAAGCACAACGTCGAGGACCCGCTTTTCATGAATGTAGGCGTGCTGAAGGCACTTCGGGCAGATTGCGCTGATACTCCAGCGAGCGTAGGAAGCGGCCGTGGAATAGATCCCCAAGACAACACCGGTCAGAAGCAGGACCTTGAGCAAGGACCTCACCCACCGTCTTCGCTCCCTCCTGCTGTCCGCCACTTCTTCCACGTGCTCGCTCCCACCGAGATCCGCACAAGCTGTCATCCCCATCAGACGATGCAACCCAAAGAATCTTCCAGGAAGGAGCAGATCACGCGGCACGATTCGGCGAACGCTGAAGAAAGTGGTGCGGCACCGAGCTTCAGGAATCGGTCAGCAGCGTGGTCGCTCCGTCGGGAGGTTTCCCGGGCGGGCCGGAGGTCCCCCTGGAATCAGGAGTCACCCTGGACCCCAACCTCCCCACGCCTACTCCCCAGCATCGCCTCCCCCGTCAGCCGACCAACGCGCGTTCGTCGCGCCCTGCGCGCACACGTCATCCACCCCAACCCGGCCCGCCCGGGAAACCTCCCGACGAGCCTCCCAGAACCCCACCCCTACCAAGCATCTCCTGCCGCACACACTCCCCCTCAACTCTCAGACTCGAGAATCCTCTTCACCAACCCCGACGTCGATCTCCCCTCCAAGAGCGGCGCAAAGAACACCCGTCCCCCATGCTGCTCGACCCATTCCGCCCCCACTGCACCCTTCTCCTTCCAGTCCTCCCCTTTCACCAGCACATCCGGCGTGATCTCCCGGATCAACTCCTCCGGCGTGTCCTCGCCAAACGGCACCACGAAGTCGACCACCGCAAGCGAAGCGAGCATCGCCGCGCGGTCCTCGAACGGCATCAGGGGCCGGCTGCTGCCTTTCAGGCGCTGCACCGAAGCGTCGTCGTTCAGGCCGATGATCAGCGTATCTCCCTGGGCCTTGGCCTGGGCCAGATACCTGGCGTGACCCGCGTGCAGCAGGTCGAAGCAGCCGTTGGTGAAGACCAGGCGCAATCCCGCGTCCTTGAGATCACGGGCAATCCGGGCCGCCTCGGATCGCTCCACGACTTTGCCGCTCAGTTCGTCCTGGTCGTCTTGCAGCGAGCGATACAGTTCCGTCAGCGTGACCGAAACCGCGCCCAGACGCCCCACCACCAGGCCGGCTCCCGCGTTGGCGATGCGCACCGCATCCGGCAGGGCGACTCCCGCGGCCAGATAGCGCGCCAGCAGGGCGATCACCGTGTCGCCCGCGCCGGTCACGTCGAACACCTTCCGCGCCTCGGAGTGAATGTGGAACGGAGGCCCATTCTTGTGGGCGCAGTAGATCCCATCCGCGCCCAGGGTGATCAGCACCATGCTGGCATCGACGATCTCGAGCAGAGCCTCCGCGGCAGCGGCCAACGACTCCTCGTCCCGGATGCGGATATGCGTGGCGGCCTCTGCCTCGACGCGGTTCGGAGTGATCCCGAAGGCTCCGCGATAGATCGAGTAGTCCGAACCCTTCGGATCGACCAGGATCCTCTTCCCGGTTTCGAGGAGGACTTTCAGCACGCCAGGCGTGACCGTTCCCTTGGCATAGTCCGAGACGACGATCAGGTCGGAATCTCCCGCCGCCCGGACGATCCTCTCCCGGAGTTGACTGTCCACCGCGGGACTGAGCGGTGTCACGTCTTCCCGATCGAACCGGAGCACCTGCTGACTACGCGCGATCAGCCGGGTCTTTTCGATGGTCGGCCGGTTCGGATCGGTCACCACGGCGGACACATCCGCCCCGGAATTCGAGAGACACTGCCGCAACTGCGCTCCCCTGACGTCGTCACCGACCACGCCGGCGGCCCAGACCCGGGTCCCGATGGAAAGCAGGTTGGCCACCACGTTGCCGGCGCCGCCCAGCCGCACTTCCTCCACGATCACCCGTAGCACCGGGATCGGCGCTTCCGGCGAGATTCGCTCGGTCTCCCCGCGCAGGTAACGATCCAGGATCAAATCCCCCACCACGCCGATGGTGACCGGCCGCGCGCCGTGGGCGATGGAAACAAGTCCTCCCGTCATGACTTCTTCTCCTTGCCGGTTCCCGCGGCCTCCATGCTGCTCAGGATCGCCAGCCGGAACAGCGGGTACAGGAGTTCATGATGCGCGACCAGCTCGATCGCCTGCCCTCCCGGCCGCGACAGAACGTTCACCCTCGGGCGGTAGTGGCGGATCTGATCCATGTTCGCGGTGGTGAAGCCGGAGACTTCATGCCCCACGTTGCGCGCGAGATTCAGCGCCTTGAGAAAGACCTCGGGAAGGATCACCGCGGAACCGACGTTCAGGTAGACGCCGCCGCTCAGGCGTGACACCACCCCGGCCAGCAGCCGGAAGTCCGCCATGCTGGCGGCGCCGATGGCGGCCCCGTCCGCGTTCCCATGCATGTGGATGATGTCGGTGCCCAGTGCCACGTGCACTGTCGCCGGAACCCTCAGGCGCGCGCAGGTCGCCAGGATCGACTGCGAAACATGGGGTGGATCGAGTTCGAGGAGACGCTCGCCCACGGCGCGGCCCAGCCCGATGCCTCGCTCCTGCGCCTGTTTCGCCGCCAGGTTGAGCTGCTCGGCTGTCTCCTGCGCCATACCGAAGCTGCCGTCCTCGAGCCCCTTTCCAACATCCTCCGACGACCGGCCCACCACCGCGATCTCGAAGTCATGGATGATCCCCGCGCCGTTCAGAGCGACCGCGGTGACCACTCCCCGCTCCAGCAGGTCGATCACCAGCGGCGACAAACCGACCTTGATGACGTGCGCTCCCATTCCCTGAATCACCGGAGCCCCCGCCTGGCGCGCGGCGACGACGGCGGCCACGAGCGCCCGGAACGAACTCCCGGCGTGAATCCTCGGAATCGACTCGAGCAACGACTCGAATGCGGGGCCCGGCAGCGTCGCCTTCGCAAACGAACCGGTCTCCACCAGGCTGGGCCGGCTCTCGAGCGGCACCGTGCGGATCCGGCTCAGATCGATCGGCTCCTGTTCACCGCTCACAATCTGCTCTCCTGCTTCGACTTGCGTTTCTTCTTCTTGCGCCAGCGCCGGTGCAGCCAGTTCCACTGTTCCGGATGGCTCATCACACGTTCAGCAATGGCGTCGCTGGCCGCCTGGGTGAGACGCCGCACTTCCTGGTTCTTGTCCGCCCCGGGCACGGGCAACAAGGGCGGATCGAAGGTCAACTTGAACCTGGGAGAGTCGTCCACGCGAACACCGAAGCCACCGAGCAAAGGCAGACCGAATCGGACCGAGAGCTCCGCTGCTGCCCGAAACGTGGAGGCGGGACGCCCCAGGAAATCAACATCGATTCCGCTCCGCCCGGCATGCTGATCCAGGAGCATGGCGACTGCCTCACCTGAACGCAAGACACGCACGATCTCCCGCAGGCCGCCCTCCTTCGGGATCACGGAACGGGCATACCGGGTCCGCTCCCGGGTCAAGAACCGGTCCAGCAGATGATTATCCATGGTCCGGCCCACGCTGTGGAGCTTGAGGCCGAGGGGTTCGGCCGCCGCCGCAACTACCTCCCAGTTCCCGACATGCCCGGTGAAGACGATCACACCCTTGCCCAGCGACAGCGCCTGTTCGACATTCTGTCGCCCCTCGATCTGGATCACATCCTCGAGACCCCGCTTCTCGATCAGCCGCGGCAAAAGCGCGAATTCCGCCGCCACGCGCATGAAGTGCCGGAAAACCATGCGGGCCCGGCGCCGGTGTTCCTGATCCTCCGCCGCACCCCCGAAAACAGCCGCCAGATTCTTCTGCGCGACCAGCCGATGCTCCCGATCAAGGTGGTAGGCAAGATCCCCCATCCGGTCCGTGAGCCAGAACGCCAGGCGGGGGGGGAGGATCCGGACCGCCCCCAGCACACCCCGGATGGCCGAATACTCGAACAGGGTCCGGATGCGTGTTCGTTCATGAACCATTCTTGTTCCAAAAGACGTACATTTTTCTTGGTTCAGCTTGCCTCATGCCTGGAGTGCGCTAGAGTCATAGCGGAGCTGAAAGAAGCCTCCGGCGCGAAGGTCCGGAAGTGGATCTCGAGCTGGGAGCCTCAGGAAGCGCCCTCAAGAACAACTGCCCTCAAGAACAACTGAATGATAAACTGAGCTAGTGGGTTGCCTGCTACGGTGTAAAACTCTTCTCCCCTTCTTCCCCTTTTCCCGGAGTTCCCCTCTAGCTCTTTTCTTCTGAGAACCGTCGGCGCGCTGAAGCGAGCCGGCGGTTTCTCTTTTTCAGGGATCCGCTCTTGCCTGGACGGCATGGACGGCCTGGACGGCATGGACGCGCCTGGACCGGCGGGAACTTCTTCGCGAACACCTGGAAGCCTCAGGCGACTCGCTCCTCGTACTCCTCCAGGCAGATGCCGACCCGCTTGGAGATCCCGCTTTCTTCCATGGTCACGCCGAAGATGGTATCCGCGTGGCTCATGGTGCGCTTGGAGTGGGTCACGATCATGAACTGAGAAGAGGCGACGAACTCGTCGAGCAGGCTGCAGAACCGCTCCGTGTTCTCCTCGTCCAGCGCCGCGTCGACCTCATCCAGAATCGCGACGGGAGCCGGCTTCGCCTTGAACAGGGCGAAGAGGAGCCCGACCGCGGTCAGTGTCCGCTCTCCACCCGAAAGCAGTGTGATCGAGCGGGCGTCCTTCCCCGGCGGTGCGGCGATGATGTCGATACCCGCCTCCAGAACGTCCACGCCTTCTTCGAGCTGGATGTCTGCCCTGCCCCCGTGGAAGAGCTTCCGGAAGAGCGTCTTGAAATGGCCGCGAACCTCCTCGAAGGTCTCCAGGAAGCGGACCCTCGAGACAGAGTCCATCTCGGCAATGGCCGCCTCCAGCGACTTGCGGGACCTGTCCAGATCCTGCTTCTCTCCCACGAGGAACGTCAGACGCGCCTCCACTTCCTCCAGTTCGTGAATCGCGTCCAGATTCACGTTGCCGATGCGAGAGATCTTATCCCGTACCGAACTGATCTCGGCCGCGACCTCTTCGCTGGCCGGTGCCGAGGAAGGATCGAACTCCGCGAACTCCTGGTCGATGTCCAGGGAGATCTCCTCCCGAGCCCTCTCGCGCAGGGCCTCCCGGCTGGTCAAGAGGCCCCGCTCCTGCAGCTGCAGATCGTGAACCTCCTGGCGCGCCGTCTCCCGGGCCTCGGCGGCCTCCATCGCCCGTTCCCGCGCCCGCACCAGTGCCAGCTGCCCCTGCTCCTCCCGCTCGATCGATGCGGCCAGATGCTCTCCGGCAGCCACATCCTGCTCCAGCAGCGATGTGATGCGCTCGTCCAGTTGACGCCATTCACCCGCGGCCTGCTCGGCCTTCCTGGCCAGCTCTGCCCGCTCGGAGCGGATCCGCCCGAGACCGGCGTCCATCTCCTCCAGACCCCGCCGCAGCAGCGTCAGCTCGCTGCGGACTCCCCGCTCCCGCTCCCTGAGACGCACCGCCTCCTGCGCGGAGGAAGCCTCAGCGGCCGCAAGCTCATCCACGGCCTCGCCGGCCAACTCTCGCTCCGCCACGAGTTTCGAGCGCTCCGACTCGGCGTTCCGCCGGCTGGCACGCTCTGCCAGGAGCCGGCTCGCCGTCGCCTCGCGGTTCTGAGCCACCAGTTTCGAATCCCGCTCGAATTCCAGCCGCTCATGCGCGCTGACAGTCAGTTCTCGCCGGTAGATCGCGGCCCGATCCCGCAGACGCTCGACGTTCGAACGACTCTCCTGAATGCCGGACTCGAGCTGCTGCCGGTTCAGCTCGCTCTCCTGCAGCACAGCGGTCCACTCCGTGATCTCCGCGCCGACTCTCGCCTCCTCCTCCTGGAGTCGGAGGAGATTGGCCTTCAGCGCGAGGACCTCGGTCGCGAGCTGGTCTCGCTCGACCATGCGCTCCACGAAGCCGATCGACCGTCTCTTTGGACGGTCGGTGAAGGCTCCGGTCGACTCCAGGCGCGCCCCCTCCCGGGTCACCAGAAAGCGTCCCGTGCCCAGATTCTCGAACAGGTCGGCCTCCTGCTCGACCATGCGCACGCCGCCAAGGAGCGACTGGAACAGTTCGGTCAGGTGAGGCGAGATTTCGACGCCGGGGACCAGCGGCTCTCCCGGCCCACCGGTCGCGAGCGCAACGGGGGCGGTTCGGTCCAACACCAGGAAGGTCGCCGCCCCCTGGCCGTTCTCGCGCAGGAAGCTCAGGCAGCGCTCCAGGGCCGCCCGGTCCTCCACCACCACCGCGACCGCGAGATGACCCAGCGCTGCATCCACCGCGCGGGCCCGATCCCTTGCAACAGGCAACAGCTCCGCCAGAAGCCCCCGGACTCCCGGAAGCTGCTGGGAATCCTGCCTGGCCGCCTTGACCAGGGCCCTTGCCCCCTCCTCCACGCCCTCCATCTTCTCGATCACGCCATCCAGCGTCTCCCGGCGGGACTGCTTGCCCGAGATTTCCGCCACCACGGCCGAGATCCTGCCACGGAACTCCCGCCCCGTCTCCTCGCGCCGCGCCAGTTCCGCCCGGGCCTCCGCAACCGAACGCACCCCGGCCGCGGCCTCCCGGCCCAGCCGCGAGAGGCGTCCCTCGACATCTTGCGCCTCGATCCGGTCCCGCTCCAGCAGCCCGGAAATCTCGGCTTCGCGGCGCACTAGTCTCTCTCTCGAGGAGGACAGTCCGAGAGCCCTCGAGTCGAGCGAGGCGATGGTGTTGGAAAGGGCCAGCTCCCTGTCAGCCCACTCGACGATCTGCATTCCCAGACGCGAGATGGCCTGGTCCCTCTGGGTGAGCTCCGCCCGGCGCCGGTTCAAGGCCTCCCGCCCCTCGGCCGCCACCTGCTCCGCCTCCCGCAGCTCCGAGAGCAGCTCTTCCAGGGCAACCTCCAGCTCCCGAATCTCGGCGCTCCGCTTCCGGCCCTCGCGCTCCAGATCCCGCGCCTGCCCCTCCCGGATTTCTCCCGACTGCCTGGCCTCCGACTCGACGCGCTGCAAGGTGGCCTTGCGCAGATCCGCGTTCTCCAGCTCCGCCTTCGCCTCCACCCTGATCTGCTTCTGCCTGGCCACGGACTCCCTGAGAACCCGCGCCTCCGCATCGGCTTCTTCCACCGCCCGCGTGGCCTCCGCCAACTGCTCTCCCCGCTCCCGGTCCAGCGTCCCGGCTTCCGCGAGCTGTGCCGCCAGCTCCTCCGCCTCCGCCGCCAGTTCCGCGCCCGCGCTCAGGAACTGCGTGGTCCGAAGCTCGGTCAGCCGGTCCGACAGCGCCACGTACGACCTGGCCCGGCCAGCCTGAATCCTCAGCGAGCGAACCCGCTTCTCGAGCTCATCAATCAGGTCCGCGACTCGCAGCAGGTTCTGATCCACCTTCTCCAGCTTGTGCGATGCTTCCCGCTTCCGCATCCGGAAGCGCTGGATCCCGGCCGCCTCCTCGAACACCGCGCGACGCTGCTGCGAGTTCGCGCTGAGGACCGCGTCGATCCGCCCCTGCTCCAGCACCGAATACGCGTTCTGTCCCAGTCCCGTGTCGACGAACAGCTCCCGGATGTCCTTCAGCCGGCACGGCCTGCGGTTGATCAGGTACCCGCTCTCCCCGGTCCTGAGCAGGCGTCTGGTGATCGCGACCTCCGCCGCGTCAATCGGCAGCTCTCCGGCCTCGTTATTGAACAGCAGCGTCACTTCCGCGAATCCCATGGCGGGACGCCGGCCGTTCCCCTTGAAGATGACATCCGCCATCTGATCGCCGCGAAGGGCGGAGACCCGCTGCTCGCCCAGAGTCCACTTGACCGCGTCGACGATATTCGACTTCCCGCACCCGTTCGGTCCGACGAGACAGGTGACACCCTTCCCGATCTCGAGTTCGGTCTTGTCGGCGAACGACTTGAAGCCGTGCAGTTCGATCTTGGTCAGATGCATGCGGAGTTGCTTCCACCGATGAGGCCGGAGTAGTGCCTGAGGAACCGGATTCGATCCACGGCCTGGGAGTGATACGACGGGAGGGGCTGGGCCGGCAGCTCCCGGCGCAGTCCTTCCTCGATCGCCGCGATCTCGGTCGGATCACAGGCGGCGTCCATGTCGCCCAGATTCCGTTGATAGATGTACATCTTGCCGTCCAGCGGCACGTCATGCACCTCTCGGCCCCTCGGATGGCGCTCGAGGTCGAGCTTGCCGAAGCGGGAGAGGACCGCCTCCTCGTCGCAGAAGGCACAGGTCAGAGGCAATCGAACTCGCCTCGCCTCCGCGGCGATGAACTTCCGCAAGCCGGCCACCAAGGCGGTCGCGAACTCCCTGGAGCGCTCGTCCGCGAGCGGCTCGTGATCGAACGCGATCCGGCACGCAGCACCGAGCCCCGCGAGCCCGATCTCGTACCGCCCGGCTGTCAGTACGCCGGGCTCGCCCGGAAACAGCCTCTTCAGACGTTCCCGCGGCGACGACTGGCCTGGAAGCCCCCGCAGGAAGCGGGCCCTCGCCTCGCACGCGGTCACCGCCAGGGAGGCCGCGGCCTCCGCCTGGGAGAGCACCGATGCCGTCTCGAAGCGCCGGGCGCGAAACGCCGCCCGGGCCAGATTGAGATCAACCCTGAGAAGGAGGGGAGCGACGGATCCCAGCACGCCTCCCACGCCCGGCTCGATCAGCGCGAGGACCCTGCCGGTTCCCTCGGCCAGAACCGTCTGCTCCAGGAGAGCCATGTCCTCCGCCTCGGCGCGATCGACACCGCCGACATCAAGAACCAGCTCCGGAACCCGCACCGGATTCTGCCGCTGTGGAAGCAACGCGGACTGCTGCAGCAGGGCTCCCAACCACTGTCGATACCGCTGCCTGGTCACGCGGGCATCGCCTCCGCTTGCCAGGACCTGATCCAGCCACGCCCTCCTGGGGAGCAGCGGGAAGACCAGCCGGGCGCGCGGGCGCGCTACGGGCAGCTCGCCCGGACTGCCCACGGCGAGCAACAGCATTCTCGCCAGCTCCTGGAGATCACACCCGACATCCAGCAGCGATTCGAGGATGCGGTGCTCCAGGCCTCTCAGGACGACCCTTTCATCCGACAGCTCGGCGGCCCGGCAGAGAAACAGCCGCAGCTCGTGAAAGCCGGACGCCCCGCCCGCGAACCCGGCGTTCGGCTCGGAAAGATCGACCTCGAGCGCCTGGAAGCGGGTCGGAGAGGCCAGCCCCCCCAGGTGCAGGAGGCCGCAGCAGTGTCCGTCCACCACCTCCGTGGGGTAGACCGACAGCAAGGAGTACTGGGTCCATGACGGCGCCGCCACGTTGCGGTCCAGCGCGTCGGCGCATCCCGGTTGCGGATCCCCCTCGATCCCTCCCCGTGCCAGACGGTCGAGATCATACCGCGGCAACCCAATGGTCAGCTGCCGACTCAACACCCCTTCGTGGCCCCGCTCGAACAACTCGTTTTCCACCAGGGCCCGAATCAGGGAGGTGGAGACCCGGGTCAGTCCGGAGGAGAAAACCCGGCGCTCGACTTCTCCAGCGATCTCCTCGGACACCTGCACCGCCAGTTCCGCCTCCACCACCAGCGACTCGATGATCTTCCCCTTGGACCAGGCTGATACCGTGGCGTGAGCCCTCGCATCGACCGTTGGAGCACCGGCCTCCGGGCCGGCCTGATCGTCCCTTCGAACACGCAAGGTGGAGCGGATCCGATCTCGCCGATCCCGCTCCAGGATGAACGACTTGGCCGTCCCCGCGTGTCCGGTCTCGACCAGGACCTTCTCGATCAGGTCGGACACATCATCGATCGAGGGCGTCCGGTCGGCCCACTCCCGATCGATGAACAGCGCGACCACCGAACCGAGTTCCTCCGCCAGAAAACGGTCGCCGCCACCCACGGAGCGGGCCGCCCGGAAGATCGCATCGCAGATCTTCCCCTGATCGAAGGGGACCTCACGCCCATCCCGCTTGCGGACCTTTCGCGTGCTACCGATCACTCTGCGCTTCCTTCCGCTTCTCGAGCAGGGGCTTCAGTTCCTCGAGGAACTCGTTGACGTCCCTGAACTCGCGATAGACCGAGGCAAAGCGGACGTACGCCACGTGGTCGATTTCGCGCAGCGAATTCATCACCAGCTGGCCGATGAACTTGCAGGAAACTTCCTTGTCGAATGTCTCGTTCAACTGGGACTCGATGCTGTTGACCGTCTCCTCGAGGCGGTCCATGGAGACCGGGCGCTTTTCGCACGCCTTGACCAGACCCATGAGTACCTTGGTCCGATCGAAAGGCACCCGGGAGCCGTCCTTCTTCACGACGTGAAGGGTCGGCTCCTCCACCTTCTCGTAGGTCGTGAACCTCTTGCCGCACTCCATGCACTCCCTGCGGCGGCGGATCACGAAGGCGTCACCCGACGTCCGGGAGTCGATGACTCGGTCGTTGTTGGAGGTGCAGAAAGGGCAGCGCATCCGACCAGCCTTCCATCATGGCATGTGGGCAGGAAACCTAGGGAGCGCCTGTCCACCGGTAGGCGCCGCCAAGACGGCCAGATGTACCACCCCATCCCTAGTATGTCAATTCGCCAGGGACCCTAAATAGGGGGGCAAACCGGGGGTTCGAGGCGTTTGGGGGAAGGCTGCCTGCCCCGGCCCTTGCTCCTACTTCGCGGGGACCACCGGCGCCACGGGGTTCGGGAAGAATTTCTGCCGGATGAACTTGTACTCGAACATGCCGTACAGGGAAGAGGTCAGCATGTAGAGCGAGAGGCCGGCCGCGTAGTTGTAGAACATCACGCCGAACACGATCGGCATGATGAACATGATCTTCTGCTGCTGGCGCGCCTGGGGGTCGGCGGGTTTCGGCGCCAGCGCCATCTGGCCCACGAAGGCGGCCGTGGCCAGGATCGGGAGCAGATTGAAGGCAAACCCCAGACCCGGGATCTGGAACATGGCGTCCGGGAGGGAAAGATCCCCGATCCAGCCGGCGAAGGGGGCCTGGCGCAGTTCGATCGAGGTTCTGAGGATCTGGAACATCCCGATGAAGACGGGAAAGGTGATCAGGGTGCTGAGACAGCCGAGCAGCGGCGGCTTGGCGTTGTGTTCCTTCAGCAGCTTCATCTGCTCCTGAGCGAACTTCTGCGACTTGTCCTTGTACTTTTCCTTGAGGGCGTCCAGCTTCGGCTTCAGCGCCTGCATCTTCATGGAGTACCGCTGCATGCTCACCTGCTGGGTCCTGGTCACCGGGAAGATGCACATCCGGACCAGCAACGTCAGCAGGATGATCGACACGCCCCAGTTCCCGACCAGGCCGTGGAAGAACCTCATCACGAACAGCAGCAGCTTGTTGATCCAGCGGAAGCTGCTCCAGCTCCCGTAGTCCACCTCGATCAGCGGCAGGAAGGTCTCGAGACCCTGCTCCTCGAGCAGGACGGGATCCTTCGGTCCCACGAAGTACCGGAACGACACCTCGGTGAGGGAGCCATCCCTGGCGACCACCAGCGGCACCATCAGTTCCGCCTGGATCTTCTCCGGCCGATCCTCGTTCTCCGCGAGGAGATAGACGCCGTTAACGGTGCCCGGCTGGTCAGGCGCCAGCAGCACGGCGAAGTAGAGATTGGAGACGCCGCCCCAGGCGATCGAGCTCTTCCCCTCGGCCGTGTCCGTCTTCGGAGACCCCTCCAGCTCGGAGGCGGTGTAGTGGCGCACGGTCGCCTCCCCATGCTGATCCTGAAGCATCGACACCCCTTGGGGCTTCAGGGTCCACTGCCCCCGCTGAACATCGGCGACCCCTCCCGCGGCCCGCAGCAGGAGCTCCTTCTTGGACTCCCGCTCCTGCTCACCGAGCGCGTTCATGCCGACGGCTACCCGGATGAAATGCTCGCTGGGTGAGCAGACGAACCGCTTGAGGAATTGGTAGCCGTCCGTGGTCTCGAAGCGGAACTCCAGCACCCGCGCGCCGCCCGGTTCCACCTCGTCGCGGACCACCTCCCAGTGGTATTGGTCCAGACCGTAGACTGCGGGAGAGGTCGGTGTCGGGTTTTCACGCAGGGTGAGAGCCGGCCCGAATGACCGGTCCTCTCCCGGAAGGACCGAGACCCAGTCCGGCCCGTCCTCGGAACCGGCCCCGGTAACGCTGTTCCGGTACTTCTTCAGCTGAACCTGCGTGATCGCCGCGCCGAGGTTCGTGAACTCGATCCGCAGATCGTCCGATTCGAACGGCTCGATCGCGATTTCGCCGACCTCCGTCTTCACCAGGTTGCCCGCGCCGGCCGGGGGGGCGCCCGCGGCGCCGGCCGGAGGGATCTGACCGGATCCGCCGGCCGCGCCGCCCACCAGTTCATCAGGGCGGGTTTCTCCAGCCTGGACCGGTTGCCCGCTCGGCTCCGGCTTCGGCGTCATCTTCAAGTAGATGAGGGTGAAGAGAGTGCAGAAGATGAGAGTGAGAAAAACCCTACGTTCCAACAGTCAGCCCTACCTTCCGACTTCCAAGCGATCGGCCAGATAGTCCGCCAGGCCGGCCTGCTGTCGAATCTTCTCCATGGTCTTCCTGAAGTCGTACTCGACCCGGCGGAAGCGCACCGCCGCGCCATCCCACGTGGCATAGCAGGCTCTCGGATCTCCGTCGCGGGGCTGCCCCACCGAGCCGACGTTCACCACCACCTTGACGCCTTGAGGCGGAACGTACTGTCCGTCCAGGGCCGAAGGGGGCAGAAAGCCCCCCGAATTGGGATAGATGCCAGGCACGTGGCTGTGCCCCACGAAGCAGAAGCGGTCCGGGATCTTGTCGAAGATTTCCCCCATCTTCACCAGATCCCGGGCATCCCTGGGGAGGATGTACTCGCGGATCGGATCCCGCGGCGAACCGTGCACCAGCAGCGCTGAATCGAGCCGATGCTCGACCTTCATCTGATCTCCCAGGACACCCCACAAGGCGTACCGATCCTCCCGCGGAAGGGCAGGATCGTTCAGTTGGTCCCGGGTCCAGTCGAGGGCTTCCCGGGCCTTGTCGTTGAAATCCTCGGCCACGTACAGCACCGCTTCCTCATGGTTCCCCCGCAGGCAGAGTTCGAACTTCTCCACGAGTCGGAGCGCCTGAACCGGTTCCGGCCCGTACCCGATCACGTCTCCCAGGCAGACGATGCGATCGATACCCTGACCAGCGATGTCGGCCAGCACGGCCTCAATCGCCTCCATGTTGGAGTGAAGGTCAGAAATCAGGGCGATCACAGGAGCCTCCCGGCCCCGATCGGGCCGGTAACACAGGGGACTTCGATCCAACCATACCGGACGCCCGATCACCACTCCCTGGGCGGATTTCCAGCAAAGATCAGTCAAGGAAACCCCGTTCCCGGAGGGAGACGAACTCGGGATCACCAAGAATGACATGGTCCAGCACCGTGATGCCGATCAGTCGCCCGGCCTCGACCAGCCGGGCCGTGACCTCCAGGTCTTCGCGGCTCGGTGAGGGGTCGCCGCTGGGGTGATTGTGCGCCACGATGATCGCGGCCGCCGATTCCCGGATCGCCGGAGCGAACACCTCGCGCGGATGCACGATCGAACTGGTGAGCGAGCCCTCGGAGACCCGCTCTTCCCGCAGCAGACGGTTCTTCCCATCCAGCAGCAGCACGATGAAGACCTCCTTCCGCAGATCCCTGACCTTCGGCGCGAGCAGTCCGAAAATGTCCCGCCCGCTCCTGAGCGTCCTGCCCCGACCGGGCACTTCCGTCGCCAGGCGACGTCCCATCTCGAACGCCGCCGCCAGCCGACTGGCCTGTGCCGGACCGATCCCCTCCAGCGCCAGCAGTTCGGACAGACTCCGCCGCGCCAGACCTCGCAAGCCGCCGCCCAGGACCAGCAGCCGTCTGGCCAGATCGCCCGCCGACGCCCGCGCGGAGCCGCTGCCAAGCAGGAGCGTCAGCAGTTCATGGCAGGAGAGCGCTGCTTCGCCATGGCTCAGCAGCCGCTCACGCGGCTTCAGCTCGCTCGGCCACAGGTCCTGTGAATGCTGTGCGTCGTTCATGGCGTCCTCCGGTAGGGGGGACGTGGAGCGGGGCGCACGGTGATCAGTCCGGCGGGCAGCCGATAAGAAAGAACTGGTCCTAAACTCTCTTCGTACTCGTACGACTGCACCTCACAGGCCGGCGACCGCGACCTGCTCCTCGCATCCATGGAGGGACCACCTCATTGCATCCATCGGTCGTCCCCACCTTCCGTAACCTCCCCCCAAAAAAACGACGCGCTCCACCCCCCTTCCAGCCGCCAGGAAGAGGACTCCGCAGCTCTCGGGCGCGCTTCCAGGGCGGGCCGGAAAGAAACCCCAACCAGGAGTCACCCTGGACCCATCATTCTCCAAACCCGCGCCCGACCACTCGCCTTCCCCGCCAACAGGACACCCTCCGTTCGTCGCGCCCGGAGCGCACCCGTCCCACCCCAAGTCCCGGCCCGCCCAGGACGCACGCCCGAGAGCCACCCACGACCCCCACCCCCACCCTGGACCCAAGCCGCTCACAAAAGTCCCCGGTGCTCCCGCGTACGAGC
>JAZDLC010000483.1:0-21591 GCA_043802345.1 Planctomycetota bacterium | reverse complement strand
GGTCGGGCCGGAAGGTCCGGCTGAGGTCGGCGAGGATGGCGACGCTCTCCACGGGGAGCCTTGAGTGATCAAACGCCTTGTAGTGGTACCGGTACATGCGCAGCGCGAATGCATGGTCCGGGTCGCCCTGGACTTCGACATGGAGGAGGATCTGTGCGGGTGCGTCATCTCTGGTCCGAACCCGCACGAGCAGATCGACCACGCCCTTGCGGCTGCCGCCGTCGGGGAAGAACTTCTGCAGCTCCTGCTCGAGGAAGACGACCTCCTGATCCCAGTCGATGGCAGCGTGGAGATCCGGGACCAGCAGGAGGAGGGCGTCCTCGAGATAACACTCGAGCGCCTCCTTCCACGGGCCATCGAAGTCGTCGCGAGGGAGGTTCGTCCGGTCCAAGGAAGTCTGCTCTCCGGTGTGGATCTTCCGTACGGGAGAGAGGACGACGCGACCGGCGCCCGGTTACGCGGGATTCGCGCTCTGGCTGCCAAAACGGCTGCTCGCGTGGTTCGCGCGGTTGCTGTCGCCGTTGCTCTGAGAGGGCATTCGAACCGGGTCTACTTCAGCACACTCAGCCGCCATCGCCTGACGGCGGCTGAGTGTGCTGAAGTAGACCCGGTTCGGTCCCTCCCACGAAGAGCGATCCATCCCACCGCCTGGGTGCTATGGTGTCGGCATGCGAAGCCACCTGCCCACCCCCATTCTCCTCCTCTCCCTCGCCCTGACCCTCTCCGCCTGCATCACGCCCGGCAAGAACCTCTTCGAGGAACACCGCGTCTACCGACCCTCCGCCGCCTCGGCCGAAACCGGCCCGAGAATCCTGGCCGTCGTGGCCCATCCCGACGACGAGATCCTCTTCGCGGGCACCCTCTACACCACCTCGATGCTCCTCGACGGGGTCTGCGACGTGGCGCTCATCACCAATGGCGAGGGTGGCTACAAGTACTCGACCCTGGCGGAGCCGATCTACGGTGAGAAGCTGACCGACGAAGCGATCGGGCGGGCACGGCTGCCGGACATTCGCCGGGAGGAGTTCCTCTCCGGCTGCTCGATCCTGGGGGTCCGCCGGGCGTTCCTCCTGAACCAGCAGGACCACCGCTACACGCAGGATCCGCTGGAGGTACTGGGAGAGGGGCAGCAGATCTGGAACCTGGAGTTCATCTGCGCCTCACTGGAGAAGATCCTGCGGAGGGGCGACTACGACTTCGTCTTCACCTTGACACCGACCGCAGGCACCCACGGCCATCACAAGGCGGCCACGGTGCTGGCCCTGCGCGCCGTGGCGGCGTTGCCGGAGGACGAGCGGCCGGTGATCCTGTGCGCCAGGACCGGCAGTGCGGAAGAGGAGGCGGACGCGCCGTACGAGCAGTTGGAGGACTTTCCGATCACGGCGCTGCGCGAGGGGGCGGAGAGCTTCCGGTTCGACCGCACCAAGCCGTTCGGCTACAGCGACCGCCTGAATCTGAAGGTCATCGCGAACTGGGCGATCGCCGAGCACAAGTCGCAGGGAACGATGCAGCTCGCGGCGAACCGCGGGGACTATGAGCAGTACTCCGTGTTCGAGTTGAATCCGGAGGATGCTGAGGAGAAGGCGGGGGCGCTGTTCCGGGAGTTGGAGGGGGTTCGTCCGTAAGGGGGCGAGGTCTGATCCCTGCCCTCTCGTTCGGCTGAATCGTACTCGTACTCGTACTCAGCGAAGCGGTACTGGTACTCGAATCGTGAGCTGCCAGGTTGGAGCGGACCAACGGAATCCGGTACGAGTACGGGCAAAAAGTGAGGCCGGAGACGAGCACGGCGGGGCTCACGAGTGAACCCCGCCGGCTATCGTAATCTCGCTACTCGACCTGCTTGACCTCCTCGACCAGCTTCTCCAGCATGACCTTGGCGTCGCCAAACAGCATCATGGTCTTGGGGTTGAAGAACAACTCGTTCTGGATCCCGGCGAAGCCCGGATTCATCGACCGCTTCATGACGACGATGTTGTGCGCCTCGTCCGCGTCCAGAATCGGCATGCCGTAGATCGGGCTCTCCTTGTTGGTCCTCGCGTCCGGATTCACCACGTCGTTGGCGCCGATCACCAACGCAACCTCGGTGCGCGGGAACTCGGAGTTGATCCGCTCCATCTCCCACAGATTCTCGTACGGCACGTTCGCCTCGGCCAGCAGCACGTTCATGTGGCCAGGCATGCGGCCGGCCACGGGATGGATCGCGTACTTGACCGCGACGCCGCGCTTCTCGAGCAGCTCGGCCAGCTCACGGACCACATGCTGAGCCTGGGCCACCGCCAGGCCGTAGCCGGGCACCACGATCACCTGGTTGGCGTACGCCATCAGCATGGCCACGTCCTCGGCGCTGGTCTCCCGGATGGTGCCCTGCTGTCCGCCACCACCGCCGCCACCCGTGGGAGTGGCCCCGAAGCCGCCGAACAGCACGTTCACCAGCGAGCGGTTCATCGCCTTGCACATGATGCGGGTCAGGATCAGGCCAGAGGCACCGACCAGAGCGCCGGTGATGATCAGCGCGTTGTTGTTGATCAGGAATCCGGCCATGGCTCCCGCCACCCCGGAATACGAGTTCAACAGCGCCACGACCACCGGCATGTCCGCCCCGCCGATGGCGACCACCAGCAACACGCCCAAGACCATGGCCAGGATGTGCAGGCAGAAGAAGAGGAAGCTCTGGGATGGATCGACCACCAGCAACACGCCGAGACCCGCCACTCCCAGGATCAGGACCACGCTCACCAGGTGGCGCCCGGGGAAGACCACCGCCCGGTCGGCGATCCACTTCAGACCCTCCAGCTTGGCGTAGGCAATGAAGCTGCCGGACAGGGTCACCGCGCCGACGATCGAGGTCAGCACGATCGCCGATCCCGCCACCGGCCCGATCTCGATCCCGGCATGAGTCAGCCGCAGGAATTCCGCCGCCGCCACGAGCTGGGAGGCGGCGCCGCCGAACCCGTTCAGCACGGCGACGAGCTGGGGCATGTTGGTCATCTGGACGGTCTTCGCGAAGAGGGCGCCGACCACAGCCCCCACCGCCATGCCGACGCCGATCTGCCAGAAGTGGATGACCTGTTGGTCCAGCAGGGTGACCACGATCGCGATCAGCATGCCGATGGCCGCGAGCAGGTTGCCCGAACGGGCGGTCTTCGGCGAGGAAAGCCGCTTCAGGCCGAGGATGAAGCAGATGGCGGCGATCAGGTAAACCAGGGTGATGGCAATGCTCATGACTTACCTCCGCGCTTCTTGGCGAACATCTGCAGCATCCGGTCGGTGACCAGGAAGCCGCCCACCACATTGATGGTGGCGACCGTCACGGCCACCGTGCCAAGGATGGTGGAGACCGTGTTCTGGCCAGCGCCGGCGGTCAGCATGGCGCCCACCACGGCGATCCCGGAGATTGCATTTGATCCGGACATCAACGGGGTGTGGAGCTGCGGGGGGACCTTGGTGATCACCTCGAAGCCGATGAACGAGGCCAGCACGAAGATGACGAGTAGGATTTCAAAGGGGATCATGGCGCGCTCCTGGTTTCTCCAGCGTGCGTCACGCAGGCTGCGGCAACGACCTCGTCCTCGAAGTCGAGCCCGAACTCCCCATCCTTGACCAAGCTCAAGAGAAGGGTCGTGATGTTTCGCGAGTACATCTGACTCGCATGTGTCGGAACAGTGGCTGGCAGACGACGCGGGCCGATGATGGTCACGCCGTGGGCTTCGACCACCTCACCCACCTTCGTCAGTTCGCAGTTGCCCCCGGACTCCGCCGCCAGGTCCACGATCACCGAGCCCGGCTTCATCCCCTTGACCGCCTCCTCGGTGATCAGGATCGGCGCCTTGCGCTTGGGGATCGCCGCGGTGGTGATGACGATTTGCACCCCGGCGACATGGCCCCGGATGAATTCCCTGATCTTCGCCTCCTTGTCGGCGCTTTGCGCCTTGGCGTAGCCGCCCGCGTCCTCCGAGCCCTCCTCCAGGAGCTCCCTCCCCACGAACTTCGCCCCCATGCTCTCGACCTGCTCGGCGGCGGCCAGGCGCACGTCGAACCCCTCGACGATGGCGCCCAGCCGGCGGGCCGTGCCGATGGCCATGAGTCCCGCCACGCCGGCCCCGATAACCAGCGCCCTCGCCGGAGCCAGGGTCCCCGCGGCCGTCACCAGCATCGGCAGGATGCGCGGCAGCCGCTCCGCGGCGAGCAGGACCGCCTTGTAGCCGGAGATCGTCGCCTGGGAAGAGAGCACGTCCATCGACTGCGCCCGGGTGATCCGCGGGATGAGCTGCATGCTGAACGAGGTGATCTTGCTGCTGTTCAGCTTGGCCACCAGGTCCTCGCTGTTCCAGGGCTCGAACAGCGAGAAGACGGCCTTCCCCTCTTTCAGGTGATCCGCCTCGTCCAGGGTCGGTTGCTCGACCTTCAGGACGATGTCGGCCCCCAGCGCTTCGGCGGCCTCCACCAGGCGTGCGCCCGCCTTCTCGTACGCTTCGTCCGAGAAGCAGGAGGCTCCACCGGCGCCCCGCTGGACCACGACTTCGAAGCCGGCCTTGGACAGTTTGCCCACACTCTCGGGAACGATTGCCACCCGACACTCGCCGTCGGCAAGCTCCCTTGGAACGCCAATAATCATCGGGCTCTCCTGCCTGGAGAAAAAAGAAGGCGCGACCCTATCAGAGGATCGGGCAGGGCGCCACCGAGACTCGCAGGATTTGGACACGCGAAGCAGGCGAGAGAAGTGACTGGGACAGAATGTCGCACCCCCGCACTCGCCCGGGCTTGACAGCCCCCCTCCCAGACTCTCCACTGAAGCCTCGCTACCTCTGAATCGAGTTCGCATGGCCTCGCGATCAAATCGAGCCTCCTTCGAACGAGCATCCCACCGCTGGCGCATGGTCGCGCCTTCCGTGGTCCTGGCCCTGCTGCTGCCCGTGGCCGCGGTTCACGGCTTCTTGTTCCACGGCCCGTCGGGAGCGGAGTGTTCCCACCAGTCCAAGGGACCGGGAAACTCCCTCTGCGGAGACGGTGTTTTTCCGCACGAGACCGACTCATGCGGCCTGTGCGCGGTCTCCTGGAGGTGGGTCCCTGGCGGGGCCGAGGCGCCCCGGCGCGTGACCGCGCCGCCCCTCGGCATCGCCAACCTCTCCCTCAACTCCTCCCTCTGGACCGTGTCCACCGACGGCACGCTCGGCCCGAGGGCCCCTCCCGCGAGCCTCTGAACCAGCATCCATGAATTGATGTCCGACTGCGCGCGTCAGCATGCGCAGTCTTCGGTTCCCATGCTCAGCGAGAGATCCGTCATGAAACGACTTCCCATCCTCCTCCTGGCGCTCGCGCCAGGAGTCGCCACCGCCCAGAAGACCGACCCGCCCCCTCCTTCCCTCCCTGAACTCCGGCAGTTGATCGAGCAGCAGCGGGAGCAGAATCGCTCCAACGAGGAGCGGATCCGTGCGCTCGAGGCCCTGCTCAAGCAGCTGCAGTCAGATCAACAGCAACAGCATGAGGAGGACGAGTTGGATGAGCTGCTCCGCCTGGCGGAGACCTCCGGTCCCCCGCCCGTGGCCCGCCCCAGCGCCAACCCTTCGCTCATGAACCCGTCCGTCTCGGTCATCCCGGAGTTCGTGGTCCGCTGGGGGAATGTCAGTATCGACGGCGATCCCGCGCCAATCCACGAGGCCTTCCCCGAACTGTTCGAAGAGACCAATCCATTCCACCTTCACCATACGGAGATCGAGTTCCGCGCGCCGGTCAGCCCTGAGGCGGATGCGGTCGCAATCGTCGGCATCGGACATGAGGAGGTCCACGTCGAAGAGGCGTACATCCTGTTCCACTCGCTGCCGTGGGGGCTGGCGGCGAAGGTGGGCAAGTTCCTGGTCGACTTCGGCCGGGCGAACCGGCTCCACGGGCATGACCTGCCCCAGAACGACCGGCCCCTGGTCCACCGGCTGCTCTTCGGACACGAGGGGTTCAGCTCGCCCGGAATCTCGCTCTCGAAGATGCTGTTCACGACGCCGGCCGAGGGCCTGCTGCCGACCTACTCCGAGCTGACCGTGGAGGCGGTCAACTCCATGAACGATGAATCACCGCTGCTTGGGGAGGGCGCGGATTACACGCCGGCCGTGAACGCGCGCTGGAAGAACTTCTGGCAGCTGACGCCGAATGCGGACCTGGAAGGCGGAGTGTCGTTCTTCGCCAGTCCGAACGGCCCGTCCGGCCTCCACGACCAGACCACGGCGCTGGGCGCCGATCTGACCTGGCGCTGGGACGATCCGGAGCCAGGCTCTCCCAACGCCTGGATGGTCCAGGCCGAGGCGATCGGCTCGTCCGTCGACGTCTCCGACATGTCCGGAGCGGTCGACGCAGTGGGCGGATATCTCACGGTGCAGAACCAGTTCGACCCACAGTGGTATGCCGGGGTGCGGCTCGACGCCGCCCAGTCGCCGACTGTAGAGGACGCGTCGATCCTCGGCGTTTCTCCCTATCTGACCCACTATCTGAACGAGTTCATCCGCTTGCGGCTTCAGTACGACTTCCGGTCGGCGGACGCCGCAAGCAGCTCCGCCACCAGTCACGGCCTGGTGGCCCAGCTCGTCTGGGTTTTTGGCGCCCATCCCCCCCATCCGTACTGGGTGAACAGATGATCGCTCTCGTCCTGGCTCTCTTCACCGCTCTTCCGGCGGAAGCAGCCCCCCAGTCCCCTTCTGCCGACAAGCTGGTTGTTGTCGCAACCCATTCAGCTCTCGCCAGCATCGCCAAACAGGTGGGGGGCGACCGCATCGAGGTCACGACGATCGCCGATCCGACATGGGACCTGCATTCCATCCAGGCGAAGCCATCGGTCTTCGCCCAGCTCACCAACGCGGATGTCTTCATCCACACCGGACTCGACCTGGAACTCTGGGCCGACCCGGCCATCAAGGGCTCGCACAATCCGAAGATCGTGCGGTACCAGCCCGGCAACATCGACGCGTCCGATGGGATCAAGCTGTTGCAGGTTCCGGACTACCCGAGCCGCGCGGAAGGCGACGTGCACCTGTACGGGAATCCCCATTACTGGACCGACCCCGTGAACGGCCTGACGATCGCCAACAACATCGCCGCCGGCTTCACGGCCGTGGACCCGGGCTCGGCGAAGCTCTACCTGGCGAATCTGAAGACGTTCCAGGACGACCTCAGGGCTCGTCTCCGCACCTGGCTGAAAAAGGCGATCGCGAAAAAAGGGACGCCAATTGTCGTCTACCACGACTCGTGGCCGTACTTCGCTCGTCGGTTCGGGTTCGAGGTGGTCGGCACGGTCGAACCGAAGCCGAGAATCCCGCCCACCCAGAAGCACCTGCTGGAGGTCATCGAGACGATTCGCAGCCGCAAGGTCGCGGTCATCGTGCGGGAACCGTACCACGATCAGGATGCCACCCGTTTCCTCGAGGATCAGACCGGAGTGAAGGTGGTCACGATGGGAACCATGCCCGGATTCCGGCCCGGTACCGAAACGTATCAGGATCTGATCGAACAGAACCTGTACACGATCCTGGGAGCCCTCCCCTGAACAACGCCGCATCACCCCTGCTCCAGGTCGAGGGGGCGAGGCTCGGCTATGGACGCAAGCCGGTCCTGACCAACGTGCGGATGTCGATCTCCTCCGGCATGTTCGTCGGCATCGTCGGCCCCAACGGCTCGGGCAAGACAACCCTGCTGCGCGCCTTCCTCGGCACGCTCCGCCCGAAGGAAGGGAGAATCGTCCGCGCGAACGGCAAGCTGCGGATCGGTTACGTGCCGCAGCGGATCACGATCGATCCGGTGTTCCCGCTGAGCGTGGGCGATCTGGTCACGATGGGGCGCTACCCCAGGATCGGCCCGTTCCGGAGGGTCTCGGCGGAGGATCGTCGCGCCGTCCAGGAGGCGTGCGAGCGGCTCGAGATTCCCGAACTCCGGGATTGCCTCTACCGGGACCTGTCGGGCGGCCAGCAGCAGCGGGCGCTCATCGCCAGGGCGCTGGCAGGGAAGCCCGAACTGCTGGTCCTGGACGAGCCGACCAACGGCATGGACCTGGTCTCGGAGCATGCGATCATGAACCTGATCACGGACCTGGCCGGGAAGGAGCGGGTCACGGTCCTGTTCGTGACGCATCTCCTGAACCTGGTGGCGAACCGGGCCTCCCACCTGGCGTTGGTCCACGGCGGCAGGGTGACCATGGCGCCGCGCGAAGAGATGCTGACCGAGCAGAAACTCTCGGCGATCTACGGCATTCCCGTGGAGGTCCTGGAAGTCGGGGGCGCGGTCCAGATCCGGCCAAAGGAGCGAACGCAATGATCGACTCCTGGAGCGCCATGCTTTCGACCTATCAAAACGCCTATCTGGCGGCGGCCCTGATCGCCGTCGGGTGCGCGGTGGTCGGTCTCTATGTCGTGCTGGGACGGATCTCGTTTGTCGGCATCGCTACCGCGCAGATCTCCGCCGCGGGTGTCGCCCTCGCCTTCCTGCTGCATTTCTGGCCGCTTCCGGCCGCGATCCTCTCGGCACTGGCCGGAGTCTCCTTCTTCGCCCTTGTGAAGAAACCGAAACGGGTGACCGGCGACGCGACCATCGGCGCGGCGTTCGCGATCTCCACCGCTCTTGCCGTGCTGTTCGTATCAAGGTCCGGGGCCGAGCTGGATCAGGTCGAACACATCATCTACGGCACGCTGCTGTTCACCACCTCCGACCAGGTTCAGGTCCTGGCGGTGGGAGTCGGAGTGGTCCTGCTGATTCACGCCCTGTTCGCGCGTGAGTTCCTGATGATCTCCTTCGATCCGGAGTCGGCCCGGACGCTCGGCGTGCGGACGGGTTTCTTCAATCTGCTCCAGTACCTCTCGCTCGGCACCATCATCGCCCTCTCGATCAGCACCGCCGGCTCGCTGCTGGCCTTCGCCTTCCTCATCCTGCCACCGATGATCGGGCTGCTGGTCTCCGAGCGGATCGTGCGGGTCTTCGTGATCTCGATCCTGGCCGCCCTGCTGACCGCATTCGGCGGCGTGCTCGGAGCGATCCTGTTCGACGTACCGACCGGCCCCGCCATCGTGGTCGCCGCCGCCGTGCTCCTGCTCTCCGCGGCGGCCTCCAGGATTCACGTCGCCGCCGGCGTGGGAAGTCTCCTCACCTTCGCCGCGCTGACGTTCTTCTCGCTCGAAGGGAGGGTGGAACCCCAGACCTCGGGAGCGGCCACGGCGGACACCCGAATCGACCTGAAGCTCGAGGTCCACGACCGCAAGATCCGGCAGGGCGAGGACCTCCACGTCGACTACGTGATTCGGTTCTCCGGGCCCGTCCCCGGGAATCTGCACCTCCTGGTCGATGCGGGCGAATCGATGGGAGTGGTGAAGCTTCTGCCAGCGGCCTCCCGCACCGCCGGACAGATGCTCCTGGAAACCGGCCCTCTGGCTCCCGGCGTGTACCTCCTGTCCGCCTCCCTCTGGACCGGCGACCCACTCGAGCCGGACCAGGAGACGGGAATGTTGCCTGCCGACGTCTGTTCTTCGAACAAGGTCGAGATCGAGATCGGACCATGACCGCCCTCTTGCGTGCCAACTCGCTCCTGCTGGCCGCCTGTCTCGTCGGCGGATGTTCGGCGACCGCACCCAAGGACGAAGTCCTTCCGGCCCCGACAACGAACTCGATCGGGTCTCTCGCCCAGGCGATGAGCCTGTTCAAGGCCGAGAGATACGAGAGGTGCGCGAACCTCTGCGAGGTCATGCTTCAGAAACGGCTCGCCGCGAGAAAGACGGAGACACTGCGGTTCCTGGAGGCCGAGTCTCTCTATCAGCTGGGAGACTTCGAGCTTGCCCTTGCGGAGTATCGCCGGCTGCTGGAAGACTTCCCCTTCACCCGGGCGCACGCGGTTCTCCCGGACAGGTTGTACGCCATCGGGTGTGGCCTGGCGGAGAATCCGAAGCCGCTGCTGGGCGGAGTCCTGCTCGACCGGAAGCCGGCGATCGAGGCGCTGGGGTTTCTCGTGGTGAACTACCCGGAGCATCATTGCTGCAACGACGCCTGGCTTCGCCTGGCCGGCCAGCACCAGGCGGGGCATGAATGGGCCTTCGCGGAGGAGGCGTACCGGCGCCTGCTCGCAAGGCGCCCGCCAAAGGAGGTGCGCGAGAAAGCACTGCATGCCCTGGCCGTCTGCCTTCAGTGCAGCACCAAGGGAGCCGCCTATGACATCAGCCCGCTGATCGAGGCCCGGGATGTCGCGGAGGAGTACCTGAAGGATTTCGGCGACACACCGGCGGCACCGGAGATGGAGGCCCTGGTCGAGCAGGTGGCGCATGAGGTGGAGGAGAACGGCCGGATCATCGAGGAATTCTACCGGCGGCGGGGAAACTGAGCGGAAGAAACCGGATCACCCGGCGATTCCGGGAAGAGCTGAAGGTACATTCTGATGACCTGAATCGAATGAGGGAGTCAGACGTCGTGACCACCAGCACTGATCGCCTCCGTCACCCCCGCGGGCTGCCCGTCCTGTTCTTCACCGAGATGTGGGAACGGTTCGGCTACTACCTCATGCTCGGGATCTTAGTCCTGTACATGATCGATCCGCTGGAGGCGGGTCCCTTCGGCGGACTCGGCTTCGACAAGGCCTGGGCCGGCGAGATCTACGGCTCGTACCTGGCCATGGTCTACGTCATGCCGTTCTTCGGCGGCATCCTGGCCGACAACTTTCTCGGCTACAGGAAGAGCATCGTCATCGGCGGGTCGCTGATGGCGCTCGGCTACCTGGGGGTCGGCGTGCCGATTCTGCCGGGCATGGACTGGATCCCCCGCCTCCCCAGCTTCTACATCTCCCTGCTGGTCATCTGCATCGGCAACGGCTTCTTCAAACCGAACATGAGCGCCCTGGTCGGCCGACTGTACGCCGACGACAGTCCGCTGAAGGAGTCGGGTTACAACATCTTCTACATGGGCATCAACATCGGCGCCTTCATCTGCAACTTCGTGGCGGCCTGGCTGCGCAACCAGTACGGCTGGGGCTTCGCGTTTTGCGCCGCCGGGCTCGGCATGGTGGTCGGCGTGATCTGGTTCCTGTCGGGCCAGAAGCATCTCGCCGGCACGCCCGATCGCGGCGCGGCCGGCTCCGCGGCGAAAGACGGCGGCACCGTGATGCTGAACCTGCTGTTACAGGTGCTCCTGCCGGCGGCCGCCTGCGGCACCCTCGGCTACAACTTCCTGGCCAATGTGTTCCACAACGCCATGACGGCGGCGTTCGTCTGCGCGACGATCCCGATCATCATCTACTATGTGCTGCTCTGGAAGCGGGCGGCGCCTGACGAGAAGGGTCCGATCGGCGCACTCCTCTCGGTGTTCGCCGTGGTTGTGGTCTTCTGGATGATCTTCCACCAGAACGGCTCGTCACAGACGATCTGGGCCGAGGAAAACACCTGGCGCGAGGCGGGCGCCGCCACGCCGGTGGTCGAGGGGCTCCACTTCTCGCAGGACGCCACCATCGGCACCGCGATCGAGGATCCGGACGCCAAGGACTCGTACTGGCACAACGTGCCGGCTGCGGAGCGCCCCGCGGAGGGGGAGAAGGTGGCGTTGATCTCGACCGAGATGTTCCAGTCGATCAACCCGTTCTTCATCGTGGTCCTGACCCCGCTGGTGGTCTGGTTCTTCAGCCTTCTCAGACGACGGAACAAGGAGCCGTCCACCCCGGCCAAGATCGCCTGGGGCATGTTCATCACCGCCCTTTCGACCCTGCCGATGATCATCGCCGTGGTGCTGACCCACGGCGGCGCCGGGAAGACCTCGGCGATGTGGCTGGTCGCGAGTTACGGCATCATCACCGTGGGCGAGCTGTGCCTCAGTCCGATGGGGCTCGCGCTGGTGTCGAAGCTGTCGCCGCCCCGCGTCACGGCGTTGATGATGGGCGGGTGGTTCCTGGCCACCGCCATCGGCAACAAGCTCGCCGGTGTCCTCGCCAGCTTCTGGGAGTCGATCCCGCTGGTCTGGATCTTCACGATCAACTGCATCGCCGCGATCTTCGCGGCGATCGTCATCGCCATGCTGACGCCGTGGATTCGCGGCGTCATGAAACAGCATATGGGGAAGAGTTAGCGGGTTCGTATGCGTCTTGCAGCACTGGTCCTCGCCTGCGCACTGATTCCACTCTCCTCGCTCTTTGGCCAGGAGACTGCCCCCGAGAGGCATGACGTCGTCTGGGACTCGCCGAGCGCGGATGCCGGCGGTTCGATGCCGCTCGGCAACGGCGAGATCAGCCTGAACGCCTGGGTCGAGCCGGACGGGGCGCTGGTCTTCTACATCGGCAGGACCGATAGCTGGAGCGACAACGGCCGGCTGCTGAAGGTCGGGCGCTTGCGAGTCACCACCGACCCGCCGCTGCCGGTTTCGAGGAGATTCAAACAGCGGCTCAGCCTGGGAGAAGGCGCCATGGTCGTCCGGTGCGGCGAGGGTGATGAGGCGGTGACCCTGCGCCTGTGGGTCGACGCCCATCATCCGATGGTTCATGTCACCATCGAGGGGCAGGCAGAGCGCACCGCTACGGCTGTGATCGACTTGTGGCGAACCGAGCGGACTCCGTACCCGGAGTGCGAGTGCAGCGACCTGCTCGAGGACCGTTCGAAACCGAACCGTCTCCACGAGCCGATTTTCGTCGAGCCGGACACAATCATCGAGGGGCTCGAGGACCGGATCGGCTGGTATCACTTCAACGAGAAGTCGGTCGGCCCGAAGCCGATGGCGGAGATCCAGGGTCTGTCGGACGGCTTCGAGGGGAAGGATGACCCGCTTCTCCATCGCATCTTCGGCGGTGTGGTTGCGGCCGAACATGGCCATCGAATCGACGACACCCGCCTGCTCTCTCCCGCGAGCCAGCAACACCGCTTCGACCTCTTCGTGACGACGGAGCACCCCTCCACTCCGAAGCAGTGGCTGGCGAACATTGACAGGCTGGCGGCAGAGGTCGGAGAGACTTCGTTCGAAGAACAGCGCATGGCCCACGAGATGTGGTGGCAGGAGTTCTGGCAGCGAAGCTGGATCCATGTCACGCAGGTCGCCGGCAGCGACCCCGTGCCCCGGAATGCACACACGGCGCGGATCGGCATCGACCAGCACGATGCGAACCGTTTCGTCGGCGAGTTCGGCAGGCTGACGATCTCCCAGCATGCGGCGACAGCGGAGGAGATCGCCCGTCTCGCGGGAGAGCGCGCGGCCGACAGCTCCACTCAGCTTCCCTCCCCCCTCTTCCGGAGCGCGAGACCGCTCGTCAAACCGATCGCGAACTCCGCCGACTGGACCTTCGAGGGCGGCCTGACGCTCGAAGCCTGGCTGAAGCCGGGCGACCTGCCTGCAGGCGGCGGACGGATCGTCGACAAGACGACTCCCGGCTCCTCGGACGGGCTCCTGTTCGATACCTACCCCGGCCGTTCCCTGCGTCTCATCGTCGGCTCCACGATTCTCAGCGCCAAGGACGTGTTGCCGAAGGACGAGTGGGTGCACGTCGCCGCCACGATCGACGCGGCGTCGGGTGCGCTGGCCCTGTATATCGACGGCCGCTTGGAGGCTTCTTCGGACGGCAGCGAACTCGACGACGCCGCCACCGTCAGCCGCGCCTACGCCCTGCAGCGCTGGGTCGACGCCTGCGCCGGCCGCGGCCGCTACCCGATCAAGTTCAACGGCTCGATCTTCACCGTGCCGTACGAGGGGAAGTTCGGCGACGCCGACTACCGCCGCTGGGGCCCCGGCTACTGGTGGCAGAACACACGCCTGCCGTACCTCAGCATGTGCGCGAGCGGCGACACCGAGATGATGATGCGGCCGCTCTTCCGGATGTACGCGGATGAACTGATGCCGCTCCACAAGCACCGGACGAAGCTCTACACCGGCCACGACGGCGCTTTCATTCCGGAGTGCATCGAGTTCTTCGGCCCGATCTTCACCGCGACCTACGGCTGGACGCCCTTCTCGGAGCGGGGTGATGACAAGCTCCAGGAGAGCGGCTGGCACAAGTGGGAATGGGTCAGCGGCCTCGAGCTGGTCTGGATGATGCTCGACTCCTACGAACACACGCTGGACCGGGAGTTCGCCAGGAAGACACTGATCCCCACCGCGCGAGAAATCCTGACCTTCTTCGAGCAGCAGTACCCGACGGACGAGAACGGCAAGCTCGTCATGACCCCGTCACAGGCCCTCGAGACCTGGTGGGACTGCACCAACCCGATGCCCGAAGTCGCCGGCCTGCGCGCGGTCACTTCCCGCCTGCTCTCGCTCCCCGACGATCTCGGCGACGACCAAGAGCGCGGGTTCTGGCGAAGGGTACTAGCCAAGACACCGGTGCTACCGATTACCGAGAAGGACGGCGAACCCATGCTCGCCCCGGCCGCGCGGTTCGAGAACAAGAGCAACGTCGAGAACCCGGAGCTCTACGCCGTCTTCCCCTTCCGCCTCGTCAGCTTCGAGAAGGAAAACGCCCCCCTCGGCCTCCGCGCCCTCGAGGCGCGCCTCGACCGCGGCGCCTTCGGCTGGCGCCAGGACGACCTCTTCATGACCCACCTCGGCCTCGCCGAAGCGGCCCGCGCCAACCTCGTCAGCCGCGCCCGCAACAAGGACCAGGGCTCCCGCTTCCCCGCCTTCTGGGGCCCCAACTACGACTGGGTCCCCGACCAGGACCACGGCGGCGTCCTCATGCGCACCCTCCAGACGATGTTGATGCAAACCGAGGGCCGCACCATCCACCTCCTCCCCGCCTGGCCCAAGCAGTGGGAAGCCGACTTCAAGCTCCACGCGCCCTACCGGACGATCGTCTCCGGCAAGGTGCGGGAGGGGCGTGTGGTCGAGCTAAAGGTCACGCCGGAGGAGAGGCGCAAGGACGTCATCCTCCACCAGTCGTGACCGGGTTCATGTCCACGTGGGCTAACTCACCACGAAGAACACAGCGCGGCCTGTGGCCGCAACCAAATTGTCGTGCGGCAAAGAGCCGGATTGCTCACGAATCCAGAGGACGGCGACACGGCCGTCAGCAGCTACTCCCTCACGTGCCTCCACCGGAGACCAGCAGCCAGCCGAACAGAGCGCCGATGGCGATCATCACGACCGGGCTGCTCGTGATCCCTCAGGTCGAGCCCGAGCAGGTCGACAGCCAGGACACCAGGTACCCGGCCCCGGCGCCCAGAAGTGGCACGATCCACCGCTTGTGTTTCATCGTCTACTCACCGTCCTTGTCGTCAACCTCAGTCGTCTTGCGCGCCATCCGCATGGTATGGCAATCCAGGCATTTCAGGGGCGGTTTCCAGGGCGGGACCACCTTCTCCGCGGCCTTCTTCCGGTGACAGTCCCGGCAGGTCTGGTGGCACGCCTCCTCCAGATCCAGCTCCTCCTCGGGACGATTGTGGCAGAGGGAGCAGCTCTGCTCCACTGTCTTCTCGCCGTCGACCAGGTGGTGACAGTCGACGCACTCGCTTCCCGGCCGGTCGACATGTTTCTGATGCAGCCGAAAGACGAACGGCTCATACCGGGTGGTGGCCTGCGTCACCGCGTCCATTACGAACTCGTCCCACACGTCGTCGTCCACTCCCTGCGCCAGGAGCTCCGCCAGGGCGACCAGGAAGGTGCCGAGGATCAGGGCGGGGAGGCCGGCGCTGTTCATTTCACTCGATCCCTTCCCGATCCAGGATCAGCCGGGCCGCCTGGTGTCCGGAGACCTGGGCTCCCGCCACGCCGTGCGACGGCCGGGTCCAGCTTCCGGCCAGGTAGAGCCCGTCGATCGGCGTGCGATTCGGCAGCCGCTCCCATTGCTCCGGAGTGAAGTTCCACCCGTACGGAACTCCCCCCTGCTGCATGGTGAACTCCTGGATGGTGACCGGCGTGATCGTTTCCTGCACCTCGATATGCTCCCTGAGATCAGGCAGCACCTTCTCGGCCAGATCGAGCAGCGCCTCCGCCATGTCCTCCTTCGCCCAGCCGTACGGCTCCCGCTCGGTGGGCCAACCCTCGAATCTGGAATAGGCGTGCAGCACCAGCACCGACTTGCCGGGCGGGGCGTAGAAGCCGTCCCGGAGGCTGCCGTAGAAGGTCATGGAGATCAGACCCTCTTTGAAGCGGCCTTCCATCATGGCATCGTACATCGCGTCCGTATCGAAGCTGGTGTTGTAGTACACCTCGTGATCGGTGATCCCGAAGTACCCCGGCATCACGTCCAGCCCCAGATAGACGCCCACGAAGGAGTTGCTCGGTTCCATGGAGCTGATCTGCTCCCGGACTTCCGCGGGCGAGTCCTCCTCGGAGAGCAGCCGGAAGAACGTCTGGAACGGATCGGCGCTCGAAATGACGTAGCGCGAGCGGAGGCGGTCGCCGTACTCGGTCTCGACTCCCACGACCCGCCCTTCCTCCACCTGGATCGACGTGACCCTGGTGCCGGCGCGCACCTCTCCGCCGGTCTCGACGATGCGCTCCGCGTAGGCGTTCGCCAGGGCCTGGGAAGAGCCCCGGATATGCCAGGCGCCATCCGTCAGGTAGGCGTAGTTGGCAAGCAAGAACACCGGCGCCCAGAGCCTGGAGGGGGGCGGCCCGTAGAAGAACCAGTGCTGGGACAGCGCCGCCTTCAGCGCGGGATCTTTCAAGCGCTCGTCCATGACTTGCTGCAAGGTCTTGTTGTAGTTCAGCATCAGGGAGTTCTGCCGGAACGGGACCAGCGCCAGCGTCAGGAACTTGGCGAAGGACCCCTTGCGGTAGATCTCCTGAAGTTCGCTCAGATCCTCGTAGATGTCGCCCATCAGCTCGAAGAACTCCTCGATCCCCTCGCGCTCCTCCGGCCACTTCTCGGAGAACGCGCGCACGGCCCCTTCGAGGTCGCCCGGGCAGGTGAAGTCGAGACCGGGGTAGATCGTCCGGTACAGCTCCGGAATCGGGATCAGGTCGATCTTCTCGTAGACCCCCGCCTCCCGCAGCAGCCTGTTGAGCAGGCCGTCCCCTCCTCCGCCGCACATCTCCTCCAGGGCCACGTCGAAGTTGAACTCGTCCCGGGAGAAGGAGGAGGTGCACCCACCCACCTTGTGATGCTGCTCGAGCAGCAGGACTTTCAGCCCCTTCACCGAGAGATGGGTCGCGGCCGACAACCCGCCCATGCCCCCCCCGATCACGATGACGTCGAAGTCGGTGGGCCGATCCCTCGGCATCGGTCCGGCGGCGCAACCCATGCAGATCGCGAGAAGGAGCGCGCTCAGCGCGCGCGCCGGACGGACGACTCCATGGCCGATACGCCAGATCATGGGCCATACCCTACCTTGCACCCGCTGGACGCGCACCACGCCTCCACACAAGGAGGGGGCACCTCCCGGTTGCTCACGAGAATCGTTAGGGTGATCTCAACATATTGTGTGATAAATGTTTAAGTACCATGCCTCAGCATGGATAGGTGCGCAGAAGTCGGGTGGACCCAGCTCGTATTCTGGCCATTCAGGGCATCACGACCTCCTATTTGGCTATAATTCGTTCCCCAATATCTAGCCAACCAGATAGGTTTCATGTACTAGTTGGCCAATCATTGGGAACAAGGAGGTGGCCCCTGGAGCCCAGGGTCTTCGTCGGCAGGGAGGCACCGCTCAGGTCGCTGCGCGCCTTCTTCGATCGTCCGGACCGCTCACGGATTACGGCCATCTACGGTCGGCGTCGCGTCGGCAAGACGCGGCTCGTGAAGGAGGCGTACCGTGACCACACCCTGTTGCATTTCGAAGGTCTTGAGTCGGCAGGCAGTGCACAGCAGCGCAGACACTTTCGAGACACGCTCTATCGTCACACACGGCTCGAGTCACATCGGATTGCTTCGACGAACGACTGGAGCGACCTTCTGCTGCTCCTCGCCGAGTACCTGGAGAAGAAGACGTGCGTGGTCTTCCTGGACGAGTTTCAGTGGCTGGCGGCAGGCCGCAACGAACTGGTCAGCAAGCTGAAGGTCGTCTGGGACAACCACATCGCGGAGAAGGCTCACGTCCATCTCATCCTCTGTGGGTCGATCTCCTCGTTCCTGGTCAACAAGGTGATTCGCTCGCGGGCTCTCTACGGCCGTATCGACGAAGTCATCGACCTCGGCCCACTGACGCTGAGCGAAGCTCGGGCCGGTTTCTTCGCACGGCGCAGCGCGCGAGAAGCGCTCGAGTACTACCTTGCCTTTGGTGGCGTGCCCAAATACCTGGAGCTATTCGACGACCGCCAGTCAACGATGCTGAACATCCAGAGGCTCTGTTTCCAGCCCGGAGCGTACTTTGTCGATGAATTCGACCGCATCTTCATCAGTCACTTCGGCCGGGATCGGCTCTATCGGAAGATCGTTGAGTTCCTGTCCGACAGGAGGTTTGCCTCGAGGAAGCAGATCGCCCGTCACCTGGAAATCGAATCGGGTGGCCGCCTCACCGGTCTACTGGAGGATCTGTGTCTCGCCAGCTTCGTCGAGCGATACGGTTCGGTGCACAGTCCTGCATCAACGGCTCTCACCAGATACCGGCTTGCTGACCCCCTTCTGCGATTCCACTCCCGGTTCATCCGCCCGTTGAAGGGCCGGATTGCCCGGACGACCGAAGGCATCCCGATTCATCAGGCGCTGCCAAAAGGGCGCTACGAGGATTTCCTCGGACTGGCCTTCGAGCAGTTCTGCTTCCAACATGCTGAACAGATCGCACGTCGGCTCGGGTTCTCAGCGGTGGCTTTCGATTACGGGTCGTGGTTCCAAAGAGACGATCAGGGTAGCGGCGCGCAGATCGACCTGCTGTTCAAGAGAGCGGATCGGGTGATCACGCTCTGCGAAGTCAAGTTCCGGGAGCGCGTAGGCTTGGAAGTCGTCGCTGAGGTCGAACAGAAGGTGACCGCCCTCTCGAAACACTGGAGCCACGCCATCGAGAAGGTTCTGATCAGCGCACTCCCCCCAAGCCCTGAGCTGGAGACTGAAGGGTACTTCGCACATGTCCTCACGGCGGACGACTTGTAGCGAGCCATCGGGGGCTGGCGGCTGTCCTCCAACTGGCACCGCCTGCTGAGCGTGACCGAGACCCCCAAGTCGCTACGTCGCGACGGCGTCGAGCAACCCCTCGTCCTGGAGGATCGAGGAGCAGGTGTCGAAGGCGTTGATGAAGACGCCGCAGATGCCCGGCATCTGGATGGAGTGGCCGGTGAAGAACAGGTTCTTCAGGCGCACCCGCGGCTGGGGACGGTGCATCCCCTGCTGACCGATGTCGTGGCTGATGCCGAAGACGCCGCCACCCGGGTTCCTGGTGTACCACTCGTCGGTCAGCGGGGTCGACACGTAGCGATCGAGAATCCGCCCGGAGATGCCGGGCGCGCGCCGCTCGATCAGCCGCAGCATCCGCTCCGCGAGCCGCTGCTTGAACCGCTCGTACTCCTCTCCGCGCTTCATCACGGTGGTGCCGGCCCAGCGCTTGAACGGTTCGTGGTCCATGTAGGTCATCGCCTCCAGCCGGGGCGGCCCCGCCCCTTCAACCAGGCTCGGCTGGGTGATCAGGACCGTGTGGATGGGTGGGTCCTCCTGCATGGCGGATTCGTCCTGGAGCATCACGCAGGAAGGCCCCAGCTCCTCCACGGGACGATCCAGGCGCAGGAAGAGCTGCACCGCGCCCCGCGAATCCCGCATCTCCAGGATCCGCTCCTTGAACAGGGGTCGCAGGTCGTCGTCGGCGATCCGGCCCAGCACCTCCTTCGGATTGCACGCCGCCAGGAACAGGTCCGCCGCGAACCGCTCTCCGCTCGCGAGGGCCACGCTCTTGAGGTGCCGCCCTGCGCACTCGTACTCGACCACCTCGGCGCCGAGGCGCAGGTCGACACCCAGCTCACGGCCTCGATCGACCAGCGCCTTGACCAGCGCTCCCCCGCCACCGCGGACCCGGCTCGTGACGTCGAAGTTCGAACGGAACGCGAGCATGAACTTGACCCACGGCACCTCCTCGGGGAAGAGCCCCAGATTGAACCCCTGGAAGGAGAGCACCTGCCTCAGCCACGGATCCTCGATGAAGCGACCCATGTACTCCGCGAGGGAGATCGGCTCGAAATCCAGGTCAAGCGGGTGGAGGTAGTTCACACCTCGTCTCAGATCGAGCCAGCGGAACGACGAGGTGACCCGCTCGACGTCCGAGAACAGCTTCTCGAGGATCTGGCCCTGGCCGGGCCAGGTGGACCGGGCCTTCCGCATGAACCGATCCCAGGTGGCCGGATACCCGAAGCTCCGCTCTCCCTTGACCACGAGGATGGCGGATTCCTCAGGGAACGGAATCAGCTCGAGCCGGTTCCACACATCCAGGTGCTCCAGGAACTGGCGCATCGGCCGGCCGGGCGCCGTGGAACCGAGATAGTGGAACCCGACATCGAACCAGGTCCCCTTGCGGCGGAACTGCTGGAGATACCCGCCGGGGATCGTGTGCTGCTCGAGCACCGTCACCTTGCGCCCCGCCTTGGCCATCAGGATCGCGTCGACCAGACCCGAAATGCCACCGCCGATGACAATGACGCTGTTCTGCCTCACCGCGACCTCAGTACCCATCGTGAAGGGCGTGATCGACCGCCTGGACCAGTTGATCAGGCCGGAACGGCTTCCTCAGAAAGCCCGCCAGCCCACCGGGTTCCAGTTCGGCCGTGGCGGCCTCTCGATCGTACCCGGTCGTCAGGATGATCGGCACATCCTCGCGGATCCTCTTCATCTCGGTGAGAGCCCTCACCCCCCCCATGCGGGGCATCGTGACGTCCAGAAGCACGGCGGAAAACCGGCTGGGGTCGGCGCTGAATCGCTCCAGCGCCTCTCTGCCATCAACGGCCGTCTGCACCTCGTACCCTTCCCGCTCCAGCATCTTCCTCGCCACGTCCCGGACCGCCTCCTCGTCATCCACGACCAGGATCGTGCCGCCACGCCGCCGGCTCGCCGCCGCCCGCGCCGCCGGCGGCGGCTCCGCCGGGCACGCGGAAAGCAAACTCGCGGGAAGCAACACCCGGAACGTCGTCCCCCGTCCGGGCACGCTCGAGACCAGAATGGTCCCTCCGTGGCTGCGAACAATCCCCTGCACCGCCGCCAGGCCCAGCCCCCTTCCAAGGAGCTTGGTGGTGAAGAAGGGGTCGAACATGCTCTCCACGGTTGCGGCGTTCATCCCGCATCCGCTGTCGGTGACTTCCAGGGAGACATACTCGCCCGGCGGCAGGTCAGCCTTCTGGCCCTGGACGGAATCCCCCTTCCGCGCCACGCTCTCGATGCTGGTCATGAGAATGATCTGACCCTCATCGCGGCCGATGGCATCCGCCGCGTTGGTGATCAGGTTCATGATCACCTGCCGAATCTTGGTTGCATCACCGAGGACGGTCGGCAGGTCGGCACCCTGGGTGAACTCCAGACAAATCATCTTCGGTATGGAAGCCTTGAGCAGGTTCAACATCCCCCCCACCAGCTCGTTCAGATCGAGCGGCTGGGTGGTGACGGCCCGCTTGCCGCTGTAGGCGAGCATCTGATTGGCCAGTTCGGCCGCCCGCTGGGCCGCGGTCCTGATCCCCTCCACGAGCGGCAGGTCGCTCGGGCTCAGGTCGAAGGAGTCGAGCAGCAGGTGGGCGTTACCGAGCACACCCACGAGCAGGTTGTTG
>JAZDLC010000482.1:0-18018 GCA_043802345.1 Planctomycetota bacterium | reverse complement strand
GGATCAGTTCACCATCAACCCAGACGATCCCCTGCTCGGCCATGTGCCCCGATGAGGCGACCCGCAGCTCCGACTCGGTCGTCGCGTCGAGGGCCGCCGCCAGCCGGGTGCCCCCCAGCAGATTGCTCAGCAGGAACGGCGAGGCGTGATTGACGTCGACCCGGCCCTGCTCGTCCGAGGTCCGCGCGGACCAGATCGATCCGGCCGGATCGTTGGTCGTGCCGCCAAATCTCTCCGCCGCCGCGGACAGCCCGATCGAAACCTCCGCCTCGGAGTCGTAGTGAGGAGTCTGATCGACGCTCCCATCGGTGAGGGCCAGCTCCTCTTCCGCCAGCCGCAGCGCCGCGTCCACCGACGCCGCCGCCTTCGCCCCGTACACCTGCACCGTGGCGGAATGATCCTGGTTGCGCATCGACAGCGAGAACGGCAGCGCAATCGCCACCAGCGCCATCAGCACCAGCAACACTGCCATCAGGGCGACACCGCGGTTCCTCAGGTGGTTCACCGGATTTCTCCCAGAAGACCAACAACGATCTCGCGATTCCGACGCTGCTCGTCATGAACCAGAGTCACGGTCAGCGGCTTGGTGTGGTAGGCGGGGTCGAGCCGTCCCCTGGCATCGAAGTAGATCGTTCCAGAGGCGGAGAAGGTCACGCCGTCCGGCAGGGGCGGCGCCTCCCGGACGACGATGCTCGATAGCCGCACCTCGTCCACATCGCAAGTCAGATGCGCGTTGCTGGCGCCCAGCAGCAGCGTCGCCGCCGGGTCGGGCTCGGCGAAGAGCGGCTCCGGGTTCTTCACGCTTTTCCGCGCGCGCCCATCGATCAACAGGCTCAGCACCGTACCGTCGTAGGTCATTCCGATCCGCACCCAGCGCCCCCAGGGAACGCGATCCTCGGTCTCCAGGGAGAGCACCCCTGCCACCGCGGTCCCCGGCATATGGCCCTCCCGAACGCGCATGCGGCAGGCCAGCGTCCTTGAGTCGGTCAGGCCGAGCCGGAACGCATCCCCCTTCTGGATCACCGTGCCGGCGCTGTCCTGTCTCAACCGCACGAACAGCTCGACCTGGATGCCCCGGTCGGAATCGAACGAGACGCTGCGGCCGAGGTCGGCCTGCCCCGCCACCTCCGCCCCGAAACGCAGTCCCCGGCCGATCGCCCCGTCCTCGATCAGGGTCGCGTCGCCGAGCAGGACCGCGTTGGTCGGCCAGCCCCGGGAAACTTCGTCCTCGAAGTGCCAGTTGCCGGTGCTCACGAAGCCGCACGCCTGGATCGTGTTCGCTTCCGGATCGATCTCCACCCGGGCGCCGGAGGACTGCTCGATCGCGAACAACCGGGCCGCGCGCAGGGCGTCCTTCACCTGGGAGACCGCCATGGCGCGGCCGAGAGAGACCTTCCGGAAGGCGCCCACACCGATTCCCATCAGGATGGAAAACAGCGTGAGTACGGCCAGCAGCTCGAGCAGGGTGAAGCCGCGCTCAGTCCTTGTAGGACGTGAGATCGTCTTCGGTTCCCAGCACGCCGTCTTCTCCGACGGACAGCAACTGATAAGACTCCTTGGCATAGAAACTACCCGTGAGTTCGCTCTTCGCGGCTGTGACAACGCAGGTCTCGAGTTCATTGGTGTCGGCGTCTACGAACTCGTACTCGTGCTCGACCTGGTACTGGTCGTAGCGGATGTACACGAGCGGATTCTCCCAGGCGTCCACGACCTCGAGCAGGACCGGCTGCGCATGGTCGGTAACGTTCTTGTCCGCCACGTCGTCATCCTGGTTCATGAGGTACTTCTCCTCGATGCGCGCGCCGTCGTAGTTCTTGTGGAACAGGCCCACGACCATCGCCTCGATCCCCTCGTTCGTGTTGTTGCGGCTCTTGATCCCGTACTCTCCCAGCCGGCAGGGAGGATAGTCCGACATGCGGTTGCGATACTGCTCCAGGAGCCCCTTCACCTGTTCGATGAGGGCAACGGTCTGCGCTTCCTTCCCGGCCCCCAGGAACTTCCCGAACTGCCGGGCGCCCAGCGCCAGCAGCGCCGCCAGGATCGTGATCACCACGAGCAGTTCGATCAGGGTGAATCCGGCGGCGGTTCGCCTGGGTGTCTCACGATCTCTCGACGGCTTGCCAGGCATCTCAGGCCACCTCATTTCTCGTCCCGGTACCGGACCACGCGCACCAGGTCGCATGAGAAATCGATGTTCTTGCGCGCGCCCGCGCTGGCGAAGACGGCGCCCGCGACCATCTTGTTGAGTTTCTTCAGGGAACGTACCTCGAAGTCGGGCATGACCGTCCGATCGTCCACCAGAACGCGGAACATCCCCTTGTCGTAGTCGACCCTCTCGATCGCCAGGCGGACCGGCTCATCCGCCGGAATGACCTTGTTCTCGATCACGACCCAGTCAAAAATCAGCTCCTCGTAATCGGAGCGGGCCTGGACCCGGATCGAGCCGTCCGGGAAGCGGACCACGGCCACCTCGCCGTACGCCTGGGTCCCCTGGCCGCGTCCCCGGCTCTTCTCGTAGGCGAATCGGATCCCGACGATCGCCTCGGACCGGCTGGCCGCCTTGACGCGAGCCTCCAGCGATACGAAGGTGGCTCCGACGATCTCCCGCTTCAACTCCGTGCGCTCGTCCACCTCGGTCGGGCGCTGCATCCCCTCGAATCGCACGCCGCCGCCGTCGATCAGCTGAATCTCCGGACCGAAACTCTGCACGATCTCCCAGTTGTTCTTGATCTGCTTCCGGTCGAACCGATCAAGCCACTGCTCCTTGGCGCGATGATCGTCGATCGCGGCCTGATTCCGGTTCGCATACAGATGGAAGGCGTCCCCTTCGAGCTTCGACACCGCCCTGGCGTCGGCCAGGCTCTTGAGGGCCTCCTCCACGAGGCCTTCCCTGTAGGCGCACCAGGCGAGGCCGCAGAGCGCCGCCGGATGCGGGTTGTCCGCGTCTCCCACTCCCAGCTTGAACTGATCGAGCGCCTCGGTGACCCGCTCCTGGCGGAGCAGGGCCGATCCGAGCAGGATCCTGGCGGACTGATTCCCCGGTTCGGTCCGCAGCAACTCCCTCAGGTAGTGCGCGGCGTCTTCCGGCTCGTCCAGGAGAAGGCTGGTGTAACCCAGTTCGAGCAGGACGTCGGCGATGCGCCCGTCCTCTTCGAGAACCCTGCGCAGCTGCTCCTCAGCCAGATCGAGATTCCCCGAGCGGCGCGCGATGCGACCCGCCCGGTACAGCCCGAAGGGGCTCCCGGGGTCGTACAGCAGCGCCTCCTCGAACAGGGCCGCGGCCTGTTCGACGTTCCCCAGCGACTCTTCCAGGGCGCCCTTGGCGAGGGTCGAGTCGAACACCGTCAGCGGCGCCAGGTTCGCCGCCTCGTCGAACCGGGAGCGGGCCTGCCCCAGCAACTGGGGATCATCGACCGCCTCGAGCGCCAGCGCCACGCCCAGATCGAAGACCGCGTTCCGGTGGCGCGGATCGAGGGCCAGCGCCTCGTGGAAACTGGTCCTGGCCGCGGCGTTCTCTCCCGTAGTCAGATCGATGACGCCTTTCAGCACGAGCGCCTCTGCGTCGTCGATTCCCATGCGCAGCACCCGGTCGATTTCCGTGGCCGCGGATTCGAGCTGTCCGGTCCGGATCAGGCAACGCACCATCGCCACCCGGGCCGAGTGCCTCAGGTTCGCGTCAGGCGCGGCCTTGGCGGCCCGTTCGAACAGGGGCACAGCCTCCCCTCCCCGGTCCAGCTTGCCGTACAGCTTCCCCAGCGCCATCAGCGTCTCGAACTCGTTCGGCGCACGGCCGAGCGCCTCCGTCAGGGTTCTTACGGCAAGCTCGTACAGACCGAGCCTCTGGAAGACCAGGGCCCGGCGGGTCTGAAGGCGCGCGGTATCGACGCCCGCCTCCCGCGCCTGATCGTACACCTCGAGTTCACCCTCGGTATCGAAGGCGCGCTTCCTGACCCGGCCCAGCAGTTCCCAGGCCCCCGCCTCGCCGGGGTCGAATCCGAGCACCGTCCGCAGGAATTCCTCGGCGCCTTGAAGCGCCGCCGCTTCCTCCTCGTCCGCCCAACCCAGGCAGGTCCTGGCTGCCTCGATCTGGGACTTGATGTTTCCCACGGACGGCCGCACCTCGCGCCGCAGCAAGACGACACGGGTGCTCACGGTGTCCGCGAAACCGAAGCCCACGTTGAACTGGCCGTTCCCATCCAGCGCATCCCGCTCGAACGGGGCCTCTGCCTGGACCTTCCCGGTCTTGACGTTCACGAGCTTGAACCGCACCGCGAGGGACGGATCATCCAGCAGGGCAAACCGATCCGTGTTCTGGATGATCCCGAACACGCGACGCTGGTTCTTGCGCTTCACCCAGTCGTACGACCGCTCGAGAGTCCCCTCATCCGCCACCTCTTCGCGGGCCTCTCCAGTCGAGAAGTCGATCCCACCAAAACGGCCGTCCGCGCCCGAGGTGCCCCCTTCGGAACCTCCGCCCTCCCCCGCCCCGCCCGCGGCGAACTCGTCCGCCGAATCAGCCCTGGCGCGAACCGACAGCTCGGCCGCCGTGGGCGGCGGCTGGCGCCTGAAAAGGGTGTCGTGACCCGCTTCCACGCCCGGAGCGGGGATCAAGCCGACCGCACCGACCTCCGGCAGCGGCGGCGCGTCGAGAACCAGCGGGGCCAGCGGGTTCCAGTCCCGCGGCGGCGCGAAGATGTCCCGTCCGTCCGGCGAGTAGTCCGCCTTCTCGTTGCTGGTGGAGAGCTGGACCACAGGCATGTCCGGAGCCGGAACCGGTTCGAATGACTTGCCCCTGGAGAGCGGACTCGATTCGTAGCCGCCGCTGATATTGAAGTACGTGGCCACGCCTGTGATGGCCAGCACGACCAGGAAGAGAATCTGTTCTCGATTCGCGTTCATCTCGTCCTACACCCCGGTCACCGGGGCCTCCGCGTCGATCGTCAGGCCGGACACCACGAGCCTGAGGCGTGTCAGTCCGAAATCGCGCTTTGTCTCGACGTCGAACTCCGCGTCCTCCACGCACAGGAACTGACCGTCGCCTCGCACCAGGCTCTGGATCAGTTCCGCCACCGATGCGGTGCTCCCCTCGATCCGGAACCGCACCTGGAGCGAATCGATGAAGCTCGCGTTGCTCGCCCGCCGGCTCCCCTTCCGTCCGACGATCTCGATCTCCGGCACCGACCGAACACCCGCCACGATCGCCGCGCTGACCACCTGCTCGACGATGTTCAGCCCCCGCAACGCGCGCTGGATCGCCTCCCGGCCGGAAGGTGTGAAGTCGGGCAATCCCAGCGTTTCGTCGACACGGATGTTCCTCCTCGCCGCGCTGCCGACCAGCTCATCCTGCGCCTGGGACCTGATCGAGTTGTAGAGCAGGTCCGGGCTCGGCTCGTTCTTCGGCAGCAGGTACCTCTCGTCCACCTGGTAGGTCAGACGGCCGTACAACTGCTCCAGCTGTTCGGCCAGCCCCCTGTTCACCCCCTCGAGACCGGAGAGGTCACTCTGACTGGGGGACGCCAGGCCGCGCAGCTTCGCCTGGAGCCTGCCGACCGCCTGGGCCTGCGCCCCGGCGTTCCACATCGACCCGATGATCCCCTCGCCGATCAACACCGCCACCACGGCGCAGCAGATCCCCAGGATGAACCGCCTGTTCCCCTGCCAGATATCGTTCAGATCCATCAGCCTTCGGGCTCCGCTTGGGCCTTCTCCTGAGGAATGGAGAAGTTCATTGTGACGGTCCACTCGAACGGCTTCCTGTCGGAGGCCGGAGAAATCTGGGTCCTCGGTGTGCGCGCAAGCAGCGGATCCCGCGCCAGCTCCTGGGCGAACCGATTGAAGAGCTGTTCCAGCGATTGAGCGCCTTCCCGGCCTTCCCCCTTGACCTCGATCACCGGCTTCTGCTCCTTGCCGGACGTGAGGTCCGGATCGGTGATCATCCGCAGGGCCACCGAGGTCACGTACAGATCCTCGGGCAGGTAGCGCTGAACCATGCCGAGCGCTCTGTCAAGGCCGGTGCCCGCGGTCAGGCGGCTCTCCAGCAGTTCCAGCTTGCGAGCCTGCACGATCCGCTCCGCGACTCCCTCCTCGTAGGCAGTAGCCCGCTTCTGGCGGTTCGACTGCTCCCGCTGGACCCTGACCAGGTCCGAAGCCGCTACGGCGTGATCCTGCTTCGACGAGATCGCATCGTGGACCAGGAACAGCACCGCCAGGAGCACCGCCAGGATCGAGAAGAGGGTCCGCTCCTTGAAGGCCCGCGCCTTCTTGACGGACGGCGGCACGATCTCGATGGAGTAGACGTCGTCGTACGACGCAGAAAGGGTCAGGCCGAGAGCCACCACCGCTCCGGACCGATCGGTGTCGTCCAGTTCATCCTCGACAGCGCTCAGATCGACGGAGTCGAACGGATCGAACCGCTCCACCGGGACATTCAAGTTCGAGGCCAGGTACCGGTCCAGCCCCGTGAGCAGCGATCCCCCGCCCGACAGCAGGACCCGGTCCAGCGCCAGATCGTTGATCCCCGTCTGGGATCGGGCGAACATGACCGAGGACTGCACCATCGAGAAGAGCTGTCCGGTCGCGCCCGAGAGGGCCCGGGCCACCTTCTCTTCCTGGGCCGAGCGGCGCGTGGCCGAGTCGAACGGCGACACATCCGCCAGCTCCTCCTTCAGGCGGCGCGCCTTCTCGGCACTGACGTTGAACGACGCGATCAGGGCGTCATCGAACAGTTCCCCGCCTCCCGAGACGTTGCGGGCGAAGAGCAGGTCGCCTTCCCGGGCGATCGCCAGATCCGTGTTGCGCGCGCCCACGTTCGCCAGCAGCACGGTGCCGGTGCAGGAACTGGTCTTGCGGTACGCGTTGTACAGGGCGATCGAGTTGGGCGAGAAAGCCCGGGCCTTCAGCCCCGCTCCACTCAACAGGGAGAGGTGAGCATCGAGAATGCCCTGCTTGGCGAGCGCCAGCAGGACCGTGTCGTCGGATGAGAGATCGGATGAAACCGGCAGCAGGTTGAAGTCGGCGGCCAACTGATCGCCCGACTGTCCGGTCATCTCCTGGATTTCGAACTCCATCAGCTGGCGCAGCTGCCAGTCGGGCACCAGAGGGACCTGGCTGTACCGGATCACCACGTCCCTGCCGGTCAAGCCGCAGAAGACGTCCCCCTTGACCCCCGCGGCGGCAAGCGCGCGCTGAAGAGCGGCCGCGACCTGGCGGGGATCCCCGGCGCGCCCGCCGACCGACATGGTCACGAACTGCCGGACGGAGAAGACGCCTTTCCTGTCCACACCCGACACGAGCCGGATCGAATCGGTGCCGATGTCGATGCCGATTCCATTACGAGCCATCCGCACTCCTCACCATTTCCAAAGCCCTGGCCGCGGGTTCGGACCCGGGAAAGGTGCTCGAGAGGTATTCGGCGATTTCCCGAGCCGCCCGCTGCTTGGGCGGATCCTGGCTCAGGAGGGTCTCGAGTCGCTGCAGCAGACTCGCCGCCGAGCGTTCCCTGTTGCTGCTCACGATCGCCTGGCGCTCAGACGCCAGCTGGGCCGCGGTCTGCCCGAAGAGCTCGGACGCCCTGTTGCCGGCAAACGCATCAGCCGCCGCGCGCGCCAGCACCTCGGCCTCCCTGTATGCTGTCGGACTCTTCAGGAAGGCGGCCCTTTCTACCGCGAGCTTCAGCTCGGCATCCACGCGCTCCCTTTCGCGGACGATCTCGTTCTCACGCCTCCCCGCCTCCTCCAGAATCGTCTCGTCGAACGGGAACTCGTTGCGGATCTGCTCCAGAATGCTGATCGCCTCCCCGAGACGCCGTTCCGACTGGGCTGTCCGGGCCGCGCCCACCAACTCTCCGGCCTTGGTCTTCTCTTCCACGAAGTCGACCTGCGCCCGAATCAGCAGGCGCCCCCCCGTGCTCGGCGGGTGAATCTCAAGGCGATAGCAGGTCTCCTGCCGGGTAGCCTTCAGGCCAACCTCCGGCTCGAACCGGAGCTGCATGCGGGTCAACCCCTTCCCGAGCACCAGACCGCTCGTCCCGTCAGCCTCGAACGAATCATGATACGGCTCGAGCACGCCTCCCCGAAGCACCCCGACTGGCTCTTCCAGGAGCGGCTCCAACAAATCGACAGGAAGGTGAAGGCCGGCAAAGGCCTCCCCGTTGCCGCCCCATTCCAGCCGCCACTCCGCTCCGCGGGGGGTCTTGGAGAACGAAGAGGCATAGCGGACCTTCGCTCCGCCAGGAAGCTGAACCGCACCGTCATGAAGGAACCGGTCCGCGGAATACAGGTCGGTCCCGGACGCCGTAAACGCCAGCGGGCCGATGTGCAGCAGTTCGTTCCCCCGGCGCACGAGCAGGTTCTCGCCCACCTGCTCGAACTCGAACTGATTCACGGTTTCCACCGCGGCGCGCGTGACCCCGGCCTCGAACACCTCGAAGTCGTCGAAGAGCGCCTCTCCCGACTTGCCCACGGCGGTCAGGATCAGACCGAGGCGCGTCGCCCCGGACGGGGGCACGAGTTCGGCCGTCATCTCCTGCCAGTCCGCGGTCCCGCTGGATCCGACCGGCACCACGATCGGAAATGCCTCGTCCTCTCCCCGCAGGAAGACGGCCGCGAGGGTAGCCACCGCCTCTCCCTTGACCTTCGCGTAGCCGCTGACCCGGTACTTCCGGCCACTGATCTTGAGTGGATCGCTCAGGACCGCGCGGGCCTGAAAACCGGCCGGCTCCCCCACGAGGAACTGCTGGCCCGACCGCGCCCCGCCGGTGCCGACCTGGAAACCCTCCTGGCCGAGATCCCAGGCGACCGACGGGTCGGGCGCCTCGTCCACCGACTCGAACGACCAGCGCTCACCCAGCAAATTGCCGGGTTGTGGAGGCGCCTTCACCACGTCGGGGTTTCTGCCGCGCAGGCTCCAGTAGAACCAGCCGCCCGCTCCCAGGGCCACGAGGGTCAGCAGCAGCCCGATCAGCGCGAGAGGGTTCTTGCGGGCCCGGCCGACATTCTGGACCACGTGGACCTCCGGCATGGAGATCATGGTCTGTGTCGCATCGACCGCGCCGCTCGCGGCCACGGAGCGCCGGACCATTTCGGAGACATCGTCCCGGCTGGTATCGATCAGGGTCAATGTCGACTCGCCCAGCATCAACCGATCGCCATGGTCCAGCACGATCTCATCAATCCGCTTCCCCTCGAGCAGGGTGCCGTTGGTGGAGCCGAGGTCCCTCAGGACCGGCCGGCCATCCTCGAGCACCACCTCGCAGTGGACTCCGGAGACCTTGGCATCCTTCAACACCACCGTATTGCTGGACTTGCGCCCGAAGGTGATCCGGTCCGAGATCAGACGCACCTTCTCTCCGGCGCGCTCCCCCGCCACAAAGACCAGTTCGAACCTCGCGCCTGTCCCCGGTTCCTCCCGGCGGAGTTCACTCTCGGCGGCCGGGGCGCCAGCCGAGTCCTCCAGGTCCACCAGGAGTGTGACCTCTCCCAGTGAGATCCGGTCGCCGTGCCGCAGCTTGGCCCGGTCCACTCTCTTCCCCTCGACAAAGGTGCCGTTGGCCGACTTGAGATCTTCGAGGATGTAGTCCGCCCCTTCGCGGAAGATCCGGCAATGACGCCTGGACAGACCTGGATCCTCCAGCGCAACCTCATTCCCCTTGTCTCGTCCGATCCGGCAGACCTCGGACAGGGGGATTTCCCGCGGATCATCGCCTTCAACGACTAGCTTTGCCATGCATTCGGCTCGGGATGGGGACAGACGGACGGGCGTTTTACCACCCTGGATTCGGCGACACAACGCCCGGAAGGATCCTGGCTAGTCTACGAGACACGGCAAAGCGAGTAACCACACCGGATTGAAACCTGGGAGGCGCTGGATCTCAACCTCCCTCCGTCTCCTCATCCGGCTCCGTCTCGTCTTCGTTTTGAATGGCCGGCTCGCCGGAGCGTTCCTCCGCCTGCCGGAATTCGTCCCTGAGCCGAGTCTCGAGTTGCTGGTAGTACTCCGGCTGGATGGCGCCGGCCTCCGCGAACCGCTTCATGAGCGCCAGGTACTCCTGGAGCAGGTCGCTTCGATACCCCCCCATCTCCTCCGGCAGCGTCTCCTCCAGCTTGGTCAGGTTCCCTGTTCCGGAGATTCCGATCAGCAGGGCCAGCAGGACCGCCACTCCGACCATGATCATCGCATTGATGCCCCGCACCCGGTCGCCCGACTTGCGGTTGCGGGCGACGATGTAGGCAATCGCCAGGAACACGATCACCCCCCCACAGAAATACAGGAGCGCATCCAGCCAGGCGCCCCCGAAGACCCTTCCGGAGTCCTGCCGTAACCCAATGGAAGACAGATAGATACCCATGCCGATTTTGCGTGAATAGACGCGCTTCAGGTCCCGCTCACCCTTGGCGGGAGACCCACGGTAGGCCCCGGGGGGAGCATTGTTCCGATTCTCGTAGACAAAGGGGATCCCGTGGATCGAGCGGATGTCCTGGATCGGCTTCAGAAACTTCCGGGCGGCGGCGAATTCCCTGCGGTGGAGGTCCGCCTTGAGCCTGGGAATAACGTCCAGTCCTTCCTCGGTAGTTGGATACCTTCCGGTGTTTTCGTGATACTCCTGAAGCCGCTCCGCGATCAGATCCAATTGATGGCGCTGAAAACGTACGATCGCTCGGTGTCGGGACCGTTCCGGACCCCAGCTGTGGTCCACGATGACGCCAGTCGCGAACAGAACTGAGACGAGAATCAGAAGAACGTCGAGCGGTTTCATCTCCTGGATGCTCCAATGATGCACTCTACTTCGGAGCGGAAGGCACCACAATGCCCTCTCCGCCCCACGGCAGGAGCTCCTGCGAGCAAGAGAACCGAAGAGGGATACCGTTGTCTGCGCCTCACTTGAGAATCGAGAGCGGCGAGGATCGAGGCCGTGAACTCCTGCTGGAGCGGCCGTTGGTCGTCGGCAGGGCGGCGGGGTGCGATTTCGTGCTCAAGGACGAGTCGTGCTCCAGAATGCACGTCCGCATCACCCCCACGGGAGATCGGGGGAGGGTGGAGGACCTGGGATCCACGAACGGCACTCTCGTCAATGGAGAGAGGGTCGATTTCGCGACCCTGGAAGAGGGGGACACGATCATGATTGGTGGAACGATCCTGCGATTCCATCGGCCCCGCTTCGACGCCGGAGAGACGGTGGTCCTGGCCAGCGCGGCCCGGGCGGACGCGGCGGTTCTGGCCGAGATCGCGACCGACGGGCCGCCCGCCGATCCGCCCTCCGCGCGCGGGGTGCTCGCAGCGACCATCGGCCTGGTCGAGGGGATGCGCGGCCGCCTGTCGCGACACACGATCGCTCGCTCGCTCTGCCGGAATCTGAACCTGTTGCTCGGCTCCGATCGCGCCGCGGTGCTGCTTTTCCGGTCCGGCTCGCCCGACCCGCGGGACGCGGAGCTGGTCAGCCTCCCGGAAATGCGCCTGGACACCCAGAGGCCCTGGATCCGCAAGGCCCTGGATAGCAGGCAGGCACTGCTGATTCGCGAGCCGGAGAGTGTCCGGAAGCCGCTGCATGGCCTGGTGATTCCGGTCTATCACGGCGCGGGACCGCAGTTGCTGGTGTACGCGGACCGGCGCGACGAGCCGTTTTCCGAGGACGACCTTTCAGCGGCCCTCCAGCTCGTCCGAACGGCTGCCGTCCTCCACGAGACCACGCTGGTCTATCAGCGCCAGCAGGACGAACTGCTCGAGCACCGTTCCCGCTTCCACCGCGACCGCCGCATCGTCGGCGAGAGTCCGGCGCATCAGGAACTGATCGGCGCCGTGCGCAGGACCGCGCGAGGGATGCAGCCGGTGCTCCTCATCGGAGAGACCGGCACCGGCAAGGAACTGCTGGCCCGCCTGCTCCATGAGCTGTCCCCCCGGGCCTCCGGTCCTTTCGTGACCGTCAACTGCTCCGCCACTCCGGAGGATCTGCTGCGGGAGGAAGTGCTGGGGGATGGCAACGGGGGACACCGCCCGGCCCGGACAGGACCAGGGTACGGCCCTCGAGAGAGCCCATGGCGGCACCGTATTCCTGGACGAAATCGACGCCATGGACCTGCCGACCCAGGCACGCCTGGCGGCGACACTCAGGGAGCACAAGCTCAGCCGCCAGGACAACGGACGGATGCTGCCGATCGATGTCCGCCTGGTGGCCGCCTCCGACCGGGACCTCTCGTCCAAAGTCCAGAGCGGAACCTTTCACGAGGACCTGCTGGCCCTGCTGGCCCTCGGCACGATTCCGGTGCCGCCTCTGCGGGAGCGGCTCGAGGACATTCCGCTGCTCGCGGACCATTTCCTGAAACGGCACGCCCGGCAGATGAACCGCGGCGCAAGGCGCCTCTCGGGGGACGCCCTGCGGGCCCTGGTCAGATACCGATGGCCCGGCAACATCCGGGAACTCTCGAACGTCATCGAGCGGGCGGTGATGCTCTCCCAGGATGAGGAACTCAAGGACGACCTCTTTCCATTCCTGGCTGCCGAGCGCCTGGATGCCGAGGACCTGGCGCTGGTCACGGTGGAGAAGAGGGCGATCGAGGCAGCGCTCGCCTACTGCGAGTACAAGAAGGGGAAGGCGGCCCAGGTGCTGGGGATCTCCTGGCCCACTTTGAACAAGAAGATCAGCGATTATGGGATCGAGCTGCCCCCGCGGGGTGCTGCTCGGTAGCGGGCGGGCGTGACTCCGGAACCTCCTCCGGCCTTCCCGAGAGCAACCTCATCCGCAATGTCTGCGAGATGATCGCGGCTTCCTCGTCGTCGTCCGGGGCGCCGGCCCAGCCCGGAGAGTCCGGACCGGGCCGGCGGACCTCTGTCGCGACCCTGATCCAGACCTCGACCTGCTCTCCCATATGCGTGATCCGCGCCACGATCCGCGACCTTCGCTCGACGCCGCGCCGCTGGAACAGCTCGTCGGCCCTCCAGGCGGTCTCGATGCGACCGGAAGCGTAGTCCGCGACCTCGCTCCTCCCGTGGCAATCCAGCAGCTCATCCACGGCGACGAAAACGTCAGCGTACGAGGCCCCGGAATACGCGTCGCGAAACCCGCCCTCACCCTCCATCAGACCGCATCCCTGCGGCGATCCGAGTGCCATCACGAGGAACAGCGCCCGCAACACCGGCGGGGTCACCCGCCCCGCTCTCGCGCCAGCCGGAAGTTCAGAAGTCTGTCGTTTGCGGCCCAGCCGCACCTGCTTGTCCATACCTGCTCACCGGCAACTGTCGTGCTCCAGTTTCCCCCTCTCGACAGAATGAGGATCGGCTCTGGCCCCGGCGGATGCCACTGTTTTTCCGGGAGCGCGCGAGACTCCGGGGCGGATACCTTGCGGGAGTCAGAGTCCAGCGAATCGAGGCACGGCCGATGACCTTGCTCGGAAACCTGCGCGAGACCGCCGCCCGGCGCCCTGCGGACCGCGTCCTGCACCTCGGGGACCGGCATGCCACCTATGGCGATCTGGAGCGCGGCTCCAATTCGGCTGCCCGGGTGCTGAGGGCCCTCGGCGTGCGCCGGGGAGACCGGGTCTGCCTCTACTCCACCACCTCCATTGAATTCATCTGGGCCTACCTCGGATGCCTGAAGCTCGGCGCGGTGGTGGTGCCGCTCAATCCGACCTTGCGGAGCCACGAACTCTCCCGGATCCTGTCGGACTCCGAGCCAAGGGTCCTGGTGGGTGATGCGGAGCAGCTTGAGTTCGCCGCCACCTGTGCTCCGGGCAGTCTGCAGGCGCTTCTCGGGATCGGGCAGGGGAGTCGAACCCCTCCTGCCACCGCGCGGGCCGAGAACGGACCGGGGATCCACTCCTTCCTGGACGCCATGCGCGAGGCCTCCGCCCTGCCACTGGACGAGGTCGCCCTGGAGCGGGAGCTGGCCCTGATCCTCTACACGTCCGGCACCACCGGAGAATCCCGCGGAGCCATGCTGACCCACGGGAACCTGGCGGCCAACATCCGGGCGCTGGTGCGGGCCTTCCAGTGGACGCCGGAGGATCGACTCGTCCACGCCTTGCCGCTCTTCCACGTTCACGGACTGTGCGTGGGACTCCACGGAGCGATCTTGACCGGGTGCGAGATCACCATGCTCCCCCGCTTCGACGCGGAAGAGGTGCTGAGAACCCTCGTCTCCGCACGGGCCACGCTCTTCATGGGGGTCCCGACCATGTACTCGAGGATGCTGGCCGCCGCGGACGGAAAGGCGGTGGATCTCTGCGGCATGCGTCTCTTCGTTTCCGGCTCAGCCCCCCTTCCCGACGTTGTGCTGACCCGATTCGAGGAGCGCTTCGGCCACACGATCCTGCAGCGGTACGGGATGACCGAATCGCTGATCACCGTGGCCCAGACCCCCAACCCACCGGCCGCGCCCGGAAAGGTCGGGTTCCCGGTGCTCGGCGTGGAGCTGCGGCTCGTCGACGAGGACTGGGCCGACGTTCCCGACGGCCAGGAGGGCCAGATCCTCGTGCGCGGATCGTCGGTCGGCCCGGGCTACTGGCGAAACGAGCAGGCGACGCAGGCCGCGTTCCGGGACGGCTGGCTGCTGACCGGCGACATCGGCAAGCGTGATCCGTCAAGCGGCGAGCTCGAGGTCGTGGGGCGTCTGAAGGAGATCATCATCACCGGCGGCCACAACGTCCATCCCCGAGAGGTCGAGGAGGTGCTCTGCTGGCATCCGGACGTGCGCGAGGCCGCGGTGTTCGGCGTCGCCGACAGCGACCTGGGCGAGCGGATCGTGGCGGCGCTGGTGCTGGAGAAGGGGGCGGTCCTCGATGAGGAGGCGATCCGCGCTCACTGCGTGGAGAAGCTCGCGCCCTTCAAGAAGCCCCGGACCATCCTGGCGCTCGAGAGCCTGCCCCGCAACGCCATGGGCAAGGTCACGAAGGCCGACCTCGCTTCCCTTCCCGCTTTCGATCCCGGAAGATCACCCTGATCGGCACCTCGTCGAACGGGAGTTGCTCCCGGAGGCGGTTGGCCAGGTAGCGGCCGTACTCGTCGTCGAACAGTTTCTTGTCGTTGACGAACACGACCACGGTGGGCGGACGGATCCCGGTCTGCGTCGCGAACAGGATCTTTGGAAATTTCGACGCACTCGCCCTGGGCAGGCGCTGCACCGCCGCCTGCTCCACGATCCGATTGAGCGGTCCGGTGGCGGAGCGGTAGGAAGACTGGGCGTAGACCGACGCCACCACATCCAGGGTCTCGTCCACGTTGAAGTTCTTCAGCGCGGACAGGAAGCAGAGCGGAGCGTATTCGAGCATCGGGAGTTGCTGCTGGATATACGGCTTGAAGTCGGCCGGATTCCTGCCAGCCTCCTCCGCCAGATCCCACTTGGTCACGCCGATGACGACCGGACGGGCGGTCGCGTTGATGGCGTGGGCGATCCCCTTGTCGATCTGCGATACCTTCCGCGTGGCATCCACCAGCAGCAGCACCACGTCGCAGCGCCGGATCGCCTCGGAGGCCCTGGCATGGGCGTAGTAGTCCGCGGTCCCCTCGACCACCCGGCGCTTGCGCATCCCGGCCGTGTCGATGGCGATGTACTTCTGCCCCTTCCGCTCGAACGGCGCGTCCACCGCATCCCGGGTCGTTCCGGCAATCTCGGAAACGATCATCCTCTCCTCGCCCACCAGCAGATTGACCAGCGTGGACTTTCCGGAGTTGACCTTGCCGACCACCGCGAGCCGGATGACCGGATTGGAATCACGGTCCTCCGGCTCCTCGTCCCGCGCAGGCAGGAGTGCGATGATTCGTTCAACGAGATTTTCCACGCCGAACCGCTCCGTCGCGGAGACGGCGAGCGCCTCGCCGAATCCGAGCCTGTAGAAAGCCGGCAGTTCCTTCTCGATGGAGACTCCGTCACACTTGTTGGCTACGAGCAGGATCGGCTTGCCGAGCGAGCGCAGCTCCTTGGCGATCACCAGGTCGGCGGGAATCAGGCCGTCCCGCGCGTCGACCACGAATACGATCAGTTTGGCGAACGACAGGGCGGCTTCGATCTGGCTCTCGACCTCTGCCTTGAGAGCCGTCTCGTCGAACAGGCCGATGCCTCCCGTGTCGACCGCGAGGAAGCTCCCGAAAGGGCGCTCCACCTGGGCCACGATGCGGTCCCGCGTCACCCCCGCCATGGGATCGACGATCGCCACCCGGCGTCTCAACATGGCGTTGAACAGGGATGACTTGCCAACGTTGGGCCGCCCGCAGATGACGATCGTGGACTCGTTCACGGGGCACCCAGCAGGGTATGGAGCTGCGGCTGGATGCGCACATCCTTCAACCCGCACGCGAACGCCTCGTCCGCCAGCACCGTCAGGAACTCGAAGGCGATCGGCTTCTTCCCACGCCTCCTGGTCTCCGGCTGGACGAAGAAGGGAATCTCGGGAGCAATGCCGGCGACCATCGCCGCCGCCTGCCGCCATTCCTCGCGTTCGAGCCGCTCGTTGACCACGGTCTTCACGTAGACATCCTTCTGGAGTGCCACCCGCAGGAACTCCTCGTGCCGGGCGAGGAAGTCACCCGCGCCCGCCACCGACGGGAGCTTCAGGTCCATCGAGACGATGTCGACCCGGGAAATCAGCCTCCTCAACGCCTCGGGAAGCGTGCCCGCCGTTTCCAGCAGCACCGGAAGTTCCACTCCGGGGAGCAGGTCGAGCAGGAACTCCACCTGCTCCAGCGGCTCTCCTCCCGTGACCGAGAGCGCGTGGAACGGCCCATGCCGCCGGGCCAGATCGGAGATCAGGCGGAGGAGATCTCCGCAGGAAACCGGATTGCGCACCTCCCGGCTTGCCAATTTGCCGTCCTGTCCCGGCGTCCTGATCCGGCATGCGGATCCCGGGCGCAACGATTCAGGCGTGTCACAGAAACGGCAGCCAATGGAACAGCCGGCGAGCCTGACGAAGAGTTGGCGCCGACCCACGTAGGCCCCTTCTCCCTGGACGGTCGGGAAAACCTCCGACAGTCGCGCGGTCGCGGTCCCCGTCTCGTCGCTCGTCATGACCATGGTTGCCGGCGGTGTCAGGAGGAAGCGCCCGCCTGGTGCTGTTCAGCCAGGCGCGCCAGGACTTCCAGACCCCGCTCGAGCTTCTCGAAAGGAGCCGCGAACGACAGCCTGAAGTGCGTGTCCCTGCCGGAGAAGGCGGTGCCGGGAACGACCAGGACCTTCTCTTCCAGAGCCTGCTTCACGAAGGCGGTGCCGCCCACGCCCTCCGGCAGTTTCGGATAGGCGTAGAAGGAACCTCCCGGGGGAACCAGGTCGTACCCCGCGGAGAGGCGCTCCACCACGCGGTCCCGCTTCTGCCGGTAGGCCGCGACCTGCTCGGTGCAGTCATGGCGCATGGCAAACAGCGCGGCCTTCTGCGCCACGGTGTTCGCGCAGACGAAGGTGAATTGCTGGAACGTCTTCATCGCGTCCAGAACCTCCTCCGGTCCGACCGCATACCCGATCCGCCAGCCGGGCATGCCGTACGTCTTGGAGAAGCCGGAGAGGAGCACGGTTCGATCGTAGAACTCGGAGATGCTGTGATACTCCTCGTCATAGACGAAGGCGTCGTAGATCTCGTCGCTGATCACGGTCAGATCGTGCTGCCGGGCGAACTCGGCCACGATCTTCAGCTCCTCCTGATCAGAGACATGGCCGGTGGGATTGGAGGGGGAGTTGAGGAGGAGGACTTTGGTCTTGCCGCTGACGGCGCTCTCGAGCGCCTCCTTGCGGATCCGGAAGTCGGGGTGGACGTCGTAGCTGACCGCCCTGGCCCCGATGATGTCGGCCAGCACCTTGTACATCACGAAGTGCGGGTCCGGAATCAGGATCTCGTCGCCCGGATTCAGGAGCACGAAGTACGCCAGAAGCAAACCGCCGGAGACACCAGCGGTCACCAGGCTGGCCCCCGGATCGTACCCGTACCTCTGCCTCACGGTATGCCTGATGCATTCGTTCAGCTCGGCATCACCCTGGGTCACGCTGTACCGGTTGAACCCCTCCCGGATGGCCCGGATCGCCGCTTCCTTGACCGGTTCAGGCAC
>JAZDLC010000481.1:0-8061 GCA_043802345.1 Planctomycetota bacterium | reverse complement strand
GTCGAGCGCGAGCCGCCACCGCCGCCGCTGTTGGTGGAGCGCGAGCCGCCACCGCCGCCGCCGCTCGTGGTCGAGCGCGAGCCGCCACCGCCGCCACCGCCGCCGCCGCCGCCACTCTTGATCGAGGGTGAGCCGCCGCCGCCGCTGCTGATGATCGAGCGGGAGTTACTGCCGCCGCCGCTCTTGATCGAGACTGAGCCGCCACCGCCGTCGCTGCGCGAACGTGACTTGCGGCCCGGGCTGGAGCGGCTTGCGGCCTTGCTCTGTTCGCTGTTCGACTTGGAGACGGAAGAGGAGGATCCCCCCGCCTTGATCTTCTTGTTCCCGGCGACCGCGAACGCAGACGATGTCGGCAAGAGGACAAGCGCGAAGGCAAGGAGGGACAGAACGGCGACTGGTCGGAATGTCGCGTTCAAACTGAGCGGGGAGCTCATGGCAATCTCCCAAGTTGGTTGGTCAGCGCCCGAGTCAGGGGCAGTACACACCCACGGTGGTACGGACGGGCGCGCGGCGGGCCGCGATCAATTCTACCAGCTAGCCACAAAAAGCAGGTCAATCCTGGAAAGCGTTGGGATTGGGCGAAACCAGGGCCGTGCGAATCCGCCGAGCCTGCGCGTCTCGATCTGCTCCGGAACCGCCGAGGGGGAAGTCGGCAATGGAGGCTCCAAGTTGTCCAAGTGCCTGAAGAGCTGGGGCTTGCACCTCCAGGGCGGGGTCCAGGAGATCTCCGAGCAGTTGCTCCAGGTACTTCTCCTGGCCCAGCCGGATCAGCGCCTCCCGGGCGCTGGCCCGTTCGTCGGAAGCCTCTGGAGCGCGCGCGATAGGTTCGAGAGCCGAACTGGCCTTCATGTTGCCGCACCAGCCCAGGGCGGAGATGGTGGCGATCCGCACCGACATGTCCTCGTCGGAGAGGAGCGGGGTCAGGACCTCGTACAGAGCGGGTTCGCCGATCCGGCCCAGGGTTCTCACAGCCTGCGTCCGCAGGGCCGGATCTTTGTCGCGGAGCAGTGGTTGGAGCTGATCACGCACCTCCCCGGCCCGGTGGCGCAAGAGCGGTCCCATCCCTTCCAGGGCCTCCAGCAGATGAAGGCGGACGTAGAACCCCGGATCCGTCAGACGGGCGGCGATTGCCGGCAGGGCCGGGGGACCCAGGGAGGTCAGGATGAACCGCGCGTTGTCCACGGTGCGGATCTGGAAGACGGCGAGGCCATCGATCAGCCAGTCGACGCGGGTCAGCAGTTCCTTGTCCTCGAAAGTCGGCTGTTCGGCCCAGAGGCGCTGGCGGTGCTCGTTCCACCACCCCTCCATGCGCAGGATGGCGCGTTCCTGCGCCGGGTAGGAGGCGTTCGGCGAATAGCCGAAGTCGTCGCCGATCAGTGCCCCAAGGGCCCTGCAGGCGGCCTCCTTCTCGAACACGATCCTGATCCGGCGGCCCCACTCCCGGTCCGCGTTTTCCTCCAGCGCTGTGTGCTCCTTCAGGACCTTCAGCAGGAACGGCACTCCGGAGAAGTTGCCGAACCGGATCAGGGAAGCCGCGGCCTCAACCCGCACGATGAGCCACTCACTGACGTCGTACCGCCCGACCACCTTGATCAGGCGCGGGATCGTCCATGGGACGCGCAGCCGTCCCAGGCCCCTGGCCGCCAGCAGGGCGACCTGGCCCGAACTGTCCCGGAGCACCGAACAGAGCGCTCCGGCGCCGGCTGGATCTCCCAGTGCGGTGAGCGCCAGGACGAGGTTCCTGCGGGTCTCCTCAGGCTCCTCTCCGGCCAGGCGCGCGGCCAGCACCGGCACGCACGCCGGCCCGATTCCCGTCAGGCTGTCCAGGAGGGGGGAGAGTTCCGTGATCGGGGTCCCGGAGAGCCTGTCGCGGAGTTCCTCGATCCGCTGCTTCGTCCCTGGATCCGCCGGCACGGGAACCGACTCCGGAGGAATGGAGAGGACGTCCTTCCAGAACAGCTCCTTGCGGATGGCCTGCTCCGGGAGCGGCGGGTCGCCGCCGGTTCCACGGCACCCGCCGCCGGCGATGATGATGATGAGCAGGCAGCAGGCCAGCAGCATCCGCTCAGAAAGTGATCGAGACATGCTCGACAACCGTTGCCTCCCCGTCCGAAACGTAGGGTGTCCGCTTGTACAGCAACAGGATGGACGCGGAACGGACGCTCTCGAGATCGAGCGCGACCTCGAGCGTCCGGGTTTCACCGGACGGGATCTGGGTGTTCTCCAATTCCGTTTCGGTGCGGTATGGATTCCGGAAGCGAAGCCGGGCGGCGCCTCCGATCTGGCCCGGACCCTGGTTGGCCTGCGGTCCGACAGCCCGCCCCTCCCGATCCTTCAGGCGCAAGACCAGATCGATGGCCCGGTGCTTGGCGTCGGCCGGAAGGTTGTGCGCTGTTCCCGAGTTGGTGATCGAGACCCTGAGGCGGGGTCCCGTGGGAGACTCCACGACAGACCAGGTCAGGGTGGCCGCGGACTGGAGCAGTTCGAGGTCGTTTCCCCCGCGGGGCCCATGATACCGTCCGGGTCGTCCCGGCCCCGAGGCGCGCACGACCTCCGGCATGTGGCACCCACCGCAATTCTCTCCGCGCAGCTCAAGTGGGCTCTGTTCCCACTCATCCACCGTGTTGTGCTGGTTGTGGCAGGGGGCGCAGAGGTCGGTAGATGCCAGTTCCTTGCGGAAGACCGGATTGCAGGGTCCCGAGAGCCCGCTGTGCGAAGAGGCAACGCCCTTTCCGGCGAGGTGGCAGGTGAGGCAGTCGACGCCCTCGAAGCGGTTGGCTTCCCGCGCCACGACCCGGGAGGCCTTGCCCAGGCCATGTTCGAACACGGGCCGGGGCGCGTGGCAGGGAACGCAGTCCCGCTTGCGGAATCCGTCGGTCATTTCCTGCAGCCGGTCCACCGGATTGGTGAAAGCGATGGCGTGCTGCGAGCGGCTCCACTCCTCGTAGACCTCCAGGTGGCACCCAGCGCAGCTCTTCGACGAGGAGAAAGCGGGAGCGGCCGGGTCGGAAGAACCTGAGGCGGGCGGCAAAGCCAACAGCAGTCCAGCCAGGATCGGCGTGAGCCACGCCCCGCCGGGTGCCCGGGGCGGCCTCCCAGGCCCTGTCGAGGGACAGCTAGCGGAAGACACGTCCGTACCGGGAGTCTTCCGCCATCTCCCGGAAGACCACATACTCGTCCGGAAGCGTCTTGATCCGGGCCTCCGGGAGGCGGCTCACGTACTTCGCGGCGTCCGCGAAGCGTCCCAGTCCGGCGTAGGCCCGGGCCATCCCGAGGTAGACCCGATCCGGGTCCCGCGGATCCTTCTCCAGGCGCAGGCCGTCACGGAAATCGTTCCCCGCCTTCTGCCACTTCTTGAAGTCCAGGTAGATCTCCGCGCGCTGGTACCTGGCGTTGTAGTTCTTGGCGTTCTGACTGATCTCGACGTCCAGGTCCGCGGTGACCGCGGAGACGCCCGAGTCGTCCCCCAACTCCGACATCGCCAACGCGGCGGCCCGGATGACGGCCCGGACTCCGCCGCGGGTGGCGGCTTCCAGGGTCGAGAGGACCGGCTTTCGCGCCGAGGGAGCGGCCTGGCCAGTCGCTTCCAGGGCGGCGATGGCGGCGAACCGCCGCGCCAGCGAGGCGTTGCCGGCCATCAGGGCCTGTCCCAGATCGGGTACCGCGTCGGGCGACGGGAACGACCTGAAGAATTCCATGCAGGCGACGATCACGGCGTCGCTCGCGTCGGTCAGCTTCAATTCGGCTCGCAGCCGATTCACGACCTGCCCAGCCTGGGCGGAAGATCCGCAGTGGGCGAGGCCGGTGATTGCGGCTGCGACGAACTGGCTCTCGGTGGCCGTGATGAAGCCGGCGAGAACCTTGTCGGCCCCCTTGCCGCCAAGAGTTCCGATCGCTTCGATCGATGCCTGAACGAGCGCCTGATCCTCGTCCTTCAGCAGATCACGGAGGACCGGCAGCACGGTCGGATCTCCTCGCAGACCGAGGGATCGGACCGCGTTGAGCCGGCCGTACCTGCCACCTTCCCGGGCGAGGCGGGTCAGGGCTGCCGCCGCCCGCTGCCCCTCGATCATTGCGATCGCCCGACTCGCATTGATGCCCGCGTTGACGTCCGCGGATGAGGTGAGCTTGTGGTCCATGGCCTTCAGGAGAGGGTCGATGGCGGCGGGGCCGATGGCGCCCAGTTCCTCGACCTTCTTGCGAATGAAGGCCAGGGTGTCGTCCGACGAGGACTTGAGCTCATTCAGCAACTGGTCGACTCTGGAAGCGAGGGCGGCCTCTTCGCGCTGGGCCTCCGATCTCGCGATGGAAAGCAGGTCTGTCGGCTTGTCACCCTTGCCACCCTGAGCGGCCACACTCTCCGCCGTGAGCGTGACCATGGCGGCCAGCAGAACGAGAGCGTGAGGTCGGCAGTTCATCGGGACAGTGTAGCAACTCTCAGAGTGGTTGTTGCAACGCGCGGAGGGCGGCTCTGACCAGTTCCTCGATGGTGGCTTCGTCTCCCACGCTGGCGAACGCCACCTTCGATGCTCGTTCCACCTGCGCCTTCGAGTAGCCGAGTTTCATCAGCGTGGCGTGCAGGTCCCTGGTCTGCTGTCGGTCCGGCGGCGGATCGGAGCCGGGCAGGCCTTCCAGGGCGAGCGAGTCCAGCTTCCCCTGGAGTTCAAGCACGATTCTCTGGGACAGCCGGTTTCCGATGCCGCGGACGACCTGAAACGGCGCAGGATCGGAGTCCCGCACCGCGGCAGCGATCGCCGCGGGGGAGCGGGCCGACAGCAACGCCAGCGCCTTCTCGGGCCCGAGGCCGGAGACGCCGAGCAGCACCCGGAATAGATCTCGCTCGACTCCGGAAGCGAAGCCATAGAGGTGGAAGCGCTCGTCCTTCAGCAGCAGGTGGCAAGCGAGGCGGGCCTCCTGGCCCGGCTTCAGGGTTTCCGCCGTGCCGCTCGGAACGCGCACCCTCAGCCCGACTCCCCCGAGCTCGAGAACCGCTCCGCCCTGGACGCAGGTCGACACCGTCCCGCGGAGTGATTCGATCATCGAGCCCAGCCTCGGCTAGGGGACACTCTGCTAGCCGCCTCGCAGAGTGAGTCCGTTGTCCAGGAGTTTCTTCTTGATCTCGACCAGGGAGGTCTGACCGAAGTTCTTGCAGGCCATCAGTTGGTCCTCGCTGACCTCGGCTAGCTGCCCCAGCGTCGCTACGTTCAGGTCGTCCAGAGCCTTGCGGGACCGGACCGACAGATCCAGCTCCGAGACCAACTTCGACCGGACCGAGTCGCGATCCAGCTCCCGGTGCCGCCGGCCCATGCTGGCGCTCGAGCGCCGGTCGCCGTCGTCCGGTTGCGTGCCGAGGCGCAGCCCCTTGGAACGGAGGATCTCCTTGATTTCGTTCAGGGAGGTCTCGCCGAAGTTCTTGAACGAGAGCAGTTCCGCCTCCGACTTGCGGATCAGGTCGCCCAGGGTGAGGATGTTCATCCGCGCCAGGCAATTCCGCGAGCGAACCGAGAGTTCGAAATCGGTGACCGGAATCTTCAGGATCTGCGCCTGCTTGTCGTCCTTGCGCTCCTTCTCCTCGTCGTAGAACATGTCCAGGGCGGACTCGGCGTCCCGCAGGTAGCTCGCTGCCCGCTCCTGCGTGGGATCGTGGGCCAGGGCGAGCTTGAAGCAGGAGACAGCCTTCTCGTACTTCTCGCAATCCTCGTACAGGATGCCCAGGTTGATCAGCACGCCGACCGATACAGGGAAGATCTGCCTCAGCCGCTCGTAATGGCCGATCGCCTCTTCATCCTTGCCCGTGAGGTCGAGCCGGTGCGCCAGGCGGAAGCGGGCGTTGCGGTGATCGGGCTGGATCGAGATGGCCCGCTCGTACGCCTCGATCGCCCGGCCGTACTCGCCCTGCATTTCCGTCAGCCTTCCCTCGAGGAAGGCGCAATCCGCTCCCCGGGGGTCGAGCTCCTGGAATTCGCCGAGCATCCCGGCGAGCCCCTCCACGTCATTGAGCCGGGCGAGAGCCTCCGCGTAGGCCACGCGGTACTCCGCGGGCTGGTCCTGGCCAGAGACCTGCTTCAGGTACTCCAGGGCCTCCGGGTGCTCTTCCTTCTCCAACGCGCTCCTTCCCAGCAGGAACAGGCCCAGCGGCTTCTGGGCCGCCGCCATCAATTCCGCGGCATTCCCGTCCTTTCCGGCCACGATGAGACCGACGCCCCGACGCCAGCGGATTTCCGGGTCCTCCGATTCGGCCGGATACCGCTTGTCGAGCAGTTTTTGAAAAGAGCTGTGGGATTCCTCCGAGCGCAGAACCTCGCGCCGAATCTCGGCGCAGTCGTTGGACGTCAGGGGTTCCTGCGCCAGGAGCGCTTCCACGTTGACCTCGAGAGCGATGCTGAAATCCATCGATTCTCCTGCTATGAGCCTCGTGCTGGACACCCTGGATTGAAAACCGGATGTCCGACCGATACATTCCAGGGTAGCTGGAAACCACCTGGTTCGGTCCCGGTGGATTTCGGTCTATTGCCAGAATCGCGCCATTCTAGGGCCTCCGGAGACCGCGTCAAGCTGGTGCCGGGTGCGGGGCAGCCGGACCCTCAACTCCAGGCCTTCTCATGCGAGCAAGCCAATGGACTGCATCTTCTGCAAGATCGCGCGGGGCGAGATCCCCTGCAAACTGGTGTTGGAGGGGGAACATTTCATCGCCTTCGACGACATCGCACCCTCGGCGCCGGTCCACACCCTGGTGATTCCGCGGAAGCATGTGGCGAACCTGGCCGAGGTCCAGGACGAAGACTGGGAGCTCATGGGCCACCTCATGCTGGCGGTGAGGGATGTGGCTCGCAAGAAGGGCGTGGACGAGGCGGGGTACCGCACCATCGCGAACTCCCGGAATCATGGCGGCCAGGAGGTCTATCACCTCCATATTCACGTGATCGGCGGCCGTCCGCTGGGTCGGAAGCTCCTGGCTGACTGATGCCCTACTGCCCCGACTGCCGCCAGGAATACGAGTCATTCGCGACCTCCTGTCCGGATTGCAACGTGCCGCTCGTCGCCGAGCTCGAGGCTGTTGCCTCGTCGAAAGACCCCTCGCTCGCCCTGGCGATCCTGCTCGCGTCGAACGCGGGGGTTGCCGGGCTGATGCGGGAGGACCTGAGGCAGGTGGGCATTCCGGTGGGGGAGCTGGGGGAGGGGGTCCTCCCCGAGGACGGTGAGCTTGCCGGGCTCCTTCTGCCCCAGCCGATGTTTCGTCAGGTTCTGACGGTACTCGATCGGAATCCCAAGATCTCCCGGACGACGAGGGAGATTCCGATGCCGGGGGAGGACGGCCAGGAAAGGGTGGAGACGATCGTCTGCTACGAGGCCCGGAAGGAGGAGGATGCGGTCGAGGAGGAGATCAAAGGTTCGCCGCTCCTGGACCGGCCGAGGAGCGAGCTGATCGCCCTGGGCAGCGAGGTCGTGGAGGAGTTGCTGACGCTGGTCCGGCGCGGGGACCAGCCGACCCGGGAACAGGCTGTGGTGGTCCTCAACGCCATGGGGGATGTCGGCCTGGCGGCGCTTGCGTCGATGCTGGCCGTACTCTCCAGGGACGGCCGGGAAGGGGCCCTCTTCTCGGTGCTGCGGATGATTCGGGAGCGTATCGAGGACCCGGCGCTGCTCTCGGACCTGCTGGATGTTGCGGGCGATTCCTCCCTGAAGGCCCGTCCTCGCGCTCTCGCCCTGCACGCGCTCGGCCGCAGCGGCTTGCCGCCGGTGTACGAGCGGATCCTGCCCTTGCTGGACGATCCGGACCATTTCATCCGGGAGGAGGCTGACGAGGCCCTCTGCACCCTGGCGGACGAGGACATGGGGTTTGATCCGGACATGCGGGCGGAGGAGCGGGCGAAAGTCCGGGAGAGGTGGCGAATCTGGTTCCTGGACGCCGCCGGCCGCGGCGTCTGAGGCGCAGCTCCACAGCTCCATGCCACTCCAGGTTGTTCCCGGACTCCGATTCTGATATAAGACCGGATTCGCCTGTGCGGGCGAGAACGGGCGTGAAACAGCCAGGACGGGCCTGGCCCCGGCTTCGGCAGA
>JAZDLC010000480.1:0-11743 GCA_043802345.1 Planctomycetota bacterium | reverse complement strand
CCTGGCTCAGGAAGCTCGCCCCGGTCAGCATCAAGATGGCTCGCGCCCAGAATCGGCCGATCTCGGCCGATTCGAATCTGGGATCATGCGGCCGGCTGCGCTGCTGCCTGAGATACGAGCTGGGAAACTACGCCTGCTGCGAGGGCAAGGAGTTCGACTGCAGCCCAAGAGGCCCGGCCGGCGACGCGCCGGGAGCGTGACCGAGGGTCCGGGCGGTCATGATCCGGATCGTTCCGCGGCATCGACGACGTTCTTCAGCAGCATCGCGACCGTGACCGGCCCCACGCCTCCAGGAACCGGCGTGATGGCGGCGCAGTGCCCCAGCAGGTCGTCGTAGTCGGCGTCTCCGACCAACCTGTAGCCACGCTTCGAGGAAGGATCGTCGACCGCGTTGGTCCCCACGTCGATCACGACCGCTCGTGCCGAGACCATGTCTGCTTTCAGCGAGCTCGGAATCCCGACAGCCGTCACGATGATGTCCGCCGACCGCGTATGTGTTTCCAGATTCCGCGTGTGCGAATGGCAGAGAGTCACCGTGGCGTTGGCGCCCTCGTCCTTCTGGCAGAGCAGGTTCGCGAGCGGCTTGCCCACCGTGGCGCTGCGTCCCAGGACGACCACATGCTTGCCGTCCGGGGGATTCCCGGTGCGGCAGAGGAGCTCCAGCACTCCGGCGGGAGTGCACGGCACCGGGGCCCTGGACGCGCCTCCCACCACCAGACTCCCCACGTTCTGGAAGTGATAACCGTCGACGTCCTTGGCCGGGTCGGTGCGCTGGAGCAGTCGTTCGTCACTCAGCGGGCCGGGAAGGGGGCGTTTGATCAGGATTCCGTGGATGCTCGAATCCCGGTTCAGTTCATCGATGTTCTCGGCGGCTTGCTCGGGCGAGATGTCGCCCGGAAGCTGGACCAGTCGGAATGAGATGCCGATTCGTTCACATCCCCCCCCGATCATCCTGCCGTAGACCAGGGACGGCGAGTCGTCGCCGAACAGAAGCACCGCGAGGCCGGGCGTGACCTCGGACTGAGCGAGACGGGAGATCCGGCTCGCGAGAGACGCATTGATCGCCTTCGCGATCGGGCGGCCGTCGAGGATTCTGGTCATGGAAAGAGTTCTAGCAGGCCGGTGAAGAGCCACGCAATGCCAAGACAGGTCCATCGGGGGGACAAAGAGCTCGGTTTTTCCGGGTTGCGCTCAGCGAGGTTTGGTCAGATAGGCGACCGTGCTCTTCCGCCCCGTCGCCCGGCCGATCTCTGTCAGGAGCTTGAATCGATGTCCGATGAAGTGAAATCCGTGGTTCTGGAGATGTTTCCGAACGAGTTCATCGCCGAGGTCGTGGTCGGCTTCCTGAAGGACGCCGGCATCGCTGCTTTCGTCGAGGGCGAGAACCTGCAGGACCCGGTTGCCTCCGCCGAACGGTCGCTCGGGTCCCTGACGGTCCGTGTGTTCGTGGAGGAGAAACGGCTCGAGGAAGCCAGGGAAGTGCTGGCCGCCGCCCGGGCCGCCGGCAGTCTGGTGGAGGAGGAGGACGCATCGGACGACTAGAATCCGAGTCCTCACCGGGAAGATGACTCCTATGATCTGTGCTGCCCCACTTGGAGGTCCGATCTCATGATCAACGGCCGTCTCATCCGTAACACCCTTCATGTCACCCTCTTGTCATTGCTGGCCGGTTGCGTTTCGAACGCACAGTTCGAGACTGAGATGAACTCCGTGCGTCTGCAGCTCAGAGAAACAGAGGACCGGCTCGGCACGGCGGTTCGCCGAAACGCCCAGCTGGAGGCGGCGATCCTGGAACTTGGCTCCCTGCCGGCGTCGGTGAATTCGACCTCGGCGGCCCAGGCCGATCTCACGGCGCGGATCGAGGAACTGGAGCGGGTGCGCGTCGCCGAAATGTCAGTGACTCTCCAGACGCAGGAAGAGCGCTTGCTTTCCCTCGGGACCGAGGTGGAGAGGATCGCGAGGCTCCATTCCACGGAACTGGCCGAGAGCCTCGAAGCGAACGTCCTCGATCTTGCCACTCAGCTCGAGAAGAACGTCTCCGATCTCAGTACTCAGGTCGAGATCAATCGCAGGCTCGCCAATACCAATCGGGACAACCTGGTGACGGTCAGGCAGGCCCTGGATCGGCATGAAGTCGAGTTCAATCGACAGATGAAACTGCTGTCCCAGTATGTTCGTGAACAGTTCATCCCGCTGGCGCGGGGCCTCGTGACCCACCTCTACGAGGAAAGCCGGCGCATGACCGCTGGCGCTCAGGAACTTGAGGAGTTCGCGCGCAAGGTCGATCCGTACAAGTTCACCCATCTCATTCCCGGGTTGGGCGACGGTGCGGAGGGAGCGAGAACGGCCGACCCCGGGGGGGCGGAGAGCGGTCAGGAAGAGCCCGAGAACAAGGACAGTTGAGCGGTCCATGGGGCTGGCGAACTCCAAGGATGATGGGGAGGCCAGGGGGCCCCGGGAGCGGGAGGTCAACGATCCGCTGATCGGCGAACGCCTGGGACCGTACCGCATCGAGTCGCTCATCGGTGCGGGAGGCATGGGCCTGGTCTACGCGGGCGTGGACGAAACGTTGGAGCGGCGGGCCGCGATCAAGGTTCTCTCGCAACTCTCTCCCAGGTGGGTGGCGCGGTTCGTGGCGGAGGCACGGCACCAGGCTCGGCTGGACCATCCGAACATCGTGTCGGTCTACGGCGCGGGCATGGATCGCGTGGGGGGACTGGAGGTCCACTACATCGCCCTGAAGTACATCGAGGGAAACTCGCTGGCGCAGACCGTTCGGAAACAGGGACCGCTTGACGCGCTGCAGGCCACCGAGTTGATCCTGGACGCCGCCCGCGGCCTGTACTATGTCCACTCGGAAGGATTCGTGCATCGGGATGTGAAGCCGAGCAACATCCTGATCGATCTGGGGGAGAGAGCGCTGATCTCTGATTTCGGGGTCTCGCTGAAGGAGGCTTCGGGCGATGAGCCGTCCACGGGCAGCGAGTTCATGGGGACCTGGACCTACGCGTCTCCGGAGCAGTTGGATCGGCGCACGGTGGACGCCCGCTCTGACATCTACTCTCTCGGCGCGACGTTCCAGTTCGCCCTGACCGGATCGGAGCCGACTGGCAGAGGAGGTGAGACGGGGCCGGAGGTCGTGCCCCATCTGCCGGTCGACCCGGCCTTGCCGCCGCTGCTCCGCTTCACGATCGAGCAGATGCTTCAGACAGATCCGAGTCAGCGATTCGGATCGATGCTGGAGTGCATAGAGGCGCTGGAACGAGCCAAGGCGTCGCTCGCCTCGGGGGAGTCCTCCGCCTCCGCAGCCGCTGATGAGTCCCCCGGCGGGCCGTTGCGACGGGAGAGTTCGCTGTTGGTGCGCCGACGCTGGTGGCTGGTGGCGGGGATTCCCCTGATCGCCGCGGCCGTCCTTGCGGTTCTGCTCGATTCCCGGACCGCTTCGGAAGAGAAAGATGGCCAGAAAGTGGCCGCCGCGGCCGGCCTGGACCCCGATCCCCCGGAAGATTCGCCCCCCGATTTCGATCCGGAGACGCCCGACGATCCAGGCCCTTCACCTTCCCCCCTGGACGCGGCCCTCCTGCAGGAAGTGGCCGCCGCACAGGCGGAGCTTCTGAGGGAGGTCGGTGAGATCGTCCAGCAGTCGCAGGAGCAGGTCGACCCGACCACTCTCTTCCGGCGAGCTCGCCGGCTCGTGACGGGGCGGATCGATCAGTTGGAACAGCGGGCCCTCCGCTCGGGTGATCGGCAGGCGCTCCTGCTTCTCGACCGGCTGGCGGACTACGTGGCGCCCCTGCTCGCGCCGGTGATCAACGGGCTGGAGGTCGAAGGGAAGTTCGGGGCTCGCTCGGTCCTCTTCGATGTCCATCCGGTCACGCATCTGCAGTATTTCGCCTTTCTGCAGCAGGTCGTCCTGAAAGACTCCGGTTCGTTCCTGGCGCCGCTTCAGGTGAAGTACGAGTTGCTGAAAGACGCGTGGATCGAATACCGGATGCCGAGCCCGATTCGCCGGCCTCGTTTCGGGAGCATGCTCGACGCTCTCGTGGCCCCCAGCACAACGGCGGTGGAACGGTTCGCGGAGTCTGTGGGCAAGCGGCTTCCGACCCGGGCCGAGTGGATGGCGGTGATCGGTCCGGCCCTGCTGGCGCAAGACGCCCTGCACGATCCGGACAACTACGACCGCGTGACCTGGTCGGAGACCTGGTCGGAGGAGATCTGGTTCGCCGGCGTGCCGAATCAGAAGGCGGTCTGCGCCAGGGACACGAGCATCGGCTGGCAGAACCGCTGCTTCCGTCTCGTTCGCGACGGGACGCCGTAGCGCTCCATCCGTCTACCCCGGTCCGACCGAGCCCCGCGGGAACCTGGCCACGAAGGTGGAGCCGCCGCTTTCCCGGGGCTCGAAGGAGATCTCGCCTCCGTGCTCTTGCAGGACCGAGTGGCAGATCGCCAGGCCGAGGCCGTAACCGGCACGCTTCTGCGCGCGGCAACGTCCGCTGACAAAAGGCTCGAAGATCCGGTCGCGCAACTGCTCCTGGACTCCTGGACCCCGGTCCATCACGAAGAGGCGGACTCCCTCATGGTTCCCCTGGATGCGCACCTCGACCGTCGAATCGGGAGGCGCCCACTCGACGGCGTTGCCAACCAGATTCCTCACCACGCGCAGGCACCCTTCCCTGTCGGCGAACAGTCCGGTGTTCCCGAGAGATTGGATCTCGATCGCTACCTTCTTGCGCGTGGCCTCCCGGCGCTGTCCCTCGACCCGCAGGCGAGCCTCGCTCGCCAGGTCGAAGTACTCCGTGCGCAACTCCCTGCGATCCGGGTCGCTGACGCGGCAGAACGCGATCAGGTTGTCGACCGCGTCCGAGAGGTCGCTCAGATCCTCCAGGTTCGACGCCAGCAGTTCCTGGTACTCCTCTGGTGAACGTGGCGTGAGCAGCGCCACTTCGGTTTCGCCCAGCAGGTTCTGGAGAGGAGAGCGCAGTTCGTGAGCCAGCCCGGCGGTAAACGTGCGCATCCCGTCCATGGCGGCGTGGATCCGTTCGAGCATGCTGTTCAAGGCAGTCGCCACCTCGCGGATTTCATCCGGGGCGCCAGAGAGCTCGATGGTCGCCGGCCGCGTGGAGGACTCGATCCCCTGGGCCTGCGTGACGACCTGGCGCAGGCCCCGGAGGCCGCGGTGGGCCGTGAACCACCCGGCGACGCCGGAGAGGGCCGCCGCGACCAGGAAGGTGAAGAACACCGCCCGGAGGTACCTGTAGATGGCGGAGGTCTCCTCGCTCGTGTCGACGATGACCTCGAGGGTCATGTCCAGCTCGGCAAACTCGTGGGAGGCTGCCGCGAACCGCTCGGTGAGAAGACTCCAGCTCGAACTCTGCTGCCTCGCGAGCGGCCCGGGAGCCTTGCTTCTCAACTTGGCGTTCCCCTGCTCCACGAGCAGGTTGCCGGACGTGGAGCGGACCCGGAAGGCGATCGGCTTGTCGCCACTGACCTCGATGACGTTCTGCACGCACTGGCGGATGCTGGTCTTGGTCAGGTCGGCGTGGGAGATGTTGAGCTTCAGCTCCTCCAGTTCGTGTTCCAGGAAGTCTCGCGTCTCCTGACGGACATGGTGGAACACCAGGTAGGTGGCCCAGAGACCGTAGAGCGCGACGATGCAAAGAGTCGTGACGGTGAAGAGGACCGTCATGCGCCGGGTCAGGGACCAGCTTCGATCAGTCGCGCTTGTCGAGGACATACCCTGCGTGCCGGACCGTGTGGATCAGGGGCCTGTCGAACGGCTCGTCGATCTTCTGGCGCAGGCGGCGAATCTGCACCTCGACGATGTTGGTTCCGGGATCGAAATCCAGGCCCCAGACCGTCTGGAGCAGTTCGGTCCGGGAGGTCGCCTCGCCACACCGGTCCGCGAGGCACCGAAGCAGGGAGTATTCCGTTCGGGTCGTGTCGATCGTCCGGCCGGCGCGGGTCACCTTGCCGCCCAGATAGTCGATCTCCAGGTCCGCCAGGCGGAAGCGGGTGCGTTCCTGCCGATTCCGCAAGACGACGTGGATCCGGGCCACCAGTTCGGCGAACGCGAACGGCTTGACGATGTAGTCGTCTCCGCCCATTCGCAGCCCCTTCACCCGCTCATCCACCGCGTCCCGGGCAGTCACCCAGATCACCGGGACATCGATCCCCTCCGAGCGGAGCGTCCGCATCACGTCCCAACCCTGCATTCCGGGCATCATTACGTCGAGCAACACCAGGTCGAACTGCTTTGTGCGAAGGATTTCCAGCGCGGACTCTCCATCCGGCGCCATGGCGCAGACCATGGAGGATTCGTTCAGGCCCTGGGCCACGAACGTCCGGTACTTCGGGTCGTCGTCCACGATGAGGATCTTCATGTCGCTACCTCTCATGCTGTACGATCACCTACTGGATTAGCACGGATCGCGCGGGTGTCACGCATGACATCATTGTCATCATCGTGCCGGGGTGCGAGCCGGCCGCGCCGCGTGTCCGATTCGGGGTTGCCCGGGCCGCTCCCGGGCCGTACCGTTCGCCGGTTGGTCTTGCAGAAGTCGCCAGGAGCCTGTTCATGAAGATCGTTCGCATCCTCGTCATCCTCCTGATCGTGGCTCTGGTCGCGATGCAGTTCTGGCCTGTCGACAGGGAGAATCCCGCGAAGAGAGGCGATCCGGCCGCCCCTGAACAGGTCGTGAGCGTGCTGAAAAGGGCCTGCTACAACTGCCATTCCAATGAGACGCAGTGGCCCTGGTACGGCTACGTGGCCCCGGTCTCCTGGCTGCTGTCCGGCCACGTGAAGGATGCGCGGAGCAAGGTGAACTTCTCGGAGTGGGACAGCTACTCCGCGAAGAAGCGAGCCAAGATCATCGAGGAGGTCTACGACGAGGTCGAAGGAGAGGACATGCCGCCCGCCCTCTATGCCCTGGGCCACCCCGAAGCGAAGGTGACCGCGGCAGAGCTGGCCGCCCTGAAAGCGTGGGCCGATGGCGAGTAATCCGGCAACAGCCCGCCGCCTGATCTGGCTGCTCGGGCCGTGCGTTCTCCTGATCCTGGCCGGAGCGTTCTATCTGAACTACCGCCGCCTGCCGCGCACCGCGGTCGCGGTGCTGGAGACCACCCTGATCCGAAGCGGGGGGGACGCGCTCGACGACGTCTGCATCTGGGTGGCGCCGGATGACCCGGCCCGCAGCCTGATCGTGGGGACGGACAAGAAGGGAGGGCTGGCGATCTATGATCTCGAGGGAGTGGAAATCGACTACCTGCCTCTCGGGAAGATGAACAACGTCGACCTCAGATCCGGCTTCCCGTTTTCGGGAGGCGAGGGAGTCATCGTCGCGGCCACCAACAAGACCGACAACCGGATCGAGCTCCTCCGTCTGGATGAAGGCGCCCGGACGCTGGTGCCGGTCGGAGCGATCCCGGCTCCCGACGATCTCAAGGTCGATGGTCTCTGCCTCCATCACAGCGGATCGACCGGCCAGTTCCATGTCGTGGTGACCACGAAGAAGGGTGAGTTCGCCCAGTGGCGGCTGGCCACCCTGGCCGACGCGGGCTCGGGAGAACTTGTCCGCAGGGTCCTGATCGGATCGGAAACAGAGGGGTGCGTCGCGGACGACGAACTGGGCTGGCTGTATGTCGCCGAGGAGAGCGTCGGCATCTGGAAGTACCCGGCCAACCCCGAGGACGGAGAGGAGAGATCCCTGGTCGATTCCGCCGCGTGGTGGGGCCGGCTCCGCCACGACGTGGAGGGACTGGCCATCTACCGGCGGGACGAGCGGTCCGGCTATCTGGTCGCCTCGAACCAGGGGAAGGATGACTTCCTGGTCTATGCCCGGGAAGGCGAGAACGATTTCGCAGGGCGCTTCAAGGTGGTGATGAACGACGGGATCGACGATGTGCGCCATACGGACGGCATCGAAATCGCGAGCGGACCGCTGGGCCCCCGTTTTCCGGGAGGGGCGCTGATCGTCCAGGACGGCAAGAACGAGGGGGAGAATCAGAACTTCAAGCTGGTACCGTGGGAGAACGTGGCCGCGACGCTCCATCGGCTGTTCTGATTCTGCTAGTCTCCCGGCAGGTCACATTTCCGGGAGTCATCACATGCGAGCGACCGTTCTCGTCATCATCCTGCTGGCCGTCGTGCCTGCCTGTCACTACCTGCCGGGAGTCACCATGAGCGACGATCCCGAGGCCAGGGCGTTCCTCGACCGCTACTCGGAGGAGTTGCTCGACGTCTACTACGACCACGAGAAGGCTGCCTGGGCGGCCTCCACCGATGTCAGTGACGAGCACACGCAGGTGGCCATTCTTGCCAGCAAGGCTCTCAGCCGTTTCACGGGCGCGGCCGAGACGATCCGGGAGGCGCGGAGGCTGCTGGAGCGGCGAGATTCGTTCACCGACCTGCAGGCGCGACAGCTCGAGAAGATCCTGCTGTGGGCGGCGGAGAATCCGCTGACGATTCCGGACGTGGTATCGGCCCGGATCGAGGCGGAGGGGGCGCAGAGCCAGGCCCTGGATGGATTCAAATTCCGCATGGCCGGCGCCGACGGGACCCTGAAGGAGGTCACTCCCAACGACATCGACCAGGTTCTCCGCACGTCCTGTGACCTGGACGAACGCCGCCGCGCCTTTGAAGCCGCGAAATCGGTCGGGCCGGCGCTGCGGGAGGGGCTCGTCCGCCTCCGGGGCCTGCGCAACCAGGTGGCCAGGGAGATGGGACACGCGGGGTTCTTCTCCCTCCAGGTGGCGGATTACGGAATGTCGACTCCTGAAATGATGGAGCTGATGGACGGCGTCCTCGAGGAGATCCGCCCTCTGTACGAGCAGCTCCACTGCTTTGCCAAGCGCCAGCTCGCAAGGAGATACGGCCAGCCTGTTCCGAGGCGGATTCCGGCGCACTGGCTCGGGAATCGGTGGGGACAGGAGTGGCCCGGCCTGGTGGAGGGGATCGGCCTCGACCCGCTTGTTGCCAAGATGGCGCCGGAGGACTTGATCCGGCAGGCGGAGGAGTTCTACGTATCGATGGGCTTCCAGAGGTTGCCGCCGGGGTTCCATGAGAAGTCCGACCTGTACGAGCTGCCGGCGGGGTCAAGGAGGATGAAGAACACCCACGCCTCGGCGTGGCATCTCGACCTGAATCAGGACGTCCGGTCGCTGATGTCGGTCCGGTCCGACTTCAACTGGTTCCTGACGACTCATCATGAACTTGGCCATATCTACTACTACCTCGCCTACTCACGCCCGGAGGTTCCGGTGACGCTCAGGGAGGGAGCCAACCGCGCTTTCCACGAGGGGATCGGCGAGCTGATCTCGCTCGCCGCGTCTCAGCAACCGTACATGAAGGATCTCGGTCTGCTCACGGACGAGATCGAGATCGACGAGATCCAGTGGCTGCTGAATGATGCCCTCACGTCGGTCGTCTTCCTGCCGTGGTCGGCTGGGGTGATGTCGCACTTCGAGCACGACCTGTACGAGGAGGAGCTCCCGGCTCACCGCTTCAATGAGAGATGGTGGGACCTGAAGGCCCGCTATCAAGGGATCGAACCGCCCGAGCCAAGGGGTGAGGAGTACTGTGATCCCGCCACCAAGACGCACATCAATGACGATCCGGCCCAGTACTACGACTATGCCCTGGCGACCGTGCTGAAGTTCCAGTTCCACGATTACATCTGCCGGGAGATCCTGCATGTGGATCCACACCAGGCGAACTACCGCGGAAGCCGCGAGGTGGGTGCCTTCCTGAACGGAATCCTCGAGCTGGGCGCGACTCGGGATTGGAGGGAGGTGCTCGAGGAGGCCACCGGCGAGCCGATGTCCGGCCGGGCCATGCTCGAGTACTTCGCGCCGCTCTTGGAATGGCTGCGGGAACAGAATCAGGGTTTCGATTGTTCTTTCGATTGACCGCGTGGCGGGGGGGTGGGTCGAACACACAGGAGATGACTCTCGCAGAGACGCAGAGACCGCAGGGGGGCCGGTGGCCCGCAACCGAAGAGCGGTTCCCGACTTGCTCGCCGAGCCATCGGAGAATCGAAATCGAAATCGAAATCGAAATCGGGATCGATTGGATGCGCCTTCCGAGTGGCATGAGACCAATCGATTTCGATTTCGATTCCGACTTCTGCGCACCCTTTGAAGAAACCGCGCATCGGTGCCGCAAACAAACGAAGCATTCCATCACCCGTCTGCGGGCCAGAAGCCGGAATTGCCGATAGGAGATCCATGAGACTCCTTGGATCCCAGAAGATTGAGCCAGTGCTCGTTCAGCCGCTGGTGACCGAACTGCCGGCTGCCGATGTCCTGGAGGCGGTCGATCTCCTGGAGAGGCTGCGCGCGCAACCGGACCGGGGCGGTCTGGCGTTGCTGGAGAGCGCGGGCGGCGGCGCTGAACTCAGCTCGATCCGGCGGACGATCCTGCTGCTGCGTTCGCTGCTCCGGCTCGAGATCCGGGGCAACCAGGTTCAGGTCGAACCGATGGTGGAAGCAGGAGAAGCCCTGGTCAAGAAGCTCCCGTCCGACCTCGCCTTTCCCGGAGGCTCGGTGGCGGTGCTGGAGGACCAGGAGCGGCTCCGCTCTCCGTCGGTGCTGGACGCCATGCGGTTGGTCGCGGGCCTGATCCAGGATCGCACGCCCGCCCCTCTTCCGGCCGGGTTGTTCGGCGCCTTCTCATACGAGCTGGTGGATCAGTTCGAGCATCTTCCTCCGCGCCCGGACGATCCCCTGGACGAGCCGGACGCCAGCTTCGTGCTGGCCTCCGACATGCTCATCGAGGATCACCGGAAGAGATCTGTCTTCGTCGTGACCAGGGGACTGCCCTGGGAATCCGCCCGCGGCGCGCGGGACCGGCACGAGCGGACGCTGCGACTGGTGCGCGGCGCGCGGCGCGCGGACATCTCCTTGCCGGACGCCTCGGTCGAGCCTGCGCCTGTGGAGGCGGACGTGACCGACCAGCGGTTCCTCGAGATGGTCAGGGAGTTCAAGCGGCAGATCGGCGCGGGCGAGATCTTCCAGGGAGTGCTCTCCCGCGGTCTCGAGACCAGGAGCTCCGCGGACCCGCTCAGGGTCTATCGCGAGCTTCGCCGGCGCAATCCTTCCCCGTACATGTTCTACCTGGAGTTGCGAGAAGGGGTCCTCCTCGGCGCGTCTCCGGAGACCTTCCTGCGGGTCGAGGACGGCTACGCGGAGATCCGGCCGATCGCCGGAACAGTGGCCCGCGGCCGCCATGCTGACGGCAGCGTGGATCCGGATCTGGACGGCCGTCTGGCGCTGTCGCTTCAGCTCGATCCGAAGGAACAGGCCGAGCATGCCATGCTGCTCGACCTGGCCCGCAACGACATCGCCCGGGTTTCCGTTCCCGGAACGACCGAGGTTCTCCAGCAGATGGCGATCGAGAAGTTCAGCCATGTGCAGCATCTCGTCAGCCGGGTGAGGGGCCAGGTCAGGCCCGATCTGGACGCGCTGCATGTCTACCGGGCGGCCGCCAACATGGGGACGCTTACCGGAGCGCCGAAGGTCCGGGCGATGGAGTTGATCCGGGAGGCCGAGACAACCGCCAGGGGGTTCTACGGCGGGGCGGCGGGCTACCTTCTGGCGGACGGCCGTTTCGATTCATGCATCGTGATCCGTTCGCTGCGGTACGAGCGGGGCGTCTATTACGGGCGAGCCGGAGCGGGGGTGGTCTTCGACAGCGATCCAGAGCGAGAGCTGCTGGAGACCGAGAAGAAGTCGCTCGCATGCCGCGTGG
>JAZDLC010000479.1:0-4334 GCA_043802345.1 Planctomycetota bacterium | reverse complement strand
GGTGACCTGGACCAGGTCGAGGATCGACTCGCGCAACTTGGAAAGAAGGTCGGTGCGGACCGTCGTGATGATCAGGTCCCGCGCGCCGTCACCATCCAGGTCGAACAGCCGCGGCGGGGACGACACGCCGTCGGTGCGGATCACCTGCCTGGGCTTTGGCAAGGAGGCTTTCCTCAGGTCGTCGGAGAGGAACAGCACCGTGCGAGTCGCGACCCCGGCCAGCAGACTGGGCCGGGCCACGCGCTGCGTCAGCAGCAGCTCGCATCCGGGCCGGCCATCAATGTCCAGGACGTTGCCGGCGGACACTCCCAGGCCGTCCGCGGCCATCTCGCTCAGGTCCAGCAGTCGGCTCAGATTCAGCAGGATCGCGGGTTTCCCCGGAGTCCCGCTCCTGCCGAGGACAACGCGGCTCAGCTCTCCCTCGAAAGAGAACAGCAGATCCCCCACGCCGTCTCCCTCCCAGTCGGTGGCGGTCGGCCGGGCCAGACGGGAACGGAGAGTGAAGAAAACCGCCTGCCCCTTGCGCACGGAGTGGCCGCTACCCGCCTCCAGCAGGTGCCCCGAGGAGATTCCGCCTTGCGGCAGGGACCGGAAGAACATGAAACCCCCCGACGCTGGAATCAGCAGGTCCAGCCGTCCGTCCAGATCGAGATCCTTGGCGATCTCCACGAACAGCAGGTTGCTGCTGGCGATGGTCTGGAAGAACGAATCGACCTCGACGACGGGCCGAGGGCTCTCGAAGGCTTTGCCCGCGAGCGCGACGGACTGGAGCCCCTTGGTGTCGAGGAGCAGGAGTTCCGCCTTGCCGTCCCGGTCCAGATCCGCGGCATCCGCGAACAGCACGCTGTCCGGCACGCTGACCCTTGCCGTGGAGTGCGAAGGGAAGCCGCTCCCCGCGCGCAGGAAGAGGCAGATGCTCCGGTCCAGCGAGGGTCCCCGCTCCTGAACGGCCGCGACCAGCGCATCCAGAGTGCCGTCACCATCGAGATCGGCGAAGCGAATTGACTTCGCTTCGCCTTCGACGTTCAGTTTCCACTCAGTGGGGGCGGTGCCCAGACAGAGCGCCAGGCATGACAGCGCGAGCGATTCCATGGAGGGGGATTCTACCACCCGTCAAAAGGAGGCGGCTCCCTCTTCCTCGGCCAGTTGATCCACCGGCGAGCCGCGCTCACGCTTGAGGAACGACTCCACCTGCCTGCGTTCGCTGCGGATCTGCGCCAGATCGATCTCCGCCTGGATCCGGATCGTCTCGCCGGCCATCCGCTCCTTCAGGCCGAGGATCTCCTCGCGCTCGTTCTTCAGCTCGGTCCGCTGCCGGACCAGGAGTCCCAGACTGCGCCGGAAGACCTCGCCGAACTGGGGCTGGCGCTTCAGCTCGTGCTCCAGCTTCCGAATCCGCTCGTCCAGGGCGCGAACGCTCCGGTCGATGGTCCGCAGTGTCTTGTTCGCGGCCTCGTCCCGCTGATCGAGCTCGCGCAGCTCGGACCTGAGGCCCGTGACCTCCGAATCCTCGGGGACCGCGTCCCGCTTGCAGCTCTCCGAAAAGTGGCCGTCGGTCGCGGAGTGGATCTCGGACTTGATGTGATGGATCACCGAGCTGATCTTCCCCCGCCGCTCACGGGAAGAGAACAGGCAGAGAAAGAGAACCAGGAAGACAACCGTTGATGTGCGCATGATTCAAGTCCTTCCAGAGTGTGGGAGGCCGGAGGCCGGCCTCCCACCAATGCCCGCGAGAGTCAGCGAGACAGCGGCACCAGCGGACTGCCGCTCTCGGCCGCCCGCGTTCCACCACCCAGAGCGTGCTGGATCCGACCGACCAGGTCCTCTTCCGACTGCTGCAGCGTCTCGTAGTCGATGCCGCCGGCCGGCTGTTCGGAGTTGCCGCTCATGCGCTCGTCCAGCATCCGGTCCTTCACCTCGAGATCCTGCTCGAAGTTCTGGATCAGCTCCCGAGCCCTCGCCAGGTCGGAGTCGAGCTCGGAGAAGTCCAGCACCTCCTCCACGGTGGCCGCGAAGGTTTCCTTGGCCCGGAACTTCTGGAGCTGTGCCTCGAGCAGACCCACCTTGGAGGCCAGCTCGATCCGCAGCGCGGCGGCCCTCCCAACGTTCTCTTGTGAGATGGCCAGCGCCTTCTGCTTGGTCGCCAGCGTCTCCTTGAGGCTCTTCAGGGTTTCAGCCTGAACGGTGTAGAGCCCGAGCTTCTCCGCGGCGTCCTTCTCGATTTCCGCACGGCCGTAGACGGTCCGGCCGATCACGTACTGGTCCCGGCCTTCCGCGAGCAGGTCGGAAACCTTCTCGAGCACGACCGCCCGCTTGGCGAGCGCGCTCTCGCGCTCCTCCACCTCGACCGAAAGCCGCTCCGCCTCCACCCGCCTCCGGATCGCCTGCTCCTTGAGGTCGCGGGTTTCCGTGTCGAGCGACGAGATCTGCTTCCGGATTTGAGTCAGCTTGGACTCCATGCTCTGGGCGCCATCGATCGCCTCCAGCACCGAGTCCTTGCCTTCGTCGAAAACCGCTTTGATCCGCTCAGGACCGACAAGGGCGAAGGTACTGCCGCCAATGAGAGTCGCGAGCATTCCCAGACGAAAGAGTGAACCGAACATGATGAGCTCCTTTCAGGTATCAGTTGATTGTTGTTTCCATCAGGCGGGCCGGGCCGCGGCCTCGTATGTCCTGTAGGTTGTCCTCTTGATTGAATTCCTGTTGTGGCGCCGTGCCGAGAAGAACGCGTCGGCGATCCCGATCAGGTACGGCAGCACCAGGGGCGAAGTCACGAAGATCAGCAGCGCCTTGAACAGGTGTCCGTTGTAGACCTGCCCGCCTCCGGGGAAGATCGTCGAGAGAATCGTCGCCAGCAACGGATCCTTGGGGAACTCGTCGAACTGGCCGTAGAGGACCGGCTCGGGTGCGGGCCGGTCGTTTTGAACCACATGCCGGTAGTTCTTCGCGCAGGACGAACAGAACCCGAGCCCGGCGCCGAAGCGGGGCAGCCGCTCACCGCAGTGGCCGCAGAAGGCGTTGTCATGCGGGCTGGACATCGCCACTTCTCCGATCGAACAGGATGAACAGCCCGTAGAGAGCCAGCGCCCCCGGCCAGAGCAGGTCCGGACTGAGGTCCGGATTGACGGTCGAGCGGATGGCGCAGAAGGCCGCGGTGCCGGCGGCGAACAGGCCCCAGTACCGCTTCTGCCGCACGGCGGACCGGTCCGGGTCCTGCCCGATCAGCCGCACGTTCCGTTCGCCGGCCTGCAAGTAGGCGTCGAACAGGTTGAAGACCCACAGGAAGAGGGGCACGGGATCGGGCACGGTCTGGAGGTTCGCCGCCAGCGCTCCGGCGGAAAGCAGGAAGACCAGACCCCGGCTGAACGATCCCGCATACATCTGCCCCAGACCCGGGACGGCGGAAAGCACGGCCGCGACGGTTGGGGAGCGACGCCCGGGCATCTTCTTCTGAAGCCGTTCCGGCACACACGGCCGGCAGTAGTTCCGGCCGCCGAGCTTGACCCGGCATGCGCCGCAGATGTTCGTGCCGCATTCCACGCAGCGGGCCCTGGCGGGCCGTGTCTGATGATGTGCGCAGCAAAGTTCCATGGCAACTCCCGCAGCCCGGTCAGGGGCGACCTCATGCGGTCTTCTGAAAGCACCCCCCATACCAACCGGCGAGGCGGGCATTCATTCTGGTGCAAGAGATTGATGAAACAGTGGTTACGGAGATACTCCTGGCGGCGGCCTGGGTCCGGCCGACTGTTCCGAAAGAGAACGACTGTTCAGAAGTCGGAGAGGTCGTTCGGGGCGGACGGGTCCTGCTTGAACCGGCGCAAGCGCTTGTGAGCTGACCGATTCGCGTCGAAGACGTTCACTCCCCAGATGATGGCGGGCAGATAGTCCCTGCCTCCGTTCACAGCCAGGAAGAACGCCACGACCAGGCCGATGAAGAACACCAGCCCCTTGCTGCCCTGCCCGTTCAAGAGCTGCCCCAGGCCGGGGACGAAGAGCGAGGCCACCGTGGGAAAGACCGGATTGATCGGTTCGTTCTGCGGCCGCGGCGCGATCTTCTTCAGGATCGCCTTCTTCTGCCTCGACCTGCGCTGCTTCTTCTTGACCCGCTGCTCCCGGAAGACCGAGGTGCCGGAAACCAGATCGTGCAGCGCCTCGTGGCGGCGGGTGAAGAGCGACATTCCCAGATCGATCAGGGCGGCTCCGAAAACGAACTTGGTGAAGAGATCGAAGGCGCTCTGGGTCACGGTGAGGTCTGCCCAGAACAGCTGCAGCAATGCAGTGGCGTCTGCGGGACCCGCGCCGCGGGACAAGGCGACAATGAAGATAATCGGCAG
>JAZDLC010000478.1:0-10164 GCA_043802345.1 Planctomycetota bacterium | reverse complement strand
CCGGTCGATCAAGAATGCATGGCCGAGGTGGCGGGCGTCGCGCGGCCGACGCTCGTGAGCGGGCCGCTTCAAGGCCGCGCGTCTCCTTCCGCCCTGCTCCCCTGGGCCGAGACCGGCTCCGTGGCCGGCCTGCGGCCGAGGTTCAGGGGACCTCCTCCTGCCGGAGAACCCGACGTTGCCATGAAGCTCTGGAACCCCCGGCCGCCGCGCGCTGAGGTCGTGGCGGAGGTGAACCACCGGGGATTCTGCCTGGAACTCGGCCGCTCGCTCGGCTGCGCGCTGGATGGCGCGCGCCTCTTGCTGCACCCGGCCGATCTGGAGCGTCATCTGGCCCAGGGAGGCGCGGACGCCTCCGCGCTCGGGAAGTTCGTGTTGAAGGCCCCGTGGTCCTCCTCGGGGCGCGACCGGGCGATTCTCCGACCAGAGGATCTGGAGGATCCTGCTCGGCGCGTCCAGATCGGGAAGATGTTCGCCGCGAACTCCGAGTTGCTGTTCGAGCCGTGGATGGAGCGTCGCGCGGACTTCGGCTGCGCGGCCTTCGTCGACGGCGAGGTGGAGTTGATTGGTCTCCACTCCCAGGAAGTCGACCCGCGAGATGGGAGGTTCGTCGGGCTGCTGCTCGAACAGGGGGAAGCGCCGTTCTCGATGCTCGGGGTCATGGAGCGAACCACGCTGGAGGAGACCGCTCGGGAGGTCGGCGCGCGGCTCCGGGAGAGAGGATATCGTGGACCGTTCGGCGTGGACGCGTGGAGATACCAGACAGCTGGTGGGGGAGTCGGGTTTCATCCTCTCGGTGAAATCAATGCGCGGATGACCATGGGCCTGCTGGCCCACGTGCTCGTGCGAAGGATCGTGGAGCATCGCGGCGAGCCGTTCACCGGCCAGGTCCGACTTCGTCTCGGCAAGGAGATGGGCGAGTCCTGTTCGCCAGAGCGCACGACCGTGCTGCTGCGACCCGGGCCTTCAGATGCGCCGGGAGCATGGTTGGAGTGGCGCCTGGGCGTCGCGCGATGACCCGCTGCACGCGCGGGCACGACGACGAAAGTCCCTTCTCTTACGAGACCTGACTCACCATCTCCTGTGCCTTTGAAGACCCGCCGGATCCGGACTTTCTCGAATTCAAAGGAAACCAGACGCGCCCCCGCCGGTTCAACCGCAACTCACAGGCACCCTCTTCTCCAAAAACCCGATGAACGGAGTTCGAAATGAAACTGCTCACTCTCTCCTCCTGCGTCATTCTCCTGGCCGCCGTCGAGGCTTCCGCCGCCAAGCTCAAGGTCCCGTCCACCTATTCAACGATTCAAGCCGCGGTCAATGCCGCCGTGCCGGGAGATACCGTCAAGGTGTCTTCCGGCACCTACTACGAGCACGTTGATGTCAACGGGAAGACCGACATCACCATCAAGGGGACCGGCAGCGACGGCGTCGTCATCGATGCTGGCGGCGCGGGCACTCCCTTTACCGTTCAGGGGAGCGAAGGGATCACGGTGCAGGATCTGACGTTGAAGAACAGCGCGGACTCGTATGGGCTTGCGGTCGTCTTCAGCAGCGACATCGTGGTCGATGGATGCACCGTCAAGGAGGTTTCGCTGGCGGGGATCCTCGTCCTGTTCTGTGTCGACGCTCGCATCGAGGATTCAAAGGTCAAGGACACCGACGATGACGGCATCGTGCTGATCACCGCAGCTTGCACAGTAACCGGCAGCACCGTCAAGAACGTGGGCGGCCATGGAATCCTGGTGATTGGCGAGCTGAACACGATCGACTCGAATACCGTCGAGAACGCGACCGAGTCGGGCATCCGATTGGGTGAAGACCCCGCCACCTGCGACAATGCGCTGGTGATCGGCAATGAGATCGAGGGTGGCACTGACGGGATCTACCTGGATATCACCGCGATGAACTGCTCGATCCTCGAGAATAGTGTCGAGGAAACCAGTTCCGAGGGAATTGAAATCGAGAGTGGTGCGGACGGGCACCTTCTGGACGGCAACACGATCAAATCGTGCGCCGACGATGGGATGGAACTGAACGGCACGAACCTCATCATCTCCCGAAACACCGTCAAGAAGTCGGGTGATGACGGGATCTGGCTGCAGTCCTCCGCCACCGGGTGCCTGCTGTATCAGAACAAGTCGAAAAAGTCGGGCGACAACGGCTTCGACGTCGACGGCACCGGAAACTCCCTGGTGGAGAATGTCGGCAAGAAGAGCGATAACTACGACCTCAAGGACGACAACGGCGCCGGGGCCAACGCCTACACCGCCAATACCTTCTCCACCGTGAGTCCCTGACCAGAACAGCCAAGCCTCGGCTCACTTCAACAGACAGGCCGTCCGTCTTTTGGCGGGCGGTCTGTTTGTTGATATCGATTGGATCCGATCGCCCTGTAGAATCCTGCCGCATGATCGAAGTCGAAAGGGTGACCAAGCGGTTCGGGTCGGTGGTGGCCGTGGACTCGGTCTCGTTCAGGATCGGGCGCGGCGAGATCGTCGGGTTTCTCGGGCCGAACGGGGCGGGCAAGAGCACGCTGCTCAAGATGATGTGCACCTGGATGCCGCCGACCGCGGGGCGCATCCGGATCGATGGCCACGACGTGGTCAAGGAACCGCTGCCGGTTCGTCGCTCGCTGGGGTACCTCCCGGAGCACAATGCGCTGTACGAGGGGATGAAGGTCGACCGGTTCCTGCGCTTCATGGGGGAGGTCCGGGGGATGGGGGGGGCGTACCTGAAGGAGCGGCTGGGCTGGGTCAGCGAGAAGTGCGGCCTTTTTCCGGTGCTCTCCAAGAAGATTCAGCAATGTTCCAAGGGGTTTCGCCAGCGGATCGGCCTGGGCGCCTCCCTGCTGCATGATCCGAGCGTGATCCTGCTGGATGAGCCGACCCACGGCCTGGATCCGCTGCAGGTGGTGGCCTTCCGGGAGTTCATCGAGGAACTGCGGGAGGGCCGCTCCATTCTGTTCAGCAGCCACATCCTGGCGGAAGTGAACGCAATCTCCGACCGCCTGCTGATCATCCATCGCGGCCGCTTGCTGGCCGACACGGCAGTGGAGGAGCTGCGCGCGCGGTCTCTGAAGGCGGGGCAGGAGCTGGAGCAGTGCGTGCTCGAGATCGTGCGCTCGGGGGAGACGGTGGCATGAGCGGGCGCGTGCGGGTGATCGCTTTCCGGGAAGTTGCGGCGTACTTCGACTCGCGGATTGCCGCCGTGTTCGGCATCGCTTTCGTGGTGCTGGCCAACTGGCTGTTCATGAGCCGTTTCTTCCTGACCGGCGTGGTCGACATGACCGCCTTCTTCGATTCCATGCCGGTGCTGCTGCCGTTCTTCATCCCGGCGGTGACCATGCGCCTCTGGGCGGAGGAACGCAGGAGCAGGACGATCGAGCTGCTGCTGACCTTGCCGATCCGGCCCTTTCAGGCGGTGCTCGGCAAGTACCTCGCGGCCCTCGTGCTTTTTGGCCTCGCCCTGCTGGGGACCGTCCCGATCGTGGTGATGCTGTCGGTCCTGGGCGAGCCGGACTTAGGGTTGATCCTCTCCGGCTACCTCGGCCTCTTCCTGATGGGCGGCCTGTTCCTGTCCCTGGGGATGTTCGTATCGGCCCTCTCCGCCGATCAGATCGTGACCTTCGTGCTCTCCGCGCTGGTCTGCCTGTTGTTCGTGGGCACCGGGAACGAGTGGGCGGTGGCGCTCCTGGACGGCCTGGTTCCATCCCTCTCCGTCGGCACCGTCCTGTATGAGTGGTTTTCGGTGATGCCTCACTACGACGCGTTCGTGCGCGGCGTGGTCGGATTGCCGGCCCTGATCTACTTCCTGCTCCTGAGTCTGCTGTTTCTCTGGATGACGGCGCAGTTCCTGGAGAAGGCCCGGGAATGAGGGTTCGTCCGCTTCCAGTCGTCGGCGTCACGCTGCTGCTGGCAGGCCTCGCGGCGCTGGCGGCGGTCCAGGTGGCCTGGCATTTTCCGTCCGCCCGGGTGGAACTCTGCCGCGCGCGGCGCGTGACCCTGTCGGGCGCCCTCGAGAAGAGGCTCGAGACGCTCAGGGACGACGTCCTGATCACGTACTACGTCACGGCACGGGAGAAGATGCCCTCACACATGCGGCGGGTCGAGCGGGAGGTGGTCGAGCTGCTCGCGAGCATGCGCCTTGCCGCGAAGGGGAGGCTCGATTTCCATGTCGTCGACCCGACGGACGACCACGATCTGGCCGGCTTCGCCGCGAAGCGCGGAGTGTCGCCGGTGCGGGAGCGGCACCTGGAGCGGGACGCGTACAGCGAGCAGAAACTCTGGTCGACGATCACGGTGGCCTATGGGCCCAGGGCGCCGGCGCTGATCCAGGGCGTGGGCCCGAACCACCTGCCGAGGTTGCAGGAGATCCTGCGCCAGCAACTGGATCAACTCGAGACGCCGCGGCGGCCGGTCTTCGCCCTGGCGGCAGGAGCCGGCTTCCTTCGGCTCGCGGATTTCCTCGAGTTGCAAGGCGACCTGCTGCGCGTCGATCCGGGAGGGCCGGAGGGACTTCCGGCCGAGGCGGACGTGCTGTTCTGGATGAATCCGGGGCGGGTGGACGCGACGCTCCTGCGCAACCTGCGGCATTTCATCGATTCGGGCCGGAGCGTGGTGATTGCGGGCAGCCTGCAGGAAGCGGAACTGGTCACGGCGGGGCGGCCCGCGCTGAAGCTCACTCCGAGCGGCTATGACGCCGAGGCTCTGATGAGCCCGTTCGGTCTCTTCCCGGTGCCGGGTCTGGTCCTGGATGCGAAGTCCGCCGCGCTGAAGCTGCCCACCGGGGAGGCGCCCGCTCCGTTCCGGGTGGCCTGCCTGACCTTGAACCAGGACTTCCACGCCATGAGCCGGGATCCCCGGGGAACCCTGCTGCTCGTGGCGCCCACGCCGATCGGGTTCGATTCGGAGAGGCTGAGCGCGGAGGGGTGGAAGGCGGAGGTGCTGGCCACCAGTTCGGACGAGACATCGATTCTCCCGGTCTTCGAACAGCCGATGCCGCTCGAGAGAATCGCCGCGGCCGAAGGGGAGCAGGTGCCGAAGCAGGCGCTGCTGGTCTGGCTGCGGCATGCGGAGGCGTGGCGCGGCTCGGTGGTGTTCGCGGCCTCGTCAGGGCTGTTTCGCGACGAGACCTTCGACATCCAGACTCTCGGCCACAAGCGGCTGGCCGAGGCGCTCATCGAGACCCTGGCTTCGGACGAGAGACTGGTGATGGCCCGCTCCGACGTGAGCAGGCCGAAGCCTCTTCCGGTGATGTCCCCGGCAAGGCGCCTGCTCTGGCGCCTCTCTTCGGTCTTCCTCCTGCCCGCTCTGCTGCTCTGCTGGATGCTGGCGCGCTCAAGGGTCTGGCGACGCCGCGATAGCGTGAGGCAGGAGAGGAGGTGGAGGCTGAGAGTCGCTCTGTGCTCGGCGGCCGCCCTGCTGCTCGTTCTCGGAGGGGCGTCTCTCGCGAGCTTGCCCGGCCTGCGCGTCGACCTGACCAGGGATGGGGTGAACGAGCTGGCGCCCCATAGCAGGGAACTGGCCGCGAGGGCCGTGGGAGCGCGCGCGGTGGTCGCAGAGCTGCTGTTCTCCGAGGAGAGCCGCCTGCCGCCCGAACTGAAGCCGCTGCCAGGCAGGGCGCGGAACCTGTTGCGGCAGTTCGCCAGGGCCGGCGCCGACCTGACCCTCATCAGAACGGTGCCGGAGGATCTCGACCAGGAAGCGCGGCAGCGGCTCGCGGATGACGGGGTGGCGCCGTTCCCTTTTGCCAGCCGGAGCGAGGAGGTGACGACCGTCAGGACGGTGTTCAGCGCGCTGCGCCTTAGCGCGGGTGGCCGGACCGAACTGCTGCCGCTGAAAGAACCCGCCGCCGCGGAGAACCTCGAGTTCCGTGTCGCGTTCGCTCTCCATCGCCTGCAGACCGGCCGCCCGGTGCGGATCGCCTTCGCCTCCGACGCCCCAAGGCTCTCCTCGGCGGAGGCGTACCAGTACTACCAGTCGAAGGGGCTGATTCCGCCCAGTGGCAAGGACGTCTACTCGCTGGCAAGAGGAGTGCTTTCGGGTTGCGACTTCGATGTCACGCACGTCAACCCGAGGGATCCGGTGCTGCCGCCGCAGGTCGACCTGCTGATCTGGCTGCAGCCGCGCCGCTCCGTGACCCGCATGCTGGAGGTTGTCGTCGAGCACCTCTATCGGGGAGGAAAGGCGCTGCTGGCCGCCCAGCACTTCAACATCCAGTCGCGCCAGTACCGCGGCAAGGAGTTCGAGTTCGTCTACTGGCCCCAGCCCCAGTCTCCCGACATGGAAAGCTTCTACTTCCCCGATCTGGGAGTGAAGCTGGTGCGTGAGGTGTTGTTCGACAACCTGTCCATGAAGCTCGAGCTCGAGTCCCAGGTGAATCGGTTTTCCCGCCGCGAGTTCCGCTCCATGAACCTGGCGAAACCGTTCCTGATCCGGGCCGCTGGCCGGAACTTCTCCACGGAGTCGCCGATCACTCGCGGTCTGGGAGACCAACCGTTCCTCTTCGCCAACTACTTCGAGCTCGACCCGTCCCGGCTCTCGGCGGTCGGCCTGAAAGCCACTCCGCTGATCACGACGTCCGACAAGAGCTGGTCGCTCGACTGGAGGGGCGGCTGGATTCCGGAAGGGTATCAGCACTTTCCTCCCGTGGCGGTGGATCCGGACGCGCCCGACCAGCCGGGCGAGCCGGTGCCGCTGCTCGGCCGGGTGCCGTTGGCGGTGATGCTCGAGGGGATGTTCCCCTGGCCGAAGCAGGCGTTCGAACATCCGGCGCTGCGCTTTGGCGCTGGCGGCGCCCTCCCGGAATCGGAAGAGGTCCCGGACTATCCCCGCGAGGAGCCGGTCGCGCTGCACCGGCCGGGGCGGCTCCTGATGCTGGGTTGTTCGGAGCTGTTCAAGGACCACCGGCTGACCTCGCTCGCGCCGGAGTTCCGGGCCGATCATCTGCTGCTGAACGCGGCGGCGGATCTGGCGCTCGACCCTGGACTGGCCTCGATCATGTCCCGCCGCGCCGTCACCAGGGGGTTCGAACCGATCGGGCCGGAGCGCACGACGTTCTGGCGGCTCGTGGCCCTGCTCACGCTGCCGGCGCTGCTGCTGTTCGTGTGGCTGATCCGGTTCCTGTTTCTCAGGCGGCCGCTGCTCCGGCTGAGGGAGGGCTGATCCGCATGGCGCGCACCCTCCTCCTCTGGGTCTTCCTGCTGGCGGCCGCCATAGGACTGATCAGTGCCGAGCGGCACCTCCAGCGACAGGAGCAGGAGGCCCGGGATGCGAGCCATCGCATCGGCCGTCTGATCCCCGCCGCGGATCGGGAGCGACTGAGCGTGGCGGCGATTCGCGTCGGCCCCGCAGATGGTCCGCGGCACCTGTACTCTCCGGTGAGCGGCGTCTGGCGCTGCCAGACTCACTTCAATGCCGTGGCCGGCGAAGAGGCGGTCCAGGGGCTCTTGAAGTCCCTGCTCGAGGGAGAGGGCGTGGTGCAGAGCACGGATCCGGCGCGGGCCGGGGAGTACGGGATCGGTCTGCCGGACTCGTGGCGACTGCAGCTTCTGGGACCCTCCGGGGCGACCCAGTTCGAGGTTGAGCTCGGCGCGCGGATTCCCTCGATCGGCGGCTGCTATGTTCGCCGCTCCGACCACTCGGCCGTGTGGGCCCTGGATACGGACCCGTGGGAACCGCTTCAGGTCGACCCCGCGGGAGTCCGTCCGCCCCTTCTCGACCCGCACGTGATCCCGCGCATCTGGCCCGGCAAATCCCGCAGGGTGGATCGTCTCGTCCTCGCCCGCGCCGGGGAGCCGCCGCTGGAACTGATCATGGAGGAGCTCCGGATCAGCGAGGAGGAGATGCGCGCGGGGAAGTCGCCCTACATCTGGCACCTGCGGATCGGCGATCAGGAGGCATCGGCCAGCGACCGGAACGCCATGGCGTACTTCGGCTTCCTGCTCCAGATTCCATTCGTCCGGGTGCTCGATCCGGCAGAGGCGCGCGGGTTCGGGCTGGATGAGTCTCGGACTCGCGTCACGCTCTACCCCGCGGAAGGACATCCCGCGGAACTGCGGCTCGGCTCACGCCTCCCCTCGGGCAACCTGCCTCTCCTCAACCTGGAGACAGGAATGCTGTTCGAAGTCACTCCGGACATCGCCGCGCTGGTTGTGCCCGATGCGAAGCTGCTGCTGGGAAGCGCGGAAACGAATCCGTGGGAGACGCAGATGCGGCGGTAGGGGATGACGGTGCGTGTGACTCCTGCGTCGTTGCCCGCAAGTCGCGGGTTTGTACCTTGCCGAGGAAGCCAGGAAACCAGGAAGGAGGAGTACTCCTTTTCATGGTTTCCTGGCTTCCTCGGAGGTAATCCAGGTCGTGGGCATGCAGAGGAGTCGCGGGACTCGGGCTCCCTCTACGGCAGCTTGCTGAAGAACCGCTGCCATCTGGGAAGGTAGTGGTTGTCGGGATCGACCGAGAGGGCGACCGCCAGGGCCCTGCCCATGATGACGTCCCTCGGCACGGTGCCGAAGAAGCGCGAGTCGTGGGAGTTATCCCGGTTGTCGCCCATCATGAAGTACTGCCCGTCCGGCACCACGATCGGGCCGTAGGAAGGATGCATCGGTTGATCCAGGGTCATGATCGGGTGCGCAACCTTCTCCACGGTCTCGGAAGAGAGGATGTACCCCTGATCGGCTCCCTCTGCCAGGCCCGGGAGCCAGTCGGCCGGCACCCTGCCGTATGCCGCCTGCCGGCCATCGACCCAGAGTCGTCCCTGCCTGAGCTCGATCGTGTCGCCCGGGATCCCGACCACTCTCTTCACCAGGCGCCTGCCGTCGTCGGGTGAGGGGAAGATCACCACGTCGCCCCTTTCTGGATCCGCGCGCCGGGAGAGACTCCAGCCAAGGAATGGCACCCGCCAGTCGAAAGCGGTCTTGTCGATGAAGATCCGATCCCCTTCCAGGATGGTGGGGCGCATCGAGGAACTCGGAACGTCGTTCCAGTCCGCCACCGCGGAGCGGAAGGTGCAGAGCAGCACCACGGCGATCAGGATCGGCCGGGCCCATTCCTGCCAGAAGGTGGTCAGGCGGCTACGCGTTTTCTCGCTCACGGCTTTCAGAACCTCCAATCCATGGACGGACTGCAGGTTCTTACGCAGCGCGCGCCATTGAGGTTGGAAGCCTCATGATCTCTTTTTCACTTCCGCCCTGCTACCGCATCACCAGGATGAACACCACCGGGATCGCGATTCCGAGCAGCATCCAGATCCCGCCCCTTCCCATGACTCCCTTTCTCCCCCTGACCAGGAAGATGCCCGAGATCGCCAGGATCACCAGCACGACGCAGAAGGTGTCCGCGATGGTGGTCCAGATCGTCTTGCCATTCCTTCTGAGCCAGCTCTCAGGAGCGTCTTCACCGAGGTTCGGGGCGCTGCTCAGGTGCATGAAGTTCAGGTCGTTCAACAAGAATCGCTTCTTGATGTTGGATCGGACCACCTCACCGCTCACGAGATCGATATCGATCGTCCCGCCAGCGACGAACACCTTCAGTTGGTACGGGCTGGCGCGAAAAGTGTTCTTGACCGGCTCGCTGAGCGCCAGCCGTTCCAGTACCATTGGTTCGATCAAGGCCGTGGGGCCGGTTCCCACCGGCTGAATGGTCGACCTCTCCTCGGAGTGGGAGTAGTTCGAATCGAAGTGCCACCGGTGATGATTCACGGCGATTCCGCTGATGGCGAACACCAGCGTCAGGCCGATCGCGAAGAAGCCGAGTTCCCGGTGGAGCCAGCGACAGACCTTGCGAAACTGGTTCATCTACTGCGGGTTGGCCAGTTGCACGGCACCCGTTCCGGAGAGTTGGTACACGGTCCTGCATGCCGTGACCGACTCCGGATCGAAGATCTCTCCCGTGGCGGCGGCCTCTTGCTCGCATTGCTTGCGGGTCTGTTCCAGGGTGAGGTCGTTGCCGGTGAAGACCCCCTCGGCGCGCATGGTCTCGCCCACGATTTCCGGCGGGAAGACGATGACGCCGTCCTCGACCTTGAAGCGGAGGGTCTGGCCTTCCAGGTCGGAGGCGAGATAATAAGAAATTACATTGAAGGCCTTGCCGAACTGGAGATTTGTTCCGTGGAAATAGTCAATTTCTCATCGGGAGGAATATCCAAGCTCAGCGTAAGCGCGAAATTCAC
>JAZDLC010000477.1:0-11360 GCA_043802345.1 Planctomycetota bacterium | reverse complement strand
CCGCTGCCCTCGGAGTTGCTGTTGGCCAGCTTGGCCGAGATCGGGAAGACCCTCGGTTCGAAGTCGTAGAACTTGCGGCAGTTCTCCTTGATGTAGCCGACCACCTTCGGAACGTCCGCAGGCTCGTGAGTGTCGATCTTGGTCAGGATGAACAGGATCTTCTTGCGCCACCGGTCGCTGATCAAGTTCAGGAACTGATGTTCCGACTCGGAGAAGGGCCGGTCGATGGAGGTGACGAACAGGGTCAGGTCCGCCTTGGGCAGGAACGACTCGGTGATGGCCTGGTGCTTTCGCACGATCGAATTCGTTCCGGGCGTATCAACCATGTTGAACAGCCGCAGCAGTTCATTCGGGTGCTCCCGTTCGTAGACGAATTCGTCCCGGATCCTCTCCGACGGCTCGTCCCCGTATTTCAGGACCCAGATCCGGTCGGTGAGCGGGAGCGGCCCCTCGGCCTGGATCTTCTCCTTCAGCAGCGCATTGATGAAGGAGGACTTCCCCGATTTGACCTCGCCCACCACCATCAACAGGAAGAACTCATCCACATGCTCGTGAACGAGGCGCGCGTTGCGGGCCAGTTCGCCCCGGGCGTCCACCCGGTCGGCCAGCTCACACAGTTCGGAGAGGGCGGACCGGACCTCGTCGAGGACTCCGGCAGCGTCCTTGCCGATGATTTCACTGATTCTCTCGCTGGTCATGCTGTGATCACCCTAGCAGACCGCCAAAGAACTGTACAACGTCCTGACGAGTCCTGGCCCCCGGGAGACGGGAACGGGCCGGCAGCCCTTGCCCGGCTGCCGGCCCGCGCGCGTGTTAGACGCCGTGGAACTGGGACGCGGTCTGACCGTTGCTGGTGAGGGTCACCCGGTAGTTCCCCTCCGGGAGGTTTCCGGGGTTGCCGTCGCCGGGCAAGCTCGGAAAACCGACTTGGAAATTGCCGTCGCCGTCGGTGGGAACGTCGCGGGTGATGTTCACGCCGTTCGGGCCGCGGATGTTGACCGTGACCACGCCGTTCCTCGGGCCGGTGCCGCGGACGCTCATCTTGCCGTCGTTCGCGATCTCGGCATCATGGGCCGATGAGATGCTCGTGAACCTGGGCGGCTGCGGCGGGGGCGGCGGCACCGGGCCGGGAGGCGCCACGGGCGGCGGCAGGACGATGACGACCCGGATCGTGATGTCGACGTGCACCCCGCCACCGGCGCCCAGGAAACCTCTCAGCCACTGCGCGAGTCTGCGGATCTTCTTGTCCCCCCTGGCGCCGCACTCAGCGTACAGCGAGCGCATGGTGCGAAGGAACTGGTCCCAGGTGCCTCCATCCCCCTCCAGAAAGCCGCAAGGGACCGAGCCGAGTTCGCTCAGGAGGAGCGAGCCGACCGTGCTGAGGGCACAGCTCAGCTCCTCGGCGTGCTGATTCATCTGCCTGGCGAACGCGGCGGCTGCCGCATTCGTCTCCCGGATCGCCAGCAGCGGGCACAGCTCCCCGCTGGCGACGTCCTGCCGGATCTCCCTCAAGCGGGCTTTCAGCTCCCGGAACGTTTCCTTGAAACAGTCCCGGGCGCTCTGTTCCAGTTGTTCGCTCGCCTCGCGGAAGGCGCGTTGCGCCTCCTGTTCCGGCGTCATCGCTTGGACCGTGGCTCCCTGCAAGAGACCGAGCAGGGCGCCCGAAATCAGAATCATGTTGTGGATCGACATCTTTCGTACCTCCGTGAGGGGACATGGTTGATGGAGGTAGAATCGGGAAGCGGCCGGGCAGGGGACAGGATTCCCGAAATTCCGTGCGTCCTTGCCCAGTAGCATGTGGCCAGAAAACGAAAGATCCTGAAGCGTGAGGGTGGCATGACCCGCCTGCTGCATGTCTCACCAGACGAGTTCCTGCTCGACACCTTCCGGCTGGGGCGGAAGGTGTACGAGAGCGGCTTCCGCCCCCGGCACGTGATCTCGATCTGGCGCGGCGGGACCCCGGTCGGCCTCGGCGTGGACGAGTTCTTCCGGACCCGCGGGATCTTCCTGAACCACTCCACGATCGCCACCGAGTCGTACACCGGCATCCGCGAGCGGAGCGAGGTGCTGGTCAAGGGGTTGGAGCACCTGATCGACGTGGTGTGCAGGGAGGACGGCCTGCTGATCGTGGACGATGTGCTGGAGACGGGGAATACGATCGGACGCATTCTGGGGCTCTTGCGGGAACGAACCCGGGCGAACATGCCGGAGGAGATCCGGGTCGCCACGATCCACCGCAAGCCGGAGCGGGCCGAGTGCAAACTCGGCGTTCCGGTCATCTGCCTGCGCGACTTGCCCGGGGATCTCTGGATCGACTACCCGCACGAACTGAGCGACCTGGTTTCGCCGGACGACCCGGAAGAGGACCGGATTCGGGAGAAGGATGAGCAGATCTGGAGCTTGCTGCGGGCAGCGGGGCCGCCGGTGGTTGAGAGCCTCGCACCCGCCGGCGGACCGCTGCTACTGTCCGCGAGGGAGTTGCTGCTCGATTCGATCAAGCTCGGCCTGATGGTGGCTCGCGACCCGTCCTTCCGGCCGGACTTTCTCGTGGCGCTCTGGCCGGGCGGCATCAGCTGCGGCCTTCCGGTCCACGAGGTCCTGAAGTACGAGGCCAGGAAGAACCAGGAGCGCAAGGTCCCGGACCACCTCAGCCTCACCACCGCCCGCACCCGCTCCAGCTACCGCTCCCAGATCATCGGTGTGCGCTATCTGGCCGACCGGGTCACCAGGGAGCACAACGTGCTCCTCGTCGACACCACGTTCCGTAGCGGGCAGGTGATCAACGACGCGCTCATGCACCTGAAGGAGTCGCTGCGACGGAACCTGGACATGGAGAGGGTGCGGGTGGCGGCCGTCTACTACAACCCGGATGACCGCTCCACCTGGACCGTCCCCCGCTACCTCGATCATCCCCACTACTTCGTCAAGACGGTCGGCCAGGAAGTGATCTACCCCCACTCGATCCACAAGCTCCCGGCTTGCCCCGACCTGCTCCGCTCCCGGAACCCGGAGCTCTACGAAATCGTGAGATCTTGAGGAACGCGCATCCCGCGCCGACCTGATGAGTTCGCCATCCTGTTCGCTGGATCAAAGTGATTCTCCAGCGAGATCCTGACGGGCAGTCCCTTCCGGCCGGCGGCGAATCCGGTACGCTTGGGGGGCGCCGCCAGCGATCCTCCACCAGTTGAGAACCTGCATGCGAAGCCCCTTCCTGATCGTCGCCGCCCTGTCCGCCCTCTCCCCGAGCTGCTTGGCTCAGCACGAACGGCGGGCGCTCGAGCCGGTCGAGCTGAAGCACTTCACCTACGAACTCGAGACGTTCGAAGCGCCGAGCCTCAAGCAAGGGAACGGCGAGTTCGGGATCTACCTCCCCGAAGGGTACGGCCAGGGCGAGCAGCGGTATCCGCTGGTTCTCTGGCTGCACGGCATGAACGAGGACGCCAGCCGCTTCAAGAGCGGCGGCGGCGCCCGGGTGCTGGATCAGATGCGGGGCGAAGGGAAGATCCCTCCGCTGATCCTGGTGGCGCCCTCCGCTCCCAGACGGACGATCTACGCGGACGGGGAGGGTGCGGGCGATGTCGAGACGTTCATTCTGCGCGATCTCATGACGCACATCGAGAAGAAGTATCGCATCTCAAAGCAGCGCGGTGACCGGGCCATCATGGGAGTCAGCATGGGCGGGATGGGCGCCCTGCGCATCGTCCTTGGTGACCCCAGCCGCTTTGGAGCCGTGGCGGTGCACTCCGCGGCGGCCTTTCCCGCCGACATTTCGGACCTTTCTGGAGAGTCCGGCGAGCGGATCGAGCGCACCCTTCAGTGGCTCGGAATCACCGAACTTCTGGGCGATCCGCTGGATCCGGAGAAATGGGCCCGCTACATCCCCTCGGCCATGATCGGCAAGCTGAAGCGGGAGGATCTGAAGGGGCTGCGCATCTACTTCGACGCCGGGACCGAGGATCGCTACGGGTTCGGCCCCCCGAACGAGGAGTTCCACCGCCTGCTCGAGGAAAGGGAGATTCCACACTCGTTCACCCTGGTGGAAGGAGGCGGCCACTCCTGGGGCAGCGGCACCATCCAGCACCGTCTCGAGTTCTCGCTGAAGTTCGTCGCGGAGGGGTTCTCTGCCAAGGCGGGGGATTCAGACGCGAAGAAGGAAGTCTGATCAGGCTTCCGGTTGGCGGAGGCCGGCTGCCGCGGTTTCCGCCCGGCCCGACTCACGTAGAATCGCCAACGTATCGGGGATCGGCGCCGTACGATCAATACTCGTCAAGAGGAGGGTCTCATGTCGCTGCGGCTGCTCGCGCTCTGCCTGCTCTTCCCCCCGATCGCCGGGGACACCGAGGTCCGCTCCTTCGAGGTCAGCAAGCGGATGCACGACCTCTACTCTCAGTTCCGGAAATTCGTCCGGGGAGGAGAGGTTTCTCCCACGTGGACGACGGAGGGAGACTGCTTCTCGTACAAGGCTGCTGACGGCTCGCTCCTGCTGGTCGACCCGGATCAGGACAGCGTGGTTCCGGACGAAGGGGGCGCGCGTACCCGGCTCACGGAAGATGGCGAGCCGGACAACGGCTGGAGCCTGCAGGGGAACGCCCATTCGCCCGACGGCCGCTTTGTCATCGCCTACAAGACGGATCTGCGGGAGGTTTTCCACCTGTCGCTTCCCGACTACACGCAGCCGATGCCACCGGTCCGCCGTGTACAACATGCCGAACAGGGCCCGGGCTCTCGCCCAGATGGGGTTCGTCGTGTTCATGGTGGACGGCCGTGGCACTCCGGGTCGCGGCAAGGCGTTTCAGGATGTGACGTACGGCTGTATCGGGACCCACGAGATCGCGGATCATGTGGCGACGCTGCGGGAGCTGGCGCGGGAACGGCCGTATGTCGACCTGGGGCGGGTCGGGGTGGGGGGGTCATCCTGGGGGGGGTATTTCGCGGTCCGCGCCATGTTCACGGCCCCCGGGGGATACCGCTTCGGCTCGGTGCTCGAGGGAGCCGAGGATCTCGCGGGCCGGCTCCTCCTGGTTCATGGCAGCAGCGACATCAACGCACCCTTCTCCACCACCATGCGGATCGTGGATGCCATGATCCACGCCGGCAAGCCGCATGACCTGATCGTGATCCCGAACGGAGACCACTATCTCCCAGGGCCGGGGGGCTCGTACATGTGGAATGAGAGCCTGAAGTTCCTGTTCGAGCACCTGAAGCCGTGACGCCTCGCGCGTAGGGAGGGCGAAGGCGGGCGCGGGGATCTTTTTCGGCGGTTTCGGGATTCAGGGAGCACGCCTGATACCATGCCGATCCAGTGATTCCAGGAGGTGCTGAACATCCAATGAACCCGGACCCGCTGCTGGAGACCCGTCCCAGGAAACGGCTTCAGGTCGTCCTGGTCGCGTTGCTGCTGGCCGTCACGGGTTATGTGTTCTGGCCCTCGCTGAGCTACCCCTTCGTGGGCTGGGATGACCCGGCGTTGATTGGCCAGAACCCCTACTACAGGGGGCTCTCCCTGGAGCATCTGCGCTGGATGTTCACCAGCTTCCTGATGGGCCATTTTCAGCCGCTCACCTGGATCAGCTATGGCGCCGACTACCTCCTGTGGGGGATGGATCCGCGCGGGTACCACCTGACGAACCTGCTGGCCCACCTGGTGTCGGTGGCGCTCGTCTTCCTGGTGGCCCGGCAGATCCTGCGGCTGACCGTCGCCCGCGCGGACCGCACGGCGGGGCCGGACCTGGCGGCCGCCCTGGCGGCGCTCTTCTTCGCCATTCACCCCCTGCGGGTGGAGTCGGTGGTCTGGGTCACGGAGCGCAGGGACGTCCTGTCACTGATGTTCCTGCTGGCCGCGTTCTTCTGCTACCTCCATTCCGCTACCGGCACCACGGCACAGAAGCGCTGGTACGTCCTGAGCCTGTTCGCCTTTGCGTTGTCGCTTCTTTCCAAGGCATGGGGCATGACCTTTCCGGTGCTGTTGCTGATCGTGGATCTGTACCCGCTCCGGCGCCGGACTCCCGGCGGGCGCGAGAGGAGTTCCTGGACGCGGCTCCTGCTGGAAAAGCTCCCCTTCGCCATCCTCGTGGTGCCGATCATCGCCCTGGCTCTCCAGGCACAACACTCCTCGACCGCCATGCTCGGCCTGGAGAAGCACTCCCTGCTGCACCGGGTGGCGCAGTCGATCTACGGGCTCTGCTGGTATCCATGGAAGATGCTCGCTCCCACCCGGCTTTCGCCGCTGGTGGAGATCGAACCGGACTTCAACCCTCTGGCCGCGGAGCATCTGCTCTGCCTGGGATGCCTGGTGGTGGTCTTCGTCCTGCTGCTTCTGCTCCGGCGTCGCTGGCCCGCCTTGCTAGCGGCCGCGATCAGCTACGCGGTGCTGGTCTCTCCGGTGCTCGGACTGGTTCAGTCCGGCCCGCAGAAGGTGGCGGACCGGTACAGCTACCTCAGCTGCCTGCCGTTTACGTTCCTCCTGGCGGGGTTGCTGTTCCTGCTGTGGAAGAGGATTGCAAGCGGCCGCGGTCGCCTGCTCTTCGCCGGCGCCGTCGGACTCGCCATGGCGCTCGTGCTGGGAGGCCTGACCCGCCGGCAGCTCCCGTTCTGGAGCGACACGGACGTGCTCTGGACCCGGGTGTGGGACATGGACCCGGACAGCTACATGGGTCCGTACAACCTGGGTGTCTCCCGCATGCGCGAGGCCCGGTATGCCGAGGCGCTCGAGCTGTACGAGAGAAGCTATGAGAATAATCCGGACTTCGTGCCGAACCTGATCAACCTGGCCAAGATGAACGATGTCCAGGGGAATCCAGAGCGCGCGCGGATGCTCTTCGACCGGGCGGTCGAGGAAGGCCCGGATGAGATCTTCTCCTGGCTCAACCGCGGGATCTCCCGCTCGCAGCATGGTGACTCGGAGAGAGCCATCGACGACCTGGCCCATGTTCTGGAGAGAGAGCCGGACAACCAGCTGGCCCTGCTGCATCGGGGCCTGGCGTACCAGAATCTGAGACGCCATGACCGGGCGGTTTTGGATTTGGGGTTCCTATTGGCCCTGCGGCCGGGAGATCCCGCCGTCCTGTGCCATCGGGGATACAACCTGGAGCATTCGGGAGAGCCCTACCGCGCGATTGCGGACTATAGCCAGGCGCTCCGAATCGATCCTGACATGACGCGGGCCCGCTTTCGTCGCGGCCACGTGCTCCTCGGGCTGGACCAGGCCCAGCCTGCCCTGGCCGACCTCGAGATCGCGGTGCAGCAGGCCGCGGGCGACTGGCGTATCCACAGGGACCTCGGTCGAGCCCAGTTGATGCTGGGGAAGCCGGAGGAAGGTGTGCGCGCGTTGGAGCGGGCCCTGGCGCTGGCGCCGGAAGGGCAGAAGCCCGCCATCCAGGCCCTGCTCCGGGAGGACCATTGACTTCCAGGGAAGCCATGCTGCTGCGCGTATGGAGACCGTCGTCTTTCTGGAGACGCGCGGACAGGTTTTGACTGTGTGCTGGCGACAGAGGAGTTTGAACCATGACATCGATGAACAAGACGCGATGGAGTCGCTTCCTGACGGGGAGTGTGATGGTCGTCGTGCTGGCGATCTGCCTGGGCCTCTGGTCCCGGGCCGGGCTGTTGACTGGGACCGCCCAGGCCCAGGTCCCGGACTCCGGCCTGCAGCGCAAGCAGATGCTGGAGCAGATGGTCCGGACGAACCAGCTACTGACGGAGATCAAGCAGATCCTGGAAGGTGGGACGGTCCAGGTGAAGAGCGGGCAGGAGAAGAAGGAGAAGTAAGGGCCGGGCCGGATCCCCGCTGACCGATCTCCGCGTTGCGCAGTTTCCGAGCGGCCTGCTAGGATGTGCGTGGCATGCTGCGGCCTCCCGAACCGACAGGCGCGAACCGATGACGAAAATCCTCCTGGTGGAAGACAACGAGATGAACCGGGACATGCTGTCCCGGAGGCTCACTCGCAAGGGATACGAAGTGGTCGTGGCCGTGGACGGTGGGGCGGCTCTGGAAATGGCCGTTCGGGAAGAGCCGGCGCTGATCCTGATGGACAAGAGCTTGCCGGTGCTCGATGGCTGGGAGGTGACGCAGCGGCTGAAGCAGGCCTCGAAGACCAGCTCCATTCCGATCATCGGACTCACCGCCCATGCCATGGCGGGAGACCGGGAGAAGGCCCTGGAGGCAGGGTGTGACGACTATGACACCAAGCCGATCGAGCTGCCGCGCCTGCTGGGGAAGATCAAGGCGCTGCTTGGCGAAGACTGAGCAGCATCCAACATGAGTCACATCCGGCTGCTGGTCGTAACAGTGATCCTGCTGGCCGCGGTGGTCTTCCTCTTCCTGATGACCGGCTCCGCCGCCGGCGCTGATCCGGACCTGTACCGATACCTCCTCGCGGGGGCGGTGGTCCTGCTGCTCGGCTGGGTCGTCTACGGCGGCCTGGAGTGGCACCGGTCCGAGATGGCCATCACGAGGTCGAGGGCCCGCGTCGCCAACCAGACGCTGGAGGAACTGGTCGCGGCCCGGACCACCGATCTGACCCGCGCCAACACGGAGCTCGACCGGGAGATCCAGGTGCGCCTGCGGGCCGAGGAGGAGCTGCGAGAGGCGCGCGACCAGGCGGAGCTGCACACCCAGGCCAAGTCCCAGTTCCTGGCCAACATGAGCCACGAACTGCGGACGCCTCTCAACGCCATCATCGGCTACAGCGAGTTGCTGAAGGAGGATGTGGTCGACGAGGGGATGGAACAGCTGGCGCCGGATCTGGAGAAGATCCGGATGGCGGGCAAGCACCTGCTGGAGCTGATCAACGGCGTGCTCGACCTGTCGAAGATCGAGGCCGGCAAGATGGATCTGTACGTCGAGGAGGTCGACATCGCCGCGTTGGCCCGCGACGTGGAGAACGTGGCGTTGCCGTTGGTGCAGGCCAAATCCAACAAGCTGGAAATTGTGATGCCGGAGAACCTCGGCGTCATGCGCAGCGACCACACCAAGCTGCGCCAGGTGTTGTTCAACCTGCTCTCCAATGCGTCGAAATTCACGGAGAGGGGCACCATCCGGCTCGAGTTCTTCCGGGAGAAGAAGGCCGGCCGGGAGTGGATCCGGTTCGTCGTGAGCGACACCGGGATCGGCATGACCGAGGAACAGGCGGCGAAGGTGTTCGAGTCGTTCACCCAGGCGGATGCCTCCACCACCAGGCAGTTCGGCGGGACCGGACTGGGCCTGACGATCACCCGGGAATTCTGCCTGATGATGGGGGGCGAGGTTTCGGTCGCCAGCGAACTGGGGCACGGCACGATGTTCACGGTGGTGCTGCCGGTCGACCTCGAAGAGAAGGGGAACCGTCCCCAGAAAGGGGCGGAGGGCGGGAAGAGCCCGCGGGCTCCGGGAACGTCCCCCAAGATCCTGGTGATCGACGATGACGGCACCGCCCGGGACCTGATCGTGCGGTATCTGGACCGGGAGGGGTACGAGGTGATCCAGGCCACGGGCGGCGAGGATGGGCTGAAGAAGGCCCGGGAACTCGCCCCGGACGCGATCACGCTGGATGTGATGATGCCCGGCATGGACGGCTGGGAGGTGCTGGTCGAACTCAAGAAGAGCCCGGCCACGCAGGACATTCCCGTGATCATGCTGAGCATCACCGCCGATCCGAACCAGGCATTCGGTCTGGGAGCGTCGGCCTATCTCACCAAGCCGATCGATCGGGACCGCCTCAACAGCATCGTGGAAGGATGCCTGAAGGGTCAGAGCGGGCGTGCGGTGATGGTGGTCGACGATGATCGTTCCGTGCGGGAGCATTCCCGCAGCGCGCTGGAGAAGCTCGGCTGCGTCGTGGTCGAGGCGGAGAACGGCAAGAAGGCGCTCCGCCTCCTGGAGCGGAAGGTGCCGGACCTGATCCTGCTCGACCTGCTGATGCCGGAGATGGACGGGTTCGAGTTCCTCGACACGGTTCGTGGAAAGAAGGAATGGCGGGCTGTCAAGGTGGTGGTCATGACCGCCAAGACGCTCACCAAGGAGGATCGGGAGCGGCTGAACGGCCGGGTCATGGCGGTGCTGGAGCGCGGCCCGCAGGACGCGACCGACCTGCTGGAAGAGGCGCTCGCGCACCTGGAACTGGCCCTTGGTTGAGGTTGTGGGGAACGGTCACGGGCCGCTGGCAGTCTGCTGGTAGAATGGCCCGCTCATGATCAGCGACGGAGACATCAGTTCCGGAAGGATCAACCTGAGCGAGTCGGGTCGCATCCGGAAGGCGCACCGGGCCAACCTGGCGGAGGATCTCCGGTCTCCCATCCGCGCCATCCTCCTCTATGTCAAGCGCCTGAAGGAGAGCGCGGAGAAGGCGGGCAAGAAGGAGCTGCTTCAGGACCTGGACAAGATCGCCTCGGCGTCCCGGGCCTTCCGCTCCGGGCTGGAGGAGCTCTTTCTCCAGGCGGCCCGCGAGGACGTCACCATCGACGTCACCCTGCGGGGGCTCGACAGCAAGGCGCGGCACGATCTGCGCACGCCGCTGAACCACATCATCGGCTACGGGGAGATGCTGCTGGAAGACGCAGAGGACGGGGGGAACGCGGATCTCTCGGGAGGGTTGGAGAAGATCTGCGGCTGGGGACGGCGGATCCTGAAACTCTTCAGCCGGCTCACCGCCGATGTGGAGGAGGGGCTGGTCGACGAGGAGACCTCGGGCGAGAACACGGAGCAGGTGATCGAACATCTGATGCAGACCGTGCGCCCCCTGTCGGAGGACGATCCCACCCGGAAGGACCGGAGCAACGGCAGGATCCTGGTGGCGGACGACAACGACATCAACCGGGACCTGCTCTGCCAGCAGGTGGAGCGCCAGGGTCATCAGGTCGCCCAGGCCAGCAACGGCCGGGAGGCGCTCGAGATGCTCGCGGGCGGGCAGTTCGACGTGCTGCTGCTGGACGTGATCATGCCGGAGCTGAACGGGGTGGAGGTCTTGCAGAGAGTCCGGGACGACGAGAGTCTGCGGCACATCCCGGTGATCATGCTCTCCGCGCTGGACGAGCTGAGCAGCGTGGCGCGCTGCATCGAGATCGGCGCCGAGGACTTCATCCAGAAGCCGTACGAATGGACCTTGCTCCGGGCACGGATCGAGGCGGCGATCGAGAAGAAGCGGCTGCGGGATCGGGAGGTCCGGTACATCGATCAGATCAACGACGAGCGGAAGCTCTCCGACCGCCTGCTGCGAGCGATTCTCCCGGACCAGATCATCGCCGAACTGAAGGCCACCGAAACCGTCCGTCCCCGCCGGCATGACCGGGTGGCGGTGCTCTTTTCCGACATCGTCGGCTTCACCGGGTACTGCGATCAGCACCAGCCGGAAGAGGTGGTGGGGCAGCTTCAGGATCTGATGGAG
>JAZDLC010000476.1:0-17908 GCA_043802345.1 Planctomycetota bacterium | reverse complement strand
ACCTCACTGTCGGGATCGAGGAGGTTCCCGAACTTCCGGGCGCCCACGGGGCAGACCTCCAGGCAGGCCGGCATCTTCCCCTCGCGGGTGCGGTGCAGGCAGAAGGTACACTTCTCCATGACTCCCTTCTGTCGCGGGCGGTTGGAGAGGTAGCTCATCTTCGGATTGAGTTTTTTCTGCGGAATCCGCGGTTCAGTGAAGTTGAAGCGCCGGGCCCAATAGGGGCAGGCGGCCGCGCAGTAGCGGCAGCCGATGCACCAGTCGTAGTCGATGACCACGACGCCGTCCTTCTCCTTCCAGGTGGCCTCCACCGGGCAGACCTTCACGCACGGCGCGCTGTCGCACTGATGGCACTGGACCGGCATGTAGTACATGTTCGCGTTGGGGACCTCGGCATGGTCGTAATGGTGGTTCCCCCGCTCCAGGTCGATCGACCCCCTCGGCATCTCCACCACCCGGATGTACTGGATTTCGGGCGCGCGGCTCTGGTTGTTTTCGGCAACGCAGGCATGAACGCACTTGCGGCAGCCGATACAGCGGCCCAGGTCGAGGGCGTACCCGAACTCGACGCCGTCCGTCGCCTTGATATCGCGCAGGTCCGGCCGGAGTTCGTACCGCTGCTCCACCTCGTCGGAAATCCGTTCCAGGACGCGCTTCATTTCCTCCGGGGTCAGCTCCTTGTAGTGCTTCTGCAGGAACTGCCTCAGGGACAACTTGTCGGTATCGAGTTCCCTCAGGGGGCTCAGACTCGCGCCGAGCGCGGCCAGGCCGCCCGCGGCGCCCAGGCTGCCTCTCAGGAACCGCCGCCTTGACAAACCGGAACCCATCAGCGCCCTCCTTCCGGATCTTCGGCCGTGGCGAGGCCGAGCGGCGCCCGGAGCGGATCCTCCTCTTCTTCGTGGTCCGCTCCGTCATGGCCGGCCGGCTCTCCCATGCGCAGCGTCCGCGGACCGGGAAGCGGCTTGATTCGCCCCCTCGCCGGGAAGGTCGGGTTGTGCGGATCGTGGCACTCCGCGCAGGTCAGCCGGACCAGTTTCCCGCGGGTCGCATCCCAGTACCCGTTGGTCCGGCCGTGCATCCCGACCTTCCAGTCGGAGTAGGCCCGGCCGTGGCAACTCGCGCAGAGCAGTTCAGTGGCGGTGAGCGGGGCGGTCGAGTCATCCTGGAGGACCAGCAGGTCACGGTCCGTTGCGTCATGACAGGTGACGCACCTCACGTTCGGCCCGTGAGAGAGGAGAATCTGTCGGTGCTGCAGTCGGTTTCGCTTCGGAACCCCCGTCCTGGTCGGGAAGATCCGGTGGCAGTCCATGCAGGTCCGGTCGAACCCGTTGATGTTGACAAGTGCCGACTCCCCGACTGGTATCTGACGCCTTGGAGCCGTGCTGATGTCGGACGCCCGGATTCCGGGGCTCTCCTCGATCGGCACCTGCGACAGATCCTTCCCAAAGACAAGCCATGCGGCGAGCAGGAAGAACGCCGGCCCAATGAGAAACCCCGCCCACCCGCCAATGCCCTTTGACGAGTTCAGGGCATCCAGGGGGGAGGGATCGTCCTGACCCATCGCCATCATCGTCCTTCCATGTCCAGTCGGTCGCTCGCAGCCGCTTCTTACCAAATTCAGGACCGCAGACTCCAGAATTACTCCGAGCCTGGCTGTGGCTATGATGGGTGGCTCGCGAATCTGTGTTGTTGCCTTTGGAGCGCACAATGAGGACAACTCTCATCTTGGTCTGCGGACTGGCCGGAAGCCTCGCGTCGGCCGTGGCAGGAGACCGGGTCACCGGCCGGAGTTTCGCAACCCGCTCCGAGGTGATCGCCCGCAACGGGATGGCTTGCACCAGCCAGCCGCTGGCCACCCAGGCGGCGTTGGAGATCTTGAAGCAGGGCGGCAACGCCATCGATGCCGCCATTGCCGCCAACGCGGTGCTCTGCCTCACCGAGCCGACCGGCTCCGGGCTCGGCGGGGACCTGTTCGCCATCGTCTGGTCGGCGCAGGAGGAGAGGTTGCTCGGCCTGAACGGCAGCGGCCGCTCACCCCGCTCCCTGACGCTTGAAATCCTCGCGGAAAAGGGGCTGGAGCGGATCCCGGCGTACGGACCGCTCCCGGTCACCGTTCCCGGCTGCGTGGACGGCTGGTTCGAGCTGCACGGCAGGCTGGGCAAGCTCCCGATGAAGCAGGTCCTGGCGCCGGCGATCCGGTATGCCCGGGAAGGCTTCCCCGTGACGGAGTTGATCGCCCACTACTGGGCGCTCAGCGTCCCCAGGCTCTCTCGCTTTCCCGGCTTTCGCGAGCAGTTCATGCCGGACGGCCGGGCTCCCTCGACGGGGGAGATCTTCAGGAACCCCCACCTCGCCGACACTCTGGATGCCCTCGCCGAGGAGGGGAGGGACGTCTTCTACCGGGGCCGCATCGCCCACACCATCGCGGACACCGTCGAGGAGGCTGGCGGATACCTCTCGGTCGATGACCTGGCAGCTCACACGTCGGAATGGGTCGAGCCGGTCTCCGCCAGCTATCGCGGGTACGACATCTGGGAACTGCCGCCCAACGGCCAGGGGATCGCCACCCTGCAGATCCTGAACATCCTGGAAGGGTTCGATCTGGCTGCCATGGGGTTCGGCAGCGCCGACGCCATCCACCACTTCGTGGAAGCCAAGAAGCTGGCCTTCGAGGACCGGGCCCGGTTCTACGCCGACCCCGCGTTCAACGAGATCCCGGTGGAGCAGCTGATCTCCAAGAAGTACGCCCAGGAACGCCGGGCCTTGCTCCCCCCCCGCAGGGCGGCAAGACAGGTCGAGGCAGGGAATCCAGCGCTCGAGTCAGGCGACACGGTCTACCTGACCACCGCGGATCGCGACGGGAACATGGTCTCGTTGATTCAGTCGAACTACCGGGGAATGGGATCCGGAGTCGCGCCCGAAGGCCTCGGCTTCATTCTTCAGGACCGGGGTGAGTTGTTCGACCTCCAGGAGGGCCGGTTCAACACCTATGCGCCGGGGAAGCGCCCCTTCCACACCATCATCCCCGCGTTCATCACGAAGGACGGCCAGCCGTACATGAGCTTCGGGGTCATGGGCGGAGCCACCCAGCCGCAAGTCCAGGCCCAGATCGTGATCAACATGGTCGATTTCGGCATGAACACCCAGGAGGCGGGGGACGCCCCACGCATTCTGCACACCGGGTCCTCCCAGCCGACAGGCGAGCGGATGACCGATGGAGGGTACGTTTCCCTGGAACAGGGGCCGTTGCCGGAGGTGCTCCGGGAGATCGTTCAGAGGGGCCACACCCTGCAGGCAAGCGTCGGCGCCTTTGGGGGGTACCAGGCAATTCGCCGTGATCAGGAAACCGGGGTCTACTTCGGCGCGTCCGAATCGCGCAAGGACGGACAGGCAAGCGGGTTCTGATCGTCCGGCCAGTGGGCCGGAGGGGAGAGGAAAAGGGGACCGAAGGGAACTCTGGGAAAAGGGGAAGAAGGGGAGAAGAGTTTTGCACCCTTGCGGGCAACCTCCGGTCCGTCAAGCATACTAGCAACGGGCGATCTGCCGCCACAAGCGCATCTCATCTTTCAGTTTCGCAGAAGCCGGTCTTTTGTTTCGCTCGTGAAATGCCAGCCCTCAGAACTCGTAGATCCGCTTCACGTAGCTGGTGTCCGGCCGGTTCGGCCAGGGCGCGAGGGTGTTGTCCCGTCCGCTGAAGGCGAACCCCTCCAGAACCGGCAGCCCGTCGCGCTTGGCCAGGGTCGTCACCGTGACCGGCTCTTCCGGCCGGGTCGAGATCTCGATCTCGATGCCCGTGAAAGGCACGGCCAGGTACTGAAGAGACAGTTTCGTGCTGATGCTTCCAAGCCCGAGTTCATTGACCCGCAGCAGCGTCATGGGCTTTTCCGCCTTGAACTGCAAGGCGATCGCCCGCGCCCCTTCCGGCGCGAAGCAACGCAGCTTGAAATGCCTGATGCCCTCCCTCAGCTCGCTTCCCACGAATTCCACCCGCACTCCTTCCAGGTCGCAGACCGGAGCATCAGCCTGCAGCAGGGTCCTGCCGTCTCCGGGGAGATACTCCCCGATCGGATCGCGCCGCACCTCGCCGGTCAGGAACTGTCCGGTCCAGGAATCGAGAACCGGGTCATGGGTACCGAAGACGGCCTTCTGGCGATCAAGATCGAGCGCGTAGAAGATGCTGTTGGTGTGAGGGTGCTCGGCGTCGATCTCGGTCCGAACCACCGCTCCCACGACGAATCCGAAGCCGGCAAGGCCAGGCAGAATCCACGCCGCTCGGCGCAGAAGGGAGAGCATCTGGACGCAGTGCGGCAGGAGAAGTCCCAGCAGGAGCGTGGCGAGAAGCACGACAACGGCCGCCATCTTGATGGTCAAGGCCTGGTAGAGGAGCCAGAGGAACGGCACCCACAGGATCAGCGCGGGCGAGGCGGCCAGCAAGAGGAGCGCCACGCGGCCCGGGCCGGGGCGCCCGCCGGCGGAGTGCCTCTTCAGCAGAAAGAAGAGCGCCAGGGCGGCCGCCAGCAGCGGCCAGGTGAGCACGTAGCTCGCGCCGGGAACCACCAGTGTGACCAGGACGTTCAGGACCGCGAGGACCAGAAGCGCCCCGGCCCACAGCGCTTCCAGGGTGGAGCGGGCCCGCAGCCGCGAGAGCACGAGCAGGTGGAGCGACAGAGTGATGAGAAGGAGGCCGACCATGATCGAGGCGGATCCATAGGTCAGCACACCCTGCGCAAACGGATCTTCCCGGGCCTTGGACGTGAGGAGCCAGGTCAAGAGGAGAGACACCAGCACCGAGACCGCGGCCGAGATGAAGACGACGCGGACTCCGACCTGGACAGACCTCATGGAGAGACGGCCGACGCGCACGCCAAGAGACAGCATCAGCCCCACCATCACGACCGAGAGCAGGGTGAACGGCCAGGCCAGCCACTCCGGGTAGTGAACCACGCAGCCGCGGAGCAAGCTGAAGTAGGTCCGGTTCCCCGAAGCAGCGAGAGTCTCGAGAGGAACGTCCCCGAGAGAGCGCGTGAGGGAAAGCACTGACTCCCCATGATGCTGCAGGCTGCCGGGGTCGAGGTTGGCGGGAGAGTCGAGGACGGTGTGGTAGTGGCTCAGGCCGCCGATGAAGGCGAAGTTCAGCCCCGCCATGCCGGCCTCCTTGAAGACGCTCATGTCGGTGTCGTTCGGCAACGCCCGGTACACTTCGTAGGTGAGCGATCCGGCCACCGGATCAGCCAGCTCATTCAGGTGGCGGACCAGACGGTCATTCCCGTCACTCGTCTCGAACATGATCGACGGCCCCCGATGCCCCCTTGCCTCGAGGTTGATCACGACCCCGACCCTTTCCGCGGCGGGATGGGAGTCGACGAACGCCCGCGCCCCCATCATGCCGACCTCCTCCCCGTCCGTGATCAGGAAGATCACATCGTTCTTCAGGGGGGGACCGGCCCGCAGGGCTCTCAGCACCTCCAGCAGCGCCGCCACTCCCGCGGCGTCGTCCGCCGCTCCCGGGGCGGTCGGAACGGAGTCGTAGTGGGCGGCGAGCAGGATCGCCTTCTCGTTGCCCGCGCTGCCAGGCAGGAGGGCGACCAGATTCTGCACCGTGGCGAAGAGACTCGCGCGGTTGAATGCGGCCGTGGCGGTCTGAACCTCCGGCTCCAGCCCCAGCTCAAGGAAGCGCGCCAGCAACCAGTTCTTCACCCGCTCATGTTCCGCCGACCCGATCGGGTGCAACTCTCTGGCCATTTCCTGGACGTGTTGCATCGCCCGGGAGGCCGAAAATTCCATTGGCGGGAATTCGGTGGGAGCGGCCTTCGGCGGGAATAGTTCGCGTGTTGCCAACCAAGTCAACAGGCCGAGTGCGAAAAGTGTAAGATAGCCGGCAGAAGACCCGGATCTCACGAGCGTCTCATCCAACGGTCTCTGAAAGGGGGGTACCGTACCTGAGGAGGCGGCAGATCGACCTCCGATCACGATTTTCTTCCGCGGTTCCAGGAATCCGTGTCGATCAGGATGATGATGATGATGATTCCTCCTTCAATCAGCAGAGGTCGCAGAAGCCGCCGGTGCGGAGGCGCCGGTTTGTGCGCGCTCGTCATCTCGAACTCGCCCCACCAGCGTCGCCTGATCTCCAATCTGCTTTCTCGAACAGGCTACCTGGTGCGCGAGGCAGCCGACGAGATCGAAGGCCTCGCAAGGTACCGGATTCTCTCGCCGCATATTGTCGTCATCGACGCAAGCCTCCCCGGCATGGGCGGAATCGAGCTCTGCCGGACCATCCGGGCCAACGAGGCCGGAAGCAACCCGTTCGTTCTGCTCCTGATGGGACGGGAGCAGGAGTCGCTGCTCTTCGAAGCAGTCAAGGCCGGCATGGACGACTACGTCACCCTGCCGTTCCAGCCGTGGGCGCTGCTCTCCAGGATCACCGCGGGCGAGCGGATCCTGGGCCTGCAGACGATGGAACCGGCGTAACTACTCGAAGCGCAGGCCGTCGATCCAGATCTCGAATGGCAAGTAGCCGACGGAGTCGAACTGGAGTTCGAGGCAGTCGACCTTCTCCAGAGTCATCCCGCGCTGCTCCTGTTCGGCAAGCCGCCTGGACGCCTGCTCGGCGCTGATCGGGCGGACGATCCAGAGGTGGGAGTTGAAGAGCGGGAAGTTGAGTCCGCCACGCTTGATGTACACCTTCCCCTGATGGAAGACCGCCGAGGTTCCGGTGCCGGTCACGTCCGGCAGTGAGCCGACGTGGAAGGTGCTGCTTTCCAGGTCATACAGCGCGTACTTCGCGGAGGGAGGACCCTGGCCCTCGTGGTTCGACGGGGAGCAGCCGGCGACGATGAACAATCCCCCATCCTTGCCGATCATGCCGTTCCAGCGCGGCGGGAGTCCGACCAGCGCGGCGCCATGCCCGACCTCGAACGGCAGCGGACCGAGATCCGTGACCGGCGTGTACCGGGCCGACCAGTTGGCCGCGTCCCACGGCTCCCCCTCGGTGAAGCTCGAGGCCTGGAACTGCTTCGGATCGAAGGTGAACAGCCGGTCTCCGACCTTTGATTCGTCATCCGGGCGCGGCGTCAGCCAGTCGTTCTTGATGCCGTAGATCTTCTCGCCCACCTCCGTCAGTTGCGCCGCGCGACTGAGCCACCCGGCCGACTCGCCCTGGATGCCCTCGAAGGTGCTGCGCTCCGCCTGCTCCTCTGGATGGTCGAGATCGACGCGCGCGAGCGGCCCGCCGTAGTTGCCGGCGATCGCGTGGGCGAGGGCAAACAGTTGCTTGCCGACCGTCACGCTGCCATGCCCCGCGGCCAGCCGCGTCGGCAGCCAGCTCCAGCGTTCCTTGGCGATGTCGTACCGGATCAGGCGGGACCACTCGACCCCATAACGGTCCTTCTCTGGGTCGAGGTGCCGCAGAATCAGGCTGCCGCGCGCTCCGCCCCGGCTCGTGAACGCCAGCATGCCGTTGATCCAGCTCCCGCGGCTGCGAAGATCGTCACGCGGGCTGCGCAGCGGCTCGAAACGGACGCCGTCCTCCGAGCGCCAGACCCGGTCGCCTTCGATGCTGGCGCAGTACAGGACCTTCCCGTCGGAGGCGAGGCTCGTGGCATCCTGTGTCTCCATCGGCGTCGAGATCGTCTCGAATTCGAGCAGGCCGTCGACATACGCCGGAACCTCTCCCTCGCTTCCCTCGAACCGGCTCCAGCCGTCTCCGCCGGCGAGAGGCACTTCGACCCGCTGCCAGCCTGCCCGCGCCTCGGGGTACGGGAACTCCTGGAGCAGATTGAGGGGGCGGCCCGATCGGGTCGGCATGTAGGTGAGCATCCGCGACCCGGCCCGCAGGCGCACGATCGTGGGCCCCTGGAAACCGTTGTTCGGATTGAGGAAGCGGAGCCAGAACGCGACGCTTCGCTTCGCCGAGAGGTCCCAGCCGGCGTCCCGGGTTCCCGGGAAGACGCCGCTGACCCCCGCTCCCGCGTACTGATGGGGCCGCATCCGGACCGATGAAGAACCGACGATACTGAGCGGATCGTCGGTGAACGTGAGCGTGCCGCCTGTCCGCGGCTCGCGCCCGATCTCGGAGCCCCAGCGCGCCGCCTCCCCCTCGGTGCCGACTTCATCGCCAGGTGCGATCACGTAGACATCCAGGGCCGCCAGCCCGCCGAGGTGACCATCCGTGACCGTCAGCGATACGCGCTCGAATCCAGGCTTCGAGAAGGCGTGCTCGACCTGGGCGGAAGAGATCTCCTGATCGTCGACGACCCACGCGAACTGGACGGCGTGCTCCTTGCGGTGCTTCAGCTTCGCGGAGTACCGGACCGTCTCCCCCACCAGGACTCTCTCCGGCCCCTGGATTTCCACCTCGGGAGGCACTCCGGCGAGCCCGTCCCCGCGGATGAGCCGCGTGACCTCCTCGAGGAGTTCGTCCTGTTCGTTCCCCTGAAACTGGTTCCCCGCCAGGAAGAGCTGGTCGACAAAGCGGGCGAAGATCCCCCACTCGTTGTTCTCCAACCGGTTCCCCTGAACGACCAGGTGCTCCATCTTCCAGCGTTTCCCGCGCGTCGCCAAGTCTCCACGAAAGACGATGCCGCCGCCGTTGTTGTCGTGGCAGAAGTTGTCCTGGATCAGCGTGTGCGTCCCCGTCCCGTTCACGATGACGATGCCGCCGTGCCGGAAGTCGGGCTCGGGCGCGTTGTGCTTTCCCTCAGGCAGGCCGTTCCACCCCGCCTCGTTCCCGATCAGCACGGTGCGGTCGGAGTAGCCGAGCCAGAAGCCGTAGCTGCAGTGGTTCGCCGTGTTACGCAGGAACGTGTTGCCGGGGCTCCACGATTCGAAGCCGTTGTTGTTCGCGTACGAGCAGTCGTTCTCCACGAAGACGTTGCCGACCGAGAGCCAGGCGTTGAGCGGACGGATGAAGATCCCGTCCCCGCCGTGCGTCGCGTCGTTCCGCTCGAACCGGTTGTCGTTGCTGCCGCTCTCGATCAGCACGCTGGTCGAGTCCCGGGCATGCACCTCGCCCGGCTTCATCCGCAGCCCGTACGAGAGGTTGTTGTCGACGATCTGGTTCCGGCTGGAGTGCCAGAGCTTGAGGCAGACGTTCGAGCAGTGCGAGAAGTCGTTCCCATGGATCTGGTTGTCGTCGCAGTCGAAGAGGTCGATGCCGTTCCAGACGCGGTTCGCGACCATCTTCCGCACCACGCTGTCATGGACCCCGGTCAGGATCAGGCCCCCGTTCCGCTCACCGTCCCCCCAGCCATGCTCCGGATCGGTGAAGTTGTCCGACAGATCACACCCTTCGAGCAGGAGTTCGCTGCAGTCAGTCGCCTTCAGCCCGATCTCGAACCCCCGGATCCGCAGGTTCCGGATCGCGACCCCCTTGCGCCCCTCGATCAGCAGCCCGACTCCGACGAACGTCTCCGTCTTCCCCTCCTCCCCCGGCCCCTGGAGGATCGCCCCGTTCCCCTCCACCGTGACGCCGTCCGCGCCGATCACCAGCGGCTCCCGCAGCATCTGCCCCTTCTTCAGGGTCAGGTCCTGCGTCACAACCTCCGCCGCGAGCGAGGTCGAACAGACAACGAGCAACAACCAGGCAGTCGAGCAGAATGAGATCTTCATGCGGTGCACTCTACGAGAAAAAGGGGATCAGAGAAGGCGCACGCCCCCCCCCCCCTCCGGCACTCACATCCTGCGAGCCAAGGCACCAGAAGCCGGAACGGAGACGGCCCTCAATGCGCTCCCGAAGCGCTCCCGACCCGATTCTCGCTCCACCAAGCCCCGAGCGGTCAAATGCGACGGTCTTGAAAACCGTTGAGGCGCAAGCCTCCGGGGGTTCGAATCCTCTCCCCTCCGCCACTCTTCGCGCTGCACCGGGGTGCACTGCGCGGCACAGGGGTGCACGGGGTGCATTCGATCGAAGATCGGCGAGGGAATGGGGCCAGGGGGCAAGGAAGGCTGGAATCTCGTTTTGTGGCACAGGGATGCACCGTGATGCACTGTGCGGTGCCCAGAACGCTCGCATTTCTGCTCGCAGTGGGGGGTGCGAGCACTTGGCTCGGCCGGCCTGTCGGAGGATCGGCGGGCCGTGGCGCCCCCCCTGCTCCGGGGAGCTTCGCGCCGCTGACCAGTCCGCCGGACGCTTACAGTGCGCCTTCCAGTCTGGTGCTGCAACTTGCTCCGCGTCACGCCGTTCTGCCTCTCGGACAACTCTGTAGTCCGCCGCACGGCCCGAAGACCGTGGACTACTGCGCCGTGCCCCCATCGCCAACCGGCCCGCTATCAGATCCAACTCTGACGACCGTTCGCTCAGGAAGACTCGATCCCACTACTGCTGAAGGCGCCCGATCCTGTCAATCTCCTTCTGTGCTCCCTTGTGCCCTGGCTTGATCAGGAGGACTTTGTCTGCAGCTGCTCGTGCCTCGCGTAGATTGCCAATCCGCCGGTTGAGCTTGGCGATGTCCATCCAACAACGTGTGTATTCTGGGGCCAGTGCCACCACCTGGTAAAAATGCCGGAGAGATGCCTCCGCATGTGACTTGCTGAGCGCCCGCCCCGCCGCATCGAAGACCGAGGCCGCCTGTTGGTCGAGTGAATTCCCGCGCCTGTGAGTCTCCAGCTGGGCCTCAACAACCGCATCCACTAGGTCGAGTCGCTCCACCTTTGCGCAGAGTCGCATCAAGTCGGCTACGAAGGAACCCAATTGCTGTGCCGAGCCAACCAGCTCCTCGACTGCTTCGACTTCAGGTTCTTGTTGCCTGAGGAGGAGCTGGGTCCGAACACGAGCCGCCAGGTGCTCCTGATCCGGGAAAACCGTGCGCAGCGTTTCCAGCTTGGCCAGAAGCAGCGAGGGATGATCCTCGTTCTCACCTCCGGCCTCTCGGACTCTTGCCTGTTCAATGAGGAAGGCCTTGTAGAGACCTCCGTCCCTTGGCACCTCACCGATGGCCGAGGCGCGGGCTCCAATCTCCCTGGGGGAGTAGTCGTGATCCACCAGCCCCAGCTCCTTCAGTGACTTCGCCACTGGCGCCTTAACACATCGGCATTCCTGATGGCTTCGAAGTACGGCAGGGTCCATCTTGCCATCGTCGAGTAGGCAGCGAAGTTCAGATTCCTCGTCGAGTGCAGCCACAAGGCGATAGCCCTTCAGAACATCGTGCAGGTTGGCTGGCACCTCTGCGCCCTCTCCGCAGGTCTCCGCTTCCAGGCTGTTTAGGTCAGCCTCGAATTCGCTGAGGTTTGGCAGGCTGACAAAGGGAAACTCGCGCGTTAGCCTCTTGAGTTGGTGGAGGTTCTTTCGCGCAACCGTGATACGCGACCGGCGAGTCTTGGCATCCTGGGTAGACTCAGCTATCTGAAAGGATTCATTGATTGCTCTGAGGAGAGAATCGACAGATTCTGATATTGCCTGTTGCGTCCTATTTGGAGAGCCCGCCCTTCTCCTCGGCCTGGCGGGCCGCTGAGGCGATTCGAAGAGTGTTGCCAGTAGGTTCTTGAGGAAGCTCATGAAACGCTCCTCTCCATGTTATATGGCCGGAGTCTATCACATCTGGGCGAGACGGGTTTCGCCAAGCTCACGCTCTCCCGGGTAGATGGCCGTCGAGAATCTCGGGCTCCGACCAGGCCGAAGACTCGATCGAGGTGAGTCCGGAAGTCTGTTGCCAAGTGGGGTCGGATCGAGAGGCCGAGAACGACAATGTCGCGCGGGAGCAAGGGCGTGCTCCGGCGGCGGCGTAGACGGCGTTCGGGAGCGCCTTCATGTACTCCACCAGGTGCGCGAAGGCGGGGTTCGGGGCCTGGGCGGATATCTTCTCTGTGGTGGTCGTCTTATTCCTTGTGGTCGTGGCCATTGGCTTGATCTCGTTTCTGGAGTTGCGGTGTGTGCTCTGGGTCAATATGTCGATCGGCGAACGCCGTATCAAACGCGGTTTCAGGCCGATTGCACCTCGGGGCCGCCTGCTTCCCCTTGCGCGGCATTTGCCGTCCCCGGCATGGCCTCCAGCGCGCGGCCCAGATCGTGGAGCGAGGTCTTGGTGTACACGCTGATCGTCAGCCCGGGGTCGGCGTGCCGGGCCAGGAGCTGCGCCTCCTTTACGCTGGCGCCGGAAGCCACGACCTCGCTGATGAAAGTGACGCGGAGGCTGTGGAAGTCGGCGACACGGCCGTCGTCGAGATACGGAATGCCGGCGACTTCCAGGTCGTGCTTCACATACGCGGCGGTGCGGTGGTGCAGGTTCGGCACGTCGAACACAGGGCGGTCCGGGGGCCGCGTCGCGAGCCAGGGCTTGAGCAGCTCCGCGAGGTCGCGGCGGATCGGCTGGACGGCACGACGCCTGTTCTTCGAATAGCCGGCCTCGACGACGATGATCGGCTGCTCCTTGTCCAGGTAGAACGACGCGGGCGTGAGCGACGCGATCTCGGAGGCGCGGAAGCCTGTGCCGAGGGCGATGCGGAACAACATGGCGCGGTCCCGACCGCTGAGTCCACGGCAGTCCTTTCCGGCCACGGCAGCCGCGATGAGCTTTCCGATCTCCTCCCGCGACAACGCGCGCCGCTCATGGCGTCGATCAATGTTCGGATTCCCGCCGGACAGCCCGACCAGCGGGTCGGAGTCCATCCTCCCCTCGCGCACCATCCACTTGCAGAACGCCTTGATCGCCATGAGGTGCCGGTTCGCGGTCCGCACCGCGATCTGCCGCTCGGTCTTCAGATCCGCGATCCCGCCCTGGACCCGGGCCGGAGTCAGGTCCGCGATCCGGGTCGCACGCATGGCGGCGATGAGTCGGCCGAGCTGCCCCTCCCGGTCGGACAGGTGCTTCGGCGAGCTGCCCTTGTCGCGCAGGTACTGGAGGAAGTCCTGAGCATGGTCGGTCAGCGGCTTCCGTGCGGCAGCGGCGAACCGGTCGGCGCGGGGGTCGGCCAGGCCCTCGCGGATCAGCAGCTCCCGCTTCTCCAGGTCCCCGGCCAGCCGCTCGGCCACGCGCCGTTCCCTGGTTCCAGACGACCGCGTGCGCCTACGCCCGGAGGCATCCACCCAGGTGATCATCAGGTTCTTCCGGCCCTTCGCCGCGTACACGGATGCCATGGCTACTGCCCTCCTCGCGGGTCCGTCAGGTTGATCTCGTCGTCGTCTTTCGTGGGTCGCATGTTCCCTCGGTGTGCTCGCAGGGCAAGGTGATTCATCACCGGATCTCAGCTTTCGCCAGATCGGGTTCTTGCGCGCCGGACGGACTTGGCGGCTTCGCGATTCAGGTAGTCGCGCAACATCTCCAACGGAAACCGAATGGACCTGCCGAACCTGACGTGCGGGACCCTGCCCGACCTGACCAAGGACCCGAGGTGACGCACGGAGATCTCCAGCAATCGAGCGGCGTCCTTCGTCCGGAGCATGATCGGCTCGATGTTGGCTGCTTCGTCGTGCGCAGGCCGATCGCCAGTTTTCGGTATGTCGCTCATGCTCTGCTCCCCCCGTGGCCCGCCGTCGCGCCCGTGTCGGGATCCAGAGGGCCGATGGCGTCCAGTACCGCCCGCTCGATCTCCGAGCGCGCGTGGGCGTCCGTGGGGCGAACGGGGGTATGCTGGCGGCCCGTACGGTCGTGATGGATCGGGAACGACAGCGTCAGCCTTCCGCGCCTGGTCTGGCGCAGCGTGACGCCGCTGATCCTTAGACCCGCCATATCGAACTTGAGGTAGCCGAGCAGGCCGGTACGGCAGTCTCGGGGCGGAGCCGGCGTGAAGTGGACGTTTGTGATGTTCATGATTCGGCACCCCCCTGACTGAAAAAACCGAAAAAAGCCATTTTGTGGTTTTTGTCAGTGCCCTCCCCCCCCGATTTGAGAATTCTCGGGTTCACGAAGTAGCGGGTCTTCGGGGCTCCGTCTGTCTGCTCGACCAGCTTTCGAACCCAATGGTGATCTTCCAGGACCTCCAGCCCTTTCCGGACATCGCCGGGTGACGTGAGCCCCGACCAGTTTCTGCGGTAGACTTCTCGCACTTCGATCACCGGACCGAGCTTTCGGCTTAAGATCTTCTTGGAGAGTTCCTTGGCAGCAGCCATCTCGGGCGACTCGATGCAGGCATAGACCCGGCGAGCGTGGCTGATCAGGTATCTGCCCCAGCCCAAGGCTCGTTCGAGAGAGTCGGTATCAACGGAACCGTCCGGAGCCTCTGCGAGGTGATTCAAGTGGGCCAGGGATGGGATCAGGCTGCGGTACTTGGAGAGGTGTGACTCCAGCGCCGGAGATTCCTTGCCGGAGCGCAGGTGGTGCTCTAGATCCTTACGCCAGGCGTTGAACCGCTCCTGTGCCTCGGGCGTGAACCGCAGAAACGGTCTGCGCGTTGGATCATCCGGATCTCGTACGGCTCCGAGAGCCTCCGCATCGCACGAGTTCAGCCGCCGGAATACGCGCTCCGCGGACATCCGGGCTTTGAGGTTCGGCGGTCGATCAACATTCTTCCAGTCCGGCGAAACGTCCGGCCAGACCAGCAGTTGGAATCGCTGGATGAAGCCATCATCACCCTGGTTCCGCGTGGACGAGCGGAGATATGCGGCGAGAGGGCCGGGCTGAATGCCGCCCAGGATGCTGACGATGGCCGCCTCGATATCGAGCGTGCCACGCCCGATCCGGTCGTAGATGAACGAACCCGTTCCATTCCAAGATTCCAGGAAGAACGCACGAGAGGACTCCCGACCCTCCTGGTCGAGCCCACGAAGGAACCCGATCAGCTCGTCGCGGAAGATCGTCACGCCGTTCGAGTTCTCTCCGAGGAGCTCGCCCAGCTTCTCCACCGTGCAGTCGTTGGTGATGAGGCGTCGCCGGATGGGAGCTTCATCTTCCTCATCGATCACGGCTCGATACGCTTCGTCTGGATCGCCACCCGTCGTGATCGCCTTTCTTGCTGCGGCCTGCGCCAGCTTCTCCCGCTCCTTCCGAATCGCCCCGCGTACCTCAGCGCGACTTTGCTCCTCCTCGAACTGTCTCCGCGCCTCTGCTTCAAGCGCATGTAGCGGGCGAGTGGATTCCTGAAACGCGGGTGTCTTGAGAACGCCAGAGCGGCCAACGATCGCGCCCCAGAGATTGGAAACGACTTCCCAGTCATCGTGTTGTTTCGGGCGGATGGACACTTTGCGGCCGACCACTCCAGCAAGGGCGATCATGGTGCCAACGGCCGGGAAGTCCGGAGGGCACTGCATCCGCTCCGTGATGTCCTGAACAGAAGGGCGCAGAGGGGACGGTAGTAGGTCAAGGTCGAATGGAGGGACGGGTAGCAGTTCGCCCGCCAGTGGGATTGGCTCCTCCCACGAATTCTGAGAATGGCCACCCCCCTCACTGACAAAACCGACAAAAGCCCTTTTGTCGGTTTTGTCAGTGCCCTCCCCGGCATGTTGGGGCTCGTATCGGGCGCGTAGCTCGGGCCATCCCCAGGTGCAGCTCGCGTGGTGGCAGCCGGCGGCGACGGCACCGTTCGGGAGTTCGACGAGGTACGCCTCACCCTGATTGTGCTCGGGGTTGAACGGGCATTCCGCCAGCTCCCATCGGCGACCACCCCGCCAGGCGGACGGACCCTTCTTGATGGCGAGGCCGACCTTCTGAATCCATGTCTCCACATCGAAACCGCGGTCGTTGCCCTGACCCGAAGTTGGACCCGGTCTCACAGGCGCGCCGGCTGCCACCGACTCCAGCGCGTCCTGAGGTACGACCTGGAGTTGGTCTGGAGCGTGGACGATGCGGGAGAGTCGGTGTGGTCGATCCTCTGTGTGGTCTCCCTTGGCCTTCAGCGTGCCGTAGAGCGGGATCAGCCGGGCCGGATTCGCCGTGGACGTGTCGATGTTGACTGTGTCATCGCTGTATCGAACCGAGATGGCCTGGGTCGCTCGTTCCAGCAGGCCATCGTCATCACTCGGCAAGTCCACGCAGAAGAGGAGGTGAGCGCCGTTTCCGGAGTCCGCCAGGATGGGCTCTGGCCAGCCACGAGCCACGAGATCGGTCCGGACGACATTGGCCCGCTCCATGGCGGCAGTCTTCTCATCGTCCGTCGCGCTGATCCCTGAAGGGCGGACGGCATCGAAGTCCAAGAACAGGAATTGCCTCCGCACGATGTCGCTGTCAGAGGTCGTCATGTCGCCCTTGGAGCACGGCCTGGCCCGGTTCGTAGAGCGTGCCAGCAGGGCGGGCTTCACGGGATTGAGGGTGAAGTAGATCCCTTGGGCGCCCTGGATGTTGCTGGCTGCCTGGATAAGCTTCTCGGGGTCGTCGAAGTACCCAGAGACCGTCCTGGGGAACGGGTCATTCTCCTGAGTGCGGACCTTGAGAGCCCGGAGTTCGACGACTTGGCCGGCGCCCGCGACGCAACGTAGAGTGTCCCGCACGGAGCTGATATGGCAGTCCATCAAGACCCCTCTTCCCGCGTGTCAGCATCGTCCTCACAGGTCGGATCACCTGAGCTAACGCACCGCAGCCCTCGCTCCAGAAGGTGGCCGAGCAATTGTTCGTCGAACAGGAGACGCTGGCCGACGCGGTGATGGCGAAGGTCGCTGCGATCGGCGGCGTCGCGGAGCCAGTCTGCGAACAGGTCCGCAGCGGCTCGCAGGCCAATGAGTCGGTTGGATGATGAGAGCTTGTTCATGGTGCCCACGTTCTATGGGCACAGGCTCACACACTCTATCCCGGCTTGTTCCTCACTTGTTCCAGGGGTGTTCCTCTCCTACTTGCCCTGGAGGTACAATTTTAAAGCTCGGACACAGATGGGCTTTGACTCTTCGAGTATGTAGTATCCGCGATTCCTCTTCTTCTCATTCCGGACACCGTATGCCTTCAGACGCGGAACCAGGCGTTTCTGAAGGTGAGTCGAATCCACATCGACCTTCATCTTCCTCTTCAGAGCCAGTGCAATCAGACCATCGCCCGGATTGAGGGCCAGCAGCACCTCCAGGACCGAGACCAGTTCAACATCCAGCGGACACGCATCGAGAAGGGCCTTCGCCTTCTCCTCGGGGTCTTCGTGTTCATCGTCATCTTGTTCTCGCGCCTTGCGATCTGGCCCCCTCACTTCCTGCCGGTCTCTCGCATCATTCAAGGCGATCTCAAGCTCGTCGATCGCAGCGAGAGCACGCAAGGCGCTTGGCGGATCGAGAGCCTGAGCAGCCTCCAGAAGAGGGCTCGGGTCGATGCCCTCGGCTCCGAATGCCCTGACCAGATCACCTTTGGAGAGCTTGAGCCTCAACCCTGACGCGATTTTGACTAGCATGGACTTCTGGATATCCTGCGCATTCCGCGGTGGATGTGGCAGATAGAAAATTTGGTCAAGGGCCTCTCTGGCCGTCTTGATTGCTTCGTCGAGGTCCGCCTGCTTGTTGCTGTCGTTGCGTCCCATGTGAACTCCTGCCCTCGCCAGGATACTGTGTTGCACGAGAGACAAGTACACTGGGTGTCACCGTTTTCGGCGCAAGCCATTGGTTACTAGTGGCGGATCGGATCGATACGCGAGCCGGGGCTGGTCGCGCTTGATCGGAGTGTGCGTCGGCCTCAACCTGAGAGCGCATTCCTCAATCGATCCCCTCCAGCGTGGGCATAGATTGCGGTGGACAGGATGCTTCTGTGGCCCAGCGCAGACTTCACGAGGAGCATGTCGCCGGTCTTCTCGTAGAGCCGAGTCGCGAAGCTGTGGCGCAGCGAGTGCGGCGACGCATGCCGTGTGACCCCGACTCTACCGAGCCACATGGCCAGGCGGCGCTGGACGTGGCGGGAGGAAAGGCGATGGCCGTTCCGTCCGGTAAACAGCGGCCCAGACCTTCCCTCGATGAAGGGGCGCAACAGCTCGACGGTCGCCGGTGCAAGGAACACGCGGTCGGGTCGGTCGTTCTTCGTGGTCCGGAGCCACAGCTCGCCCGCTTCCAGATCGACGTCCTCTACATCCAGCGCGA
>JAZDLC010000475.1:0-9110 GCA_043802345.1 Planctomycetota bacterium | reverse complement strand
GACATAATTGGTGAAAATGGCTGATGACATTTTTCATGTAGGCAGCACATGCAGAAAAATCCGTTGGGGGTTTATTATAATCGCTGACGCCTCCTTGCGTCAGTTCTCGTACATGGCACTGTCCCAGATTGCGGCACGTTCCGTGGCCGGGGCGGAGGATGTCTCGGCCTCGGCGGAGCAGATCCTCTCTTTTCTCTCGGGGCAGTTGGTCGATCCGAGGCAGGCTTCCGACATCCCGTTCGTAGCGCTGGCGGTCGGCCTGCTGGGGGCCGCGTATCCCGGCGATTCCGCGACGCGTCCACGTCTGGGCGCAGAACTCCTGGATCTCCTACGCCGGCATCGGAACCCGGATTTTCAGGGCGCGCTGGCCCTGGCCCTCGGCCTGCTGCGGACCGACGCCGCCGGGCCGGACCTCAGGAACCTCTTCCAACAGTCGAACGATGCGGAGCTGCGCGGGCATCTGGCGGTCGCTCTCGGCCTGCTGCGGTTCATGCCGGCCCGGGACGATCTGCGAGAGGCGCTGGAAGGGAATCTCGATCCGGCGCTCCGCATCGAGATCGTCAACGGACTCGGGCTGATGGGAGACACGACCGCGGCGCTGAAACTGGTGGAGAGCCTGAATGAGGCCGGCGACGGTGTGACCTCCACCTCGCTCGCCTGGTCGCTGGCGACCTTGCGCGATCCGGCCGGTCTGGACGCGGTGCTGAAAATGGCGGCCAAGGACCGGAACTCGCTGGAACGGCGCAACGCCTGCACCGCTCTGGGAGTCCTGGCGGAGGGTCGCTGGCTGCCCTGGCACGCGGACCTGGCCATGGGCTCGAACTACATGCTTCCGCTCTCGATCCAGATCGAGATCCTCGGCCTCTTCTGAGATCCACACCCGGTGGAAGATTTTCACCGGGTGTGGATGTTCGGCGCCCTTCCATTGGGACCGCGGATGGGAGAGACTGGCGCGGATGACGCGACTCCGCTGCCTCTTCCGTGTTCCGCACTGGATGCTCTGCCTGCTGCCGCTCTTCTCGGGGGCGCTCCAGGCGGATGAGCGGACGGAAGGTGACGGGAACGCGCCGCCCGCCCGCCCCAACGTGCTGCTGATCCTGGCGGATGACATGGGGATCGGGGACGTCGGCTGCTACAACCCCGATTCCAGGATCCCCACCCCGATTCTGGACCGGCTCGCCGCGGAGGGAGTCCGGTACGTCGACGCCCACTCACCGGCCGCTGTCTGCTCACCGTCGCGGTACGGCCTGCTGACCGGGCGCTACTCGTTTCGATCGCGCATGAAGCGGGGCGTTCTCTGGGGGGATGACCGGCTGCTGATCGAGCCGGGCCGGGAGACGCTCGCCTCGATGCTGAAGAAGCACGGGTATCGCACCGCGATGATCGGCAAGTGGCACCTCGGGCTGGGATCATTCGATCCGGCGCAGCCGGGCCGGAAGACCGACTTCTCCAAACCGTTTGACGCCGGTCCCCACACCGTTGGTTTCGACCATGTGTTCGGTGTCCCCTCGGCCCTGGACGTCCCGCCCTACGTCTATATCGAGGGGGACCATGTCGTCCAGGCCGCCACGAAGATCACGCCGGGGAGTGCGCGGCGCTGGGCCGGAGGGGGAGGCTTCTGGCGGGCCGGCCCGATCGCGCCCGACTTCTCGCACGAGGAGGTCATGCCGGAGCTGACCCGGCGGGCGGTGGAGTTGCTCCGCGCCTTCGCGGACGAGGGGAAGGACGATCCGTTCTTCCTCTTCTTCTCGCTGACGGCTCCGCACACCCCGTGGGTCCCCACGAAGGAGAACATCGGCAAGAGCAAGGCCGGCTACTACGGCGATTTCGTGGCGCAGGTCGACCAGTCCGTGGGACTGCTGCTCGCCACCCTGGAGCGCACCGGGATGGCCGAGGAGACATTGGTCCTGTTCACGTCCGACAACGGTGCCCACTGGCGGCAACAGGACGTGGCCGAATACGGCCATGATTCCCATCTCGGGTACCGTGGCATGAAAGGTGATATCTGGGAGGGGGGGCACCGGATTCCGTTGATCTCGCGTTGGCCCGGTAGGATCGCGCCAAACGAAATCCGCGCGGCTCTCGTGGGGCTGAACGACCTGTACGCGACTCTCGCGGAACTCGTGGGGCATCCGATCGCGGAGGGGGAGGCGGAGGATTCGGTCAGCTTCCTCTCCACTCTCACGGGGAACGACGCGCGCGAGAGGACTGATCTGGTGCTCCATTCGTACGACGGCATGTTCGCCCTTCGGCTCGGTGACTGGAAGCTGATCGCCGGGCTCGGCTCGGGCGGCTTCACCCCGCCAGTCTGGGTTCAGCCGGAGAGGGAGGGCCCGTACGGGCAACTCTACGATCTCGGCACCGACCGCGGAGAGCGCGAAAACCTCTACCTGGAGCGGCCGCAGCTGGTGAGCCGCATGTTCTCCCTGCTCGTGAAGCGGGTGAAGCAGAATTGAACGTTTCAATTGGAAAGCACAAGGTGTTCCCCGATGGATGCTCACGAGAGCGCGCAGTTGATCGAGTTCGAGTCCCGCCACATGTCCGGCGGCTTTCCGCGCCGCAAGGTGGTCATCACCCGTGGTGAGGGTGCCCGGTTGTTCGATCAGGAAGGGAACGAGTTTCTCGATCTGGCCGCCGCGAACGGATGGGGGTGCGTGGGCCATACGCACGCGGAGGTGACGCGCGCCATCCAGGATCAGGCAGCGCGGCTCGTGTTCTACACCGAGGGCGGCTTCAACGACCAGCGTGCCCTGTGGATGAAGGAACTGTGCGCCGTGCTCGCGGAGAGCCTGGGCGAAACGGAACGGGGCGCCGTATCGATCATTCACCCCTGCAGCTCCGGAACGGAAGCGGTGGAGGGAGCGATCAAGGTGGCGCGGCTGTTCACCGGCCGCCCGGGAATCGTGGCGACGGAACGGGGGTTCCATGGGCGGACCCTGGGTTCCCTGAGCGCCACCTGGAAGCCGCACTATCGGGACCCGTTCCAACCACTGGTTCCCGGCTTCCGGCATGTACCGTTCAACGACATCAACGCTCTCGACGGCGCGCTGACAGACGACGTGGCCGCCTTCCTGTTGGAGCCGGTTCAGGGCGAGGGCGGCGTCCACCTGGCGACGGCCGGATTCGTGGAGGCGCTCCAGCGTCTCTCTCGGGAGCGCGGCGTCCTGATCATCGCGGACGAGGTCCAGACAGGTCTCGGCCGCACTGGCGCGTGGTTCGCTTCGGAGCGGATCGGCCTTCGCCCCGATGTGGTGGCTCTGGGGAAGGCTCTGGGGGGCGGTATCCCGATGGGGGCGGTGGCCTGGCGGGAGGCTCTGGGCAAGATCGAAGCCGGCCGTCACGCCTCGACCTTCGGCGGCAACCCGCTCGCCTGCGCGGCGAGCCGGGCCGTGCTGAAGGTCGTGAGAGATGAGCGTCTTCCGGAACGGTCAGCCCGGCTGGGAGATCGCGTGCGGCGTGAGCTCGAAGCGCGGGCTCTCCCCATGGTCAAGGAGGTCCGCGGCCTGGGACTGATGATCGGCATCGAACTCGATCAAGAGGTCGCGCCGGTGATCGGCAAGCTCATGGAGCGGCGGATCTGGGCCCTTCCCGCCGGGCCGCGCGTGCTGCGGTTGCTGCCGCCGCTGGTGATCTCCGAGGAGGATCTGAACCGGGGCGTGGCGGCGATCTCGGAAGTGCTGGGATGAGAAGAAGCCGCTGCCTCATGCTCGCCAGACCGTTGTCGTTGTCGCCTTCGTGACTCGATGACGGCCCCTTCCCGGATCAGACGTGCGTCGTACGAGAACGATTACGACGAGGACAACGACAACGACAACGAGCTGGAGACCATGTACGATGCCAGCCTCAGACACCGAAGCTCGAGGTCACGAATGCTGCGCTCCCTGGTCCTGTTGATCCTCGCGGGTCTTTCCTTTTCCGGATGCACCCTGATCGCCGCGAGGCTCCTGGCGGATCCCGCCGAATGGCAAGCCGAGATCTACACCGACATCCGTTTCGATGATGTGTTCGACACGGCCCTGGCGCAGATCCGCAAGGAGTTCAAGGAGGCCAAGGGGGACCGGGGGACAGGCGAGATCGAGTCGGCGTGGGACTTCGACTCGGTGTCGCCGGTGACTCGCTATCTGCGCCGGGAGCGGGCCCTGGCGGAGGTGACGGCGCTCGAGGAGGGGGTGGAGCTGAAGGTGCGCGTGCAGACCGAGGTCCGGGAGCGGACCGGCTTGCTGGCAGCTGATGACCACTCCTCCAATGTGGGCTGGGCCGAGGATCGGGACGACTTCGAGAGATCGCAAGTCCTCTTCCAGAGGATCCGATCGATCCTGAATCCCGGGGGTCCGTCCGAGGAGTTCTATCGCGGCGAGCCGTGAACCAGGTTGCCGGGCGAATCAGCGCCCACCGCCGCCGCCGCGCCCGCCACCGCCGCCACCAGGTCCGCCACCACGGCCCCCGCGGAATCCCATCCCGCGATCTCCCTCTGTTTCCTGATACTGGGCGAGCTGGGTCGGAGTGAGGAATTGCGCAAGGGCTGCGTTCGTCTCCTCGCGGAGGCCTTGCATTGACTCCCGCATCAGGGTCCAGTCGCCTGTATCACGCATCAGATCCCGGGCGTCCTCCAGCTTCTTGGTCTGGGCGTTCAGCGTGTTGCGCATCTCGTTTGTCTGGTAGGCGTCCATGCCCAGCGTCTTCGCGAGCTCCGCGAGCTGACGCTCGAACCTCTCGTCCCGGGCCTTCTGCCGCTGCTCTTCCCGTTCCTTTTCTTCCTGGGCCCGGATCTTCTCGAGCGCGGCCCCGACCTGAATCGTGAAGTTCTCGGGCAGGCTCGAGGTCTCCCCCTTCACCTGCCGCAGCTCTTTCATCATCGCCGCGATCTGTTCCTCTTCGACCGTTGGAGGCGCCTCCGCATCGACAACGGCCCGCACCGGTTCTGCTGCCGAAGGCATCACCTCGAGCCGGTTGAGCTGTTCCTGGAGCCGGTCGTTCTGCCGGGCCAGATCGTCGAGCCGATTCTCGAGGGCCGCGATCTCCACCACATTCGGGTTCGCGGATTCCGGCGCAGACTGTCCAGCGCCGACCACGATGGCGCCGGCCACGCCGCCCACCAGCGCCGCTGCCAGGGTCAGGAGCAACTGCATCTTCATTCTGGGTCTCCTCTGAATTCGAGTGACGACGGCGATGTGAGCCGTCCTTGGGAGGGGGCAGCGATTCCTCTCCCAGGGAATCCGCCGAGGGAATACTCTGTCTATTCCTCGGACAAACAGCCCCAAGGCCTATGATTTCAACACTGGGCCCGGCCTCTGGTTGTCCTCATTCGAAAAAAAACCGAGTCAGGGTCTGGAGAGCGCGATCAAGTGCTCCCGGGCCGGTCCTTTCCGGGCCTTGGGGCGTGTCTGGGAGGAGCGGGCCACGCAGGAGAGACCGGCGGCGAGGGCGGCATCTCGCACGACCTGGTCGGCATCGACGAAGGTGTCTCCGACGGTGGAATCGCCGAGGACGAGAATGGCCGACCGGCCCGGGCGAAGGATGCGCCGGGCCTCGCGCAGGACAGCGGTCAGATCCTGCCGGTACTGTTTCAGAGCCAGGGTGGGGGGGAGCTGGGAGCCGCTCCTCGAGCCGATTTCCCGCGCCGAGCGGTCGCCGGGCGGGAGGCCGAGGAAAGCCTCGCGGAGGTGCTGGACCTCCGCATAGTCGTACGTTCCAAGGTAAGGGGGGGAGGTCAGCACCAGGTCGACGGAACCGTCCCGCAGGGGGAGTTGCCGGGCGTCCCCCGCCACCAGCAGCGGCCGCACGCAACCATCATGTGCCGCCCGCTTCAGATCCCGCAGGGCCAGGGCCAACTCGGTGGTGCGCTCCTTGAACAGGCGGTAGGTGATGCCGGCGGGATTCCGGCCATCCCCGGAGCGGGCGTTGGTTTCCGAGAGTCTCCTGGACAGCTTGACCACCAGCGAAGAGAGCACCATGCGCAGGGCGGTGCGGATGGGGTCGTCCGCGATCGTCTCGAGAGCGTTCCGCAGAGTCGTCAGCTCCAGCAGGGTGGTCGGGGAGAACTGCCTGGCCAGCTCCCCGGGCAGATCCACGGGGACGTGTCCACTCCTGGAGCGGGCAGCTCGCGAGGCAAGGGTGGAGGCGCTTTCCTCGAGCTGTCTTCTCTCAGGCCCGCCCAGCAGCAGCAGCCGGGTCCAGGCCACGGAGAGGGCCACCCGGTTGATCTCCGTCCCAATCGCCCTGCGGCCCGCGGCGAGCGCTTCCACCACCACCGTGCCGCTGCCGGAGAAGGGGTCGACCACCAGTTGTCCCGGCTGCGAATAGGCCTCGAGCAGTGACCGGATCAGGAGCGGGTGCACCCGTGCGGGGTAGGGATGGAAGCCGTGAGTCAGGAGCCGACCGTCACCGGAGGCGGCCTCCCAGGCCCGCGACAGCAGGCGGGCCGATTCCGGGTCGCCGGCGCAGGAAACGACCCCGCCGATCTGGCTGAAGGCCCGGCGCTGCTTGCTCTCTTTCCTGTGTTTCATCGTGATACCGGCAACGAACAATCAAGCACGGCCTGTTGAAACAGACCGCGAGCGTCTGTCCACTGCCTTATACATGGAACCTGTGCCCGCACCATCACTGAGACGAGAGACCCTCGACTACATCGGCCGGACTCCGCTCGCGAAGCGGAAGGCGTTCGGGCAGTTCTTCACTCCGGAAGACCTTCGCAGAGCGTTGCTCGACCAGGTCCGGCTTCCGGCGCGTCCCGCCATTCTGGATCCCGCCTGTGGGACGGGCGAGTTCCTGCGCACTGCCCGGGAGGTCTGGCCGGACGCGCAACTCGCCGGGCTCGAAATCGATCCGGAGCTCGCCCGGATCGCCGCGCAGGTGGTCCCCGAGGCGTTGATTCGTTGCGAGGACGCCCTGGCGGCGCCCTTTGAGCCGGCATACGACCTGGTCCTCGGCAATCCACCCTACTTCCAGTTCAAGCCGGACGCCGCCTTTCGCATGCGGTACGCCACGGCCATCTCCGGCCGGCCGAACACCTACGCCTGCTTCGTGAAGCTCGGCCTGGAACTGCTCAGGCCCGGCGGAATGCTGGCCTTCGTCCTGCCGCCCTCGATGAACAACGGCGCCTACTTCCAGTCTCTGCGAGAGTTCATTCTGTCCACCTGCAGGGTCGAGAGCCTGCGCGTCCAGAAGTCGGCCGACCGCTTCGTCGACGCCAACCAGGCGGTCATGTTGCTGCGAATCGTCAAGGGGGAGCCGGACGACGGGCGGTTCGTCTTCTCGCGGGGGCCGTTCCGCCTCCTCTGCCAGCACCCTGAGCGGTTGCGAACTCTGTTCGAGGGGGCGACCACACTCGACGCGCTGGGATACTCCGTCCGGACGGGATCAGTCGTCTGGAACCAGGTGCGGGAGCTGCTGTCGCAAGAGCCCGAGGAGGCCGTCCGCCTCCTGTGGGCCCACAACGTGGGGAAGGGCGCGCTTGATCTGCGGGGAAAGACAGGGAAGCCCGGCTTCGTGCGCGGGAGAAAGCCGCTCGTCGGCCCGGCGATCGTGGTGAACCGGGTGACGGGTCACGGCAGAAAGGCCAGAATCCGGGCCGCAGTCGTTCCTGACCGGATGGAATTCCTGGCCGAGAACCATGTCAACGTGGTCCTGCCCCCGAAAGAAGCAGCGGAGAAGGACGTGGTCCGCGTCGCGGCCGCCCTCGCCGACCCGAGGTCGACCGAGATGGTGAGGGAGTTGACCGGTAACACGCAGATCTCTTCCCTGGAGCTGCTGTACCTGATTCCGGTCCACCTCGGCACGGGGGGCTGAAGCTCTACTCCGGCGCCGTTCCCTGGCCTTCCGGAGGGAGCACGTCGAGTTCGATGGTGGTGGAAGCGATCTCGTTGCCGCGCCTGTAGGTGACCTTGACCGAATCGCCCGGGTAGTGATCGTCCAGTTCCGTCCACAGGTCGTCGAACTCGGTCACCGGCTCGTCGTCGATGGCGATGATGATGTCGCCCCTGCGATCGAACACCAGCGTCTCCGGGTTCATGCCGCCCCGCAGGCCGGCGTGCTCGGCAGGGGACCCCGGCAGGACGAAGGCGATCAGGACCCCTTCGATCTGGCCGACCAGCCCGGTCTGCACCCGGATGCCGAGGCCGGCGCGGGTGGCGTGGCCGAAGTTGATCAGGTCCGGAACGATCCGGTTGACCGTGTCGACCGGAATGGCGAAGCCGATGCCCGAGCTGTTGCCCGACTCGGAGACCATGGCCGTCGTGACGCCGATCAACCGGCCCGCGGAATCGAGCAGCGGTCCGCCCGAGTTGCCCGGATTGATGGCCGCGTCGGTCTGGATCACGTTCTGGATGATGCGCCCCGCGCCGGTGCCGGAGCGAATCGTCCGGCCGAGCGCGCTGATGATCCCCTCCGTGAGGCTGCTCGAGAGGCCGAACGGATTGCCGAGGGAGTACGCCCTCTGTCCGACCCTCAGGCTGTCGGAGCGGCCGATGGCGAGGGGGCTGAGCCGGTCGGCGGGCGCATCGACCTTGAGCACGGCCAGGTCCTTGTCCTCGTCGAAGCCGATCAGCCGGGCGGGCCAGTCGCTGAAATCCGGGAGGCGAACCATCAGATCCCAGGCGTCGGTCAGCACATGGTAGTTGGTGATGACATGTCCCTCCCGGTCCCAGACGATTCCGGAACCGCTTCCCCACCGGAAGTTCCGATCGATACAGGTGGGATCGAAGGTCAGGAGCTGGCCTCCCGAAGCGTCCGGCGGCACCGAAATGGTCCCCGGATTCTCGATCCAGGACTGGCGAAGCTGGGAGCGGAGCTCGGGCCCCACGCTGACCGCCTGCTTGCCGCCCGGCATCAGCACCAGTTCCTGGAGGTGGCTGGTGGCGATGAAGACCACGGACCGGGAAGAGCGCTCGAACAGATCGACGGTGGCCTGCTCGTCGCCTCCCAGAGGGGTGATGCGCTGCTCGACCGGCCTGGACCTGGCCTCGCTCTCCGCGAACAGATCGCCCCATTGCAGCGGGATTGGATCCAGGATGGAACCCGCCGCGAAACCGAGGAATCCGACGACTCCCAGGAGTCCATATGGGAGTGCTCGCCGCGTCATACCTTCTCCGAACCGGGTGCCCATCACCGGT